>CAWUKV010000001.1:0-95642 GCA_963923025.1 uncultured bacterium
ACCAGCATCAGTTCCAGTCTGAGACCATGACCGTGACAGCGTCAGTCACCATACCCGCCAAAGCAACATAACTCGATCGAAGATTGCCCTTAACGCCTAAAATCGAAGAACCGCTGAAGCCATCCCTTTTATTGCTGGGTTCCGTTGGGCTAGTTCCGTTTCCCTTCTGAATCTGGCTGTTGGGTTACGGCCCCAACCCAACCTACGACCTAACCCAACCTACGCTCGTCCCTGATTGAACTCATCTCACCTACCGACCATGCTGAATCCCGACCTGGATGACATCCAACTCACCAAAGACGACTACGAGCGCTATGCCCGTCACATCATCCTGCCGGAGGTCGGTCTAGAAGGCCAGAAAAAGCTCAAGGCCGCTAGCGTACTCTGCATCGGGACTGGCGGACTGGGCTCACCGCTGCTGGTTTACCTGGCTGCCGCAGGCGTAGGCCGCATTGGCATCGTCGATTTCGACATTGTGGATCACTCCAACCTGCAGCGGCAGATCATCCACGGCACCTCTTGGGTGGGCAAGCCCAAAATCGAATCGGCTAAGAACCGCATTCTCGAAATTAACCCCCACTGCCAGGTTGACCTCTACGAAACCCGGCTCAGCGCCGAGAACGCGCTGGATATTCTTAAGCCCTACGACGTGGTGGTCGACGGTACCGACAACTTCCCCACCCGCTATCTGGTCAACGACGCCTGTGTGCTGCTCAACAAGCCCAACGTCTACGGCTCTATCTTTAGGTTCGAAGGTCAGGCCACCGTCTTCAATTACGAAGACGGTCCCAACTACCGCGACCTGTACCCCGAGCCCCCACCGCCGGGACTCGTTCCCTCCTGCGCCGAGGGCGGTGTGCTGGGCGTTCTACCCGGCATCATCGGGACGATTCAGGCGACCGAAACCGTCAAAATCATCCTGGGCTCTGGCAAAACCCTAAACGGGCGACTGCTGCTCTACAACGCCCTAGACATGACCTTCCGGGAACTCAAGCTGCGCCCCAACCCTGTACGCCCCGTCATTGAAGAGCTGATCGACTACGAACAGTTCTGTGGTATTCCTCAAGCAAAAGCTGCTGAAGCAGAGCAAAAGGCCAACATGAAAGAAATGTCTGTGACTGAGCTAAAAGCGCTGTTAGATAGCAGCAGCGACGATTACGTACTGCTCGACGTGCGCAACCCCAACGAGTACGAAATCGCCAAAATTCCCGGCTCCATCCTGGTCCCCCTGGGCGACATCGAAAACGGCTCCGGCGTCGAGAAGGTCCGCGACCTGGTCAACGGCCATCGGCTGATTGCCCACTGTAAGATGGGGGGCCGCTCTGCCAAAGCCCTGGCCATTCTCAAAGACGCGGGCATCGAAGGCACTAACGTCGTGGGTGGCATTCAGGCCTGGAGCCGCGAAGTAGATGCTTCGGTACCCGAATATTAAGCGCTGGTAGGAGGCAGGAGATAGAAGACAGAAGACAGAAGCGGTTTCAGCTCAACTTCTGTTTTCTGACGCTTTTCTCCTGACTCCCCCCAAATACCGCTGAGGAGTAGCAGTTTGATAAGGGAGCAGCCAACTCCCTTGACCTTTTCCCCTTCGCCCTTGCCCCAAAATCAACTGGGATAAGGCTTCCCCTCGCGTCCCTACCCTTCAACTTTTCCCTTTCCCACCGCATCCGCAATGAGCCTCAAAGACCGCATCAGCGACGAAATCAAAACCGCAATGAAAGCCAGGGACAAGCTTCGCCTGGAAACGGTTCGAGGCGTTAAAAAGCTGATTCTTGAAAAAGAATCTGATGTCCGTGCTAAGGGCCAGACCGAGCTGACCGAAGACCAGGAAATTGCCATTCTCACCCAAATGGCAAAGCAGCGCCGCGACGCCATCCAGCAGTACACGGATGCAGGGCGGGTTGACCTGGCGGATAAGGAAGCCCAGGAGCTGGTTATCATCGACGAGTTCCTCCCGGCTCAGCTCTCCGATGAAGAAATTGAAGCCGTCATTGACGAGCTGATTGCCGAAACCGGTGCCAGCAGCCCCCGCGACATGGGCAAAGTCATGGGACCGGCGATGAAGCGCATGCAGGGTCAGGCCGACGGGGGAAAAGTACAGCAGTTGGTCAAAGCTAAGCTGACAGGCGGTTAGCTCGGCTGGGTCGCTAATCCCTGTTGCAATATCACTTCTGACACAGGCAATTCCAAAAATCACTGCCTATCCTGAAGCCATACACGCTTCTTACACGGCATGGTACAGCTCATAACTCGCCCCAGCAATCAAGCTCAGACCCGCCTTTGGAAACCTGAACAGGTGCTCTTTACCCCTGCCGCCCTAGAGCTGGACTGGGGGCAGCGTATTCTAGAGCGGGCGCAGCAGCTTGACTTGCCGGTCGTGAAGCTCCGCCAGAATCGCATTACCGGCATAAAAGGCGAAACGAAGCGTGAGACCTACAGCCGTGCCAAGCGGACGATGGCCGTCGTGGTTGCGCCCCAGGGGCAGCTGAGGCTCAGCTCGATTCCACCGTCTGCTGACTGGCAGTTTCATCTGGCTCAGGGTTGTCCGGCGCACTGTCAGTACTGCTACCTGGCGGGCAGCCTACAGGGACCGCCAATGATTCGGGTTTACGCCAACCTGCCCGAGATTTTAGACAACCTGAAGCATTACGAAAAGCCCGACCGGCTGACAACTTACGAGGTAAGCTGCTACACCGATCCGTTGGGTATCGAACACTTAACCGGCAGTTTGGCAGAGTGCATCCGGTATTTTGGGACGCGCGATCGCGCGCAGCTGCGATGGGTCTCTAAGTTTGCCGCGGTCGATGGTCTGACCGACTTGCCCCACAACGGCAACACCCGCTGCCGCTTTAGCCTCAATGCCGCAACCATCTCACGCCAGCTTGAAGGGGGTACCGCCTCCATTGCAGAACGTCTAGCAGCGGTGCGAAAGCTCGCTCTGACAGGCTATCCGGTGGGTCTCGTTATCGCACCGATCATGCCGATTGAAGACTGGCAAACCGAATACGGTCAGCTGCTAGAAGCCGCAGCCGCCGCGCTCAACTTTGACTGTGACCTCACCTTTGAGCTAATTTCTCACCGATTTACTCCTGGATCTAAGCAAGTTTTACAAGGGTGGTACCCCAATAGCAAGCTGGACTTAGACAAGGAGAACCGCAGCGTCAAACGCAATAAGTTTGGCGGCACCAAGTACGTCTACACCAAAGAAACGATGAAGGAGCTGCGGCAGTTTTTTGAGCATGCAATTAGAGCAACCTTCCCCCAAGCCCACATTCTTTATTGGACTTAGTCTCTCTTTACGCGAACGGTTATATTTTCACCTTTTGTAAAACAACGAAACAAAGTATCCTGGAGTAGCGCAACGCCTCAACTGATACGCGTCACCCTACCCGTGAAAGCAAGCCACTGAAGGCAATCCAGCCACTCTTGCCTGCCATTGCCCTAGCCACAAGCGGCATGAGTTCGCAGCCTTAGGTTCTTACCGCACGCCAGGTTCTACACAGTATCAGCACTGTACACAATCTCTCTCCGCTGCTTGCAGGCAAAATTGTACAGGCAAGGGGATCAAAAGAAAATATAAAACTGCTAAAAGATCAGGATTCGGTACTTACACGCAGTCTACTGCCGCTACTGTATACCCTATTTAAGATTTTTTTAAGCAAATTGTTGTACCAGCATATTTCTCCTCAAAAAGCGTACAGCATTGTATTAGAATCCATACGTCAGGGTGATTTCGGACCCTCGAACAGATTTGTTCCCACGGTCAAGCACAGTTACAGGTAACTTTTGAGAAAGCGACTCAAGAGTTCCAGCTGTTGTAATCAAAATCAGCCTGAATCGCTCATCTACCATTAGTGAACATGTTGAAAAGTGCATCCAAAACAACCAGTCGGGTTGATAAGGTCTACGACGAGATGAAAACGCTCCTGGTGAACTATCGATTTCGCTTGGGCGAGCGACTTAACGAAGTTGCCCTCTCGAAAAAGTTTGAAGTGAGCCGTACGCCGCTGCGAGAAGTGTTTAACCGCTTAACCGCAGAGGGCTGGCTACTATTCGTACCAAATAAGGGCTTCTTCTGCCGCTCACTGGAGGCCCAGACCATTATCGACCTTTACGAAGTGCGCCAACAGCTCGAAGAAATGAGTCTGTGCCTGGCTATCGAACGAGCAACAGAAGAAGATATCAATGACTTGGCCGAGTTTGGCCGCGATATCTGTTTTGTGTCCGAGGCGTCTTCAACAGAACTCCTGGTTAGGCGGGATGAGGAGTTCCACCAGAAGATTGCCGATCTATCCAACAACTCAGAACTGTCGCGAGCTATTCGAGTCATGAACGAGCGGCTACACTTTGTTCGGTGGGTTTCGTTAGAGAACTCCGAACAGCGCCAAGCCACCTACGAAGAGCATCATCAAATTTTGGATGCGATTCGAACGCGTAACCTAGAGGCTGGCCTCGAAGTTATGAGAACGCATGTTACCTGCCACCGCGATGAAATCATCAAGCTGGTTAAGGAAAGCATTGCCAGGCTGTACGTTAAAGAGACTTGCAACAACTAATCAGCAGTCTTTTTCCTGGCTGCGCTCCTAGAAACTGTTGACCCTGTCAATCAGTGACACACGTTTTGCTCACAATCGCCTCCAGTTGCCCCTGTGAGGACGTTTCTCCAGAATTTTTACAGCGCCCCAGCAAGATTCGATTTCTCGTTACAGCCCCATTGTCTCAAGCATTAAACCCTCAAGCATTAGACTACAACCCGGCTCAGCTTTGTTGTGGGTTGCTAGACTAGGCCGCAGACTCGTTCAGAGAAGCCAGAACGGGTTGTGTTACGTCTTTGCCGCCACCCAGGTTGGTGGCCAACGTTTGCAGCGTAAAAATAATGCCCCAAGGTATTCCCCACCACCCCAAAACAACAGATAGCAGGGTAAACTTCAGTCCTTTCAAGACAGCGTTTTCAGTCCCTTTTATAAAATAGATATCTGAGCGCCGTTTAAAGCTCATAAATACAACAGAAAAGCAGTACTGAAAAATGACAAACTTACCGCCATTGCTAATTTCGGCGGTGAGCTGCTTTTGGCTCATACCTTCGACGCCGTGAATTTTCATTGTGAAATTCCTATATGAAATGCGGTGGCTAAAAAGGTCTAGAACAACTTCTCAAAAGTTTTAGGGGAGTACCGTACCCGTTGGGCTTCGACTCCTTGTGTAAAATAATACATAGACAAAGCTATGGGTTCCTGACGACACATCAAAAATTTGTTGGCGTTGAAGCGACACCTTGATGCAAGGGACCTCTCATCAGGATCACTATGAGTATGGGGCTACACAGAACAGGTCATGGCATCTTACTGAACAGATTGCCTGAATCAGGACCTAAGTCAGGTCTAATGGGTAGTGTCTATCCAGCGCACTTCACGCATGTGCACAATCAAGAACAATTTCAACCTAAAAGAAGCTCAATATCTGCGGACTAACAACCCACCCAAAACGCTGTTCCTCAAGAAAGCATTTCTGAGAAAGTTAGCAGCACTCAACTATGATTAATATTCCCCAGCGGTTACGGTTGTCAACGTCGGGATTTTTGGCCTCGAGCACTTGCTTTAGCCTCAGACTATGGCTGTCCATTCCTTACAGCAAGATCCGTTACTCATAACCTGGATCAACCCCTTGCCGGTTGCTATCCCTCTTTAAAGAAAGCTGAATTCAATCAGACTTGGCCTGGAAATAGGCTTACCTTAGACAAGTTCAAGAGTATCGAACTACAGTCAAACTGGTGGGTTCGAGCTCTGTTTATATCGGCGGGTCTATGGTTACTGTTGCAGTCGTTTATTTTTCTGGGCAGGGTCACACACACCAGATGGCAGAGGCCTTAAGCGAAGGTGCAGAAAGCGTGAATGGGGTCACCGCCCAGTTACTCCGTATTACTGGTGACCAGATTCAGGGTGGTCGCTGGCGAGATGAGGCTATACTGTCGGCTCTGAATGGGGCAGACGCGATCGCGTTTGGCTCCCCGACATACATGGGTGGCGTATCGGGCCAGTTCAAGTGCTTTATCGATGCCGCGAGCGAAGTCTGGTTTCAGCAGGGTTGGAAGGACAAGATCGCGGGCGGATTCACCCACTCAGGCTCCCCCAGCGGCGATAAGCAGGGCACCCTGCTATACATGGCGATTAACGCGGCCCAACACGGCATGGTTTGGGTCGGCTTTCCAGACTTTCCCAGCGAGTACCAGGGCAAGGACGACGGCGTAAACCGTCTGGGCTCCTTCATCGGCATTATGGGCCGCAGTGCCCCCGACATGAGCGACGCCCCACCCGAGGTCCACCCCGGAGACCTCAAAACCGCACGTCTGTACGGTCAGCGTCTGGCAGAAGCTACCCTACGCTGGCAAGTCAACTAAGCCCGGTCGAACACCTACTACGCTGAAACAATGGGGCTGACCTGCCTAAATTTCACAGCCCCAGACTTCGATCTGGCGCAGTTCTGGCGCAGTTCTGGCGCAGTTAAATGCTGTAGGTTGTACAGCCCCAGTGACGGCTGTGAGGGAGCCGTGGTCCCTGCCAACCCGCCCGTCGCAGTTCCTTGGCAATCAAACGATTGATGCCACCGTGGGCGACTAGCACAATCGGGCTCGCGCACCGGGCCTCCGTTTGCAGTAAGTGGGCCACCATACGGGCACGGCGTTTAGCCGCTGCCGACGATTCACAGCGGGGACTGTAGCCCAATCGCCAAATACACAGCGCCAGTGCGGTCCAGACCAGAGCAGGCAGCTGAAAATAGAGGGGAAAATCAACAGGAAACTCAATCTCCCGAAAGCGAGGGTCCACAATCGGCGGTTGGGGCGTTTCTAGCAGCTCAGCGGTGTGCAGCGCGCGGGGGCGATCGCTGGCAAACACACGGGTTGCCCCATGCATGATGCGCTTAACCGACTCGGGTGGGGTTGCCCGTAGGTTAATCTTGGCCGCTTCGTAACGCTCTACAAACTGGCGAAAGTCGCGCCCCCGAATCCGCGTCTGCAATGACACCGTGGGCGGACCATGGCGAATCAACGTAATCGAACGGGTGAGTGGCGCGGGACGAACGGGGGTAGTCATGGTGCGTTGAGCTGGCATTTCGAGTTGGTAGAATGCGTTGGAGCCATACAAACCCCGTACAAACCCCATACAAACCTTTGTGGCAGCGCTACAGGTCGAGCAGGGATTAACGATATACTTTGACACCGATCATTGACACTGATCCTATCGATACACAGTATAGATTTCTGCCACAAGCTGGCAGCTTACCGTTATGGCTCCATCCCCTGCGATCGCATCCTCCTCGTCATCTATGGCAGCCACAGCGGCCCCAGCAGATCACCAGTGGCAACGCATGGCCGATCAGGCCCTAGCTGGAGAAGTGCTTACACCATCGCAGAGCCTCAGCGTTTTACAGGCTCCTAATACGGCGCTGTTGGCACAGCTAGCAGCGGCCTACCGGGTCCGACACCACTACTGGGGAAACCGAGTCAGGCTACATTTTCTGCTAAATGCCCAGAGCGGCCTTTGCCCCGAAGACTGCCACTATTGTTCCCAATCCAAGGTCTCGGCAGCGGATATCGAAAAATACCCGCTGATGACGCAGGATAAGATCCTGGCAGCGGCGGACCGGGCGCATCAGCTGAAGGCGGGGACATTTTGCATGGCCATTTCAGGCCGTTCCCCCTCCCCTCAAGTCTTTGATGGCATTTTGGCTGCCGTACGCGCGGTCAAGGCCGAGTATCCCATGCGGGTCTGCACCACCCTGGGCCTGCTGAATGAGGCGCAGGCCCACCAACTCAAGGCCGCAGGCGTAGACCGCATCAACCACAACCTCAATACTGCCGAAACTCACCACGAGCAAATCTGCACCACCCACGGCTTTCAAGACCGGCTGGCAACCGTCCAAGCGGTCCAAGCGGCAGGGTTAACCACCTGTTCTGGTGGGATTCTGGGCATGGGTGAATCCGACGACGATATTGTGAGTCTGGCCCTCTCCCTACGGGAGCTCGGCGTCACTAGCGTGCCGGTCAACTTCCTGATTCCCATTCCAGGCACCCCCTTTGCGGATCGCGGTAACCTGACGCCCCAGCGCTGCCTCAGAATTTTGTGCCTGTTCCGGCTGCTGCTGCCCGCCCAAGAAATTCGGATTGCCGGGGGTCGAGAAGTGCATCTGCGATCGCAGCAGCCCCTGGCCCTGTACGCGGCCAACTCCATCTTTGTTGGCGATTACCTGACGACACCCGGACAGTCGGCCCAGCAGGACTACGCCATGATTCGGGATGCAGGGTTTGTCCTTGAAGCTGAGGACGGCAGTCCGCTCGCAGATGACGAAGTTTACGCCTCCACTAAGTAGTGGGCTGTTCCATAAACCTTCTGAAAGGCTCTAGAGAACTTTGATGTTCTCTAGAGCGAAACAGGCATAATAGGCTCAGCCCAACAAACCAAATCAAACACGTTTTCGCTTGATTGGTTACAAACGACTGGGGTTAACCGCAGCAAACAGCTGCTTCTTCCATCTTTTCTATTACTGCTGTCGATTGATTGCATCTCTACCGCTTGTGATATTCAGGGTTGTTTTAGGTCGCGTTTGATACTAAAAGCTGGTACAGCGGTTACGATAAAACATTGGCAAATCGCAGTGGTCATACGGGTCTGCTATCGTACTTGTGCTAGCAGTATTCGCTCAAACGTCTGAGTTGCTGCTTCTCTGGGTTGGTCGTATTTAATGAGTCGTCGCATTTTTATTGGAGACATCCACGGTCACTACGATGGCCTGATGAACCTGTTGGAATCCATCGCCCTGACTGACGCCGATCAGGTTTACTTCGTTGGCGATTTGATTGACCGTGGTCCCAAAAGTGCTCAAGTGGTCGAATTCGTTCGCAAACATCGCTTCCCCTGCGTCCTTGGCAACCACGAGCAGCTCTTAATCGAAGCCTTCCCAAACGGTGAAACGCATATGCCAGCCTTTCAAGGCTGGCTTTACAGTGGTGGACAGGCTACGCTTTCAAGCTATGAAAGCGTAGACAATCTGTTCGACCATCTCAACTGGATCAAAACACTGCCCTACTACATCGATCTGGGCGATGTTTGGCTCGTTCACGCTGGGGTCAATCCCAAACGGTCCCTGGCTGAGCAAACAACCCACGAATACTGCTGGATCCGCGAGTCATTCCACGGGCACGAGCAGCGTTACTTTACCGACAAGCTAATTATCACGGGCCATACCATCACCTTTACACTGCCCGGCGTCTCCCCAGGGCAAGTGGCACAAGGCCCCGGCTGGTTAGACATTGATACGGGCGCATATCACCCCAAAAGCGGCTGGCTCACCGCTGTAGATCTCGACAATGAAATGATATACCAAATGAACGTGTACCATCACACGTTACGGATGCGCGCCTTAAAAGAAGCCATCTCTCCCGTAGAGCAGCGCAAGCTGCGGCGGCGATCCAACTACGCTATGCGGTAACGTGCAGCCATCGATCGATTGCAGCTGTCTCACAACTTTCTCAGGTTTCTTTCAGCCTGTGCTTAAAGCGACTTGCCACATTGGGCATGGGGGTATCTCGTTAGTTCCTTAACGGATGGTTTCAGGCTCGATACCCCCTTTCCTGGCCCTGCCCTGATTTAGATGAAAGCCTTTGGTGAACGCCGTTACCGTGGCGATAGCCGCTGACGAATTCGTCAGACCAAAGCGACGAAGACGATAATCCGACTTATTCTGGGAAGAGTCATCATCAAGACCTACCATTCTGGTGGATTCCCCCTTAGAATCTGACGCAACACCTCGTGGTGCGCTTCGTGGCTTTCTTTGATAACAACACTCGATTTTCCAAGCTACCAAGCTGGGCCATTTTGTCCCTGTTAATGAATGGGCTGCTCTTTGTCACGCTGCTGGCCGTTTGGCGAGAGCCACGATCCGAGCCCCCTTCTGTGCTGCCGGAAGCCCAGGCCAGCGTACAGCCGGTTGATACCGCCTTCTTTCTGCCAGAAGTCGGCGAAGTTCGGCGGCTGAACTACCAGCAGTGGGTAACGCTGATTGAAGCTGAAATGGACGCGATGGTCGCTAAAAATCCCGACCATCTCACCATTTTGCTGGGAGATTCGCTCAGCCTGTGGTTCCCGACAGAGCTGCTACCCGGTCGGCGGGTGTGGATGAACCAGGGCATTTCCGGTGAGAAAACGGACGGGGTCCTGGCCCGACTTGAGCTGCTCGACCAAGCTGAGGTCGATACCATCTTTCTGATGGTGGGCATCAACGACCTGATTTGGGGTCAAAGCGACAAGCAGATCATCAAAAACTACCGGGCCATTATGGAAGCGCTGTCGCAGCAGCACCCAGAAACGCAGATTGTCGTGCAGTCCATATTGCCCCACGGCGCAGAGACCGCCACGTGGGAAAGCCGCGACCGCCTTCTAGCCCTGCCCAATACCCGCATCCAGGCGATGAATCAGTCTCTCAAGACCATTGCAGCGGACTATGACGCTGAATATTTGGACCTGTATACCCTGTTTTCTAACGGCGAAGGTAATCTCAGACCTGACCTGACCACCGATGGCCTGCATCTCAATCGGGAGGGCTATTTGGTATGGCGAGCTGCGATCGCGCTCTACAGCCAGCTAGAACTCCAACCCTAAGCCGAGCTTGCTAGCAACGTATCAGCCCCATAAAAATCCCCTCACCCCGTAGAATAAAGGGGACATTGCTGGGAGCCGTTGCCCCGTTTCTCTATGGATACCAAAGCTTTTAAGCGTGCGCTGAACCAGTCCGACAACTACTATCGCAACCAGGGGTTTGGCGAGCAGGACGCGGTTGAAGGCCAGCTGGCTACAGAGTACCAAAGCGATCTGATTCAGCAGATTCGCGACCAGCAGTACACGTTCACCCGCGGTCCCGTCACCATTAAGCTAGCCAAATCCTTTGGGTTTTGCTGGGGCGTCGAGCGGGCAGTGGCGATGGCCTACGAAGCCCGGCAGCATTTTCCCAACGAACGCATCTGGATTACCAACGAGATTATTCACAATCCTGGGGTCAATCAGCGCATTCAAGACATGGCCGTGCAGTTTGTCCCAGTGATCGACGGCATTAAAGATTTTTCCGGCGTTGCCGCTGGGGATGTGGTGATTCTCCCGGCCTTTGGGGCCAGCGTTCAGGAGATGCAGCTGCTAGACGAGCGGGGCTGCACCATTGTCGACACCACCTGCCCGTGGGTGTCCAAGGTCTGGAACACGGTCGAAAAGCACAAGAAAAAGGCATTTACCTCGATCATTCACGGCAAGTACAAGCACGAGGAAACCGTAGCCACCAGCTCCTTTGCAGGCACCTACCTGGTGGTGCTGAACCTTGAGGAAGCCCAGTACGTGGCTGACTACATTCTCAACGGGGGCGATCGCGAGGCGTTTCTAGCCAAGTTCAAAAACGCCCACTCAGACAACTTTGACCCCGACCAGCACCTCACCAGCGTCGGCGTCGCCAACCAAACCACCATGCTCAAGGGCGAAACGGAGCAGATCGGTAAGCTCTTCGAACGCACCATGCTCAAAAAGTATGGACCGCAGACCCTCAACGACCACTTTTGGAGCTTCAACACCATCTGCGACGCGACCCAAGAGCGACAAGATGCCATGTTTGAGTTGGTCGATGAGGACATCGACCTGATGGTCGTGATTGGCGGGTTCAACTCCTCCAATACGACGCATCTCCAGGAGATTTCTATCGATCGTGGCCTTGTGTCATACCACATTGATGGACCGGAGCGCATTGGCCCTGGCAATCGCATCGTTCACAAACCCCTGCACGCCGATCCTATCCCCTTGGAGGATTGGCTGCCGCCCGGGCCGTTGGTCATTGGCGTCACATCGGGCGCTTCGACACCGGACAAAGCAGTTGCAGAGGTGATTGAGCGGCTATTTACGATTCAGGCCACTCAGCCCGTAGCGGTGTAAATTTTCACCAGCGTCATTTTTTTTGCGTGTCATCACCCAGAGTAGAACCGTAGCATTCGCAGTTGTACGGCTCGGCTTCTGACCGTACATCTACCCCTGGCTAGACGTCCTAATTTTAGGACTAGCTTTTTGTACCGCTTTCCCTTAGATTTACAAAAGCACTGATTTTAATTTTTCCTCAATAAAGTTTGCCGTGTATCCACGCATAGCAGTGTGAAGTAGCCGTTATTACACGGCACGGTGTTCCCTTTACAGACAACCAATAACAAAGACGAGTTCAGGCATTAGGAGATAATGCTTTGGACCTAGGGTTTGGTCTTTCCCCTCTAATCCGAATCAAGCCGTTTCCTAAGTCCGAAGAACGTAGCTTTTGCTACTCACTATTCTCCCAAAATACTGAAGTCTTAGCCCAACTATAAACCCACCCGGAATCGTGGGAGGTCCGTGAGTAGTGGGATTACGGGTGCTTATCGACCAGAAAGTTTACTAAATTCACATCATCAGGGACAGCGATTTATCCATGGTGGTTATGATCGGCAACGATATTCAAAACGCGCAGCATCGGCTTTATGATTTCTTTTTAGAAACTGTAAAAACAGAGCCTGCTGACGAGGTTTTGGCAACATTTCAGCGCCTATTTGTGGACTACACGCAGTCCACCGAATCGGAATTGCCGGTGGCGCTATATACCCTTGTTATTAAAAACAATCAGCAAGAGTTTCAATTCACGCTTAAGCGAATTTGTTACATCTTGATCAACAACTGGGGTCTACAGCGCAATCCCGACGCCATTCGCAATTTGATCAAAATCTTTGAAGACCGCAAGCTGCTGCGCCCGGGGCTATCGGTTGTGCTCAAGCGGCTGCGAGCCTGGATGCGTAGCTTCGTCAGCAGCAACGACTTCAAAGATCTCAAGCTGTTTGCCGCGCGGTACGACGAGCACCGTCACTGGAGCGACCACTACACGTCGTACCTGCTCGTACCGCAGTATCTCAACCTGGAAAATCCGCTGGAGCAGCGAGAAGCTGCCCGAACGCTGTCCATCGAACTCAAGGAGCAGTTTCGGTTTGACCTGGCGATGTATACGGCCCGGTCCCAGTTCAACCTGCTGACGGAGACCTCACCCAACCCAACATTGCTCGGTGAGGCAGCCCTGAACTTGGTCAAGCTGCTGCTGGTTAAACCAGGCCAGTTTAGCTACCCCAACCTGGCCAACCTGTTTCGCCAGCAGGTTCGACAGTTAACCTACCGAGACTTCAAGCGCGCGCTGCTGCATTACTTAGGGTTTGCCCTGCCCAAGGCGCAGGTGTCCGTTGCCCTGCGACAGCGACTGCCGGAGCCCATCCTCAAACTGTATCCTCGCCACGAACTTGAGCGAGCTGACGACGCGATCGCACTGCGTACCTGCAACCGCGTTATCGACATGCTCACTACCGAAGATCGGCAGCAGCCGTCTCAGCTGTTCAATTTGGTCTTGGCCCAGGGCAACCCGCTAGTCCTGGTCATTTTGCTGCTCAAGATTGCGCTGTACTGTCCTAATGTCCAGGCCCATCTAGAAACGCGGATTGCCGATTTGATTCGTTACTACGAGAAGCTCTCCCAGGAGGACTGCAACTGGGTCATCAACTTCTTCGAGGTGTTTCGCGTCACCTTCTCCGTCTACTCGGAGACCACTCGCTACAATTTGGTCCAAATTCGGCAAGAGTCCGGTCAGGCCAATATGCCCATCGATCTAGATGCCTACCGTGTCTTTTCCCAGCGGCGGCAGGAGCTGATTTACCCATCTCCAGAGATGATTGAGGCCGTCGCGGGCTAGCCGCATTGGCTGAGACTAATCTTGCTGGTGGGCGAACTGGTAGGCCCCCATGAAGGAAAGCGCGATCGCAACGGCTAACAGAACCGGAATCGAGTACCAGGGGAACGCCGTAAAAGGCTGATAGGCCGCTGCCCGTAGCCCCACGGTGGTGTAGGTCAGTGGCAGCAGGTAGACAATGCCCTTCAGCAGATTGGGCAATGTGGCAGGGTCAAAAAACGTGGCCCCCAGAAACGACATCGGCACAATCAAAAAGTTGTTAAACAGTCCCACACTCTCTAGGGACTTAACGTTTAACCCAACAATCACGCCCAGCCCAGCAAATACGGCGCAGTTCAGCACTAGCAGCAGCAAGAATAGCGGATTCAGGAAGCCCCAAATATTCTGCGTAAACAGCACCGCCACCAGGATGACTGAGGCCGCCGTCAGCATGCCACGCACAATCCCCGCCAGCATTTTGCCCAGATGCAGCGCCAGGGGGTGAATCGGGTACAGCAGCGTTTCCTCAAAGCTTTTGGTAAACAGCCGCTCACCACAGATTGAGAAGGTTGTCCCACCGAAGCTGATCACCATCGATGAGAGTGCCACCATCCCCGGCAAAATAAACTCCAAATAGCTGTCTCCAGCCGTTGGCGTTGATACCCGGTCAATCGAACTGCCCAGCCCCAAACCAAAGGCCAAAATGTAGATCAGCGGCGAAATCAGCCCCGAAGCCGCCACCTGAGGAATCCGAATCCGCAAATCGAGCCATTCCCCCCAGAAGATGGTCAGCGTATCGGCAACCAACGTATTGAGGGTCGAGCCTTTGAGCAGTTTCACAGATAGGTCCAAACTCGTTAAGAACCGTTGAAGACGGTTACAGTTCTTATTGTGCCGCGAGAGCTGCCGAGACGCGCAATATTTTTGATGTAATGACGTTGATGGGGCGGTTTGGAACCCAACGACCTACTGCGCGGGCAGGGGCTGACCAAACTGCACAACCGCAGGTGCATCGGTTTGAGTAATCGTTCGGGTTGAGCCGCCTTGCATCTCCACAACCTGAATCGGTAGCGTGTCGTTATTCCCCGGTGATGCAGGCGTTTCAGCCGGTAAAGGCTCGAGCGGCACCACCGCAGCGGTGTACGAGGGCGGTGCTAGCGCAGGGGATGCTGGCGTGGGAGGTGCTGCGGGCTCTGCGACAAAGGGCTCGGGTTCTATAAAAGGCGGCTCTGGTTCAGTCACCGTCTCGATAAACGGGGGTGCCGCAGCCGTTTCGGGTTCAGCCACTGCAACCTCTACATCAGCGCTGGGTTCAGCTGGGTCAGCCGCCTCAGCTTCTGGGGCCTCAGCTTCAGCAGCAACATCTGGCGCTACCGGCTCTGCACTGGCAACAGCAATCGGCGCCGGTTCAGTTACCGGCGCTGGCTCAGCCACGACCGTTGTGTCCTCAGTACCGGCAGTCGCAGGCTCTACCACGGGCAATGGGGCTGTGGCCGCAGGCGCTGTGGCTTCTGCGACAGGCTCAGCAGCATTAGGGGCAACCGTTTCTAGCGCCGGTGCAGTCATGGGTGGGACGTAACCGGGTTCCGAAGTAGTTGGCGGTGCTGGCCGAGTGGCAACGGGTACTGCCTCCTCCGACGCCTCCTCCGACGCCTCCTCCGACGGAGGGGGGGCCGTTGCCGGTGCTAGCGGCGGCACTGTAACGGTGTCGCTTGTCGCTATGCTGTTGGACTCTGCGTATAGGTCAATCGGCAAGGTACTGGCATCTACAGCAGACGGCTCCGGCAGCTGCAGTCCAGCAGCAGAGTAGCTAATTTCTTCAGCGTTCTCTAAGGAGATGGGGACATCGGCTAGCGGCGTTTGCGATCGCGCCACTGGGGCCTCATTGCTCAACGCTGGCTCAGCTGACGGCACAGTCGCACTAACAGGCTCTGACACTGTTGTATTAGCAACGGTCTCAGCAGGTACTGCCTCAGGCGTCGGAACAGCAGCACTGGGCGAGTTAGCCGCTGCGGTGGCTGCAACGTCCACCCGAGGGCTAAACCGCCAGCGGCGCTGCTCATCCAAGCCATCATCAAACTCAATATCGGCCTGACGCGCCTGCAACACGGTCCCCGGTGCCAGGTCAATCACCATTCGCACGGTGTCGCCCTCAAACTGGGACACTCGGATCCGCTCAACCACGCCGTCGTAGGTCTGCGCTGTCGGGACTGCGCCCAGCTGCGTCGCTGGAATATCCAACACAATACGGGTGGGTTCCGCCAATAGAAAGAACCGGGGTAGGACGGACTGCGGTAGCGAAAACTCTAGCAGCTGCGTCGCTTCGTCGTAGGACCAGGTTGTCAGCTCTGCCGCCTGTGCGGGGGCTACGACCACAACCATGGTCGACAGCACGCTAGTCGATAGCACACTCCCCACCGTCCAAGCTGGCCCAAATGCTCTGAAACCCATACTTACCAGCCCTTTGATACGATCACGACACGTATACGGGCCTAGCTTTACCCAAATTGATGGCAAAAGCGATCGCGCTTCACCAAACTCAGTCCCATTGCTAAGCCGCTAGTGAGTCCGACCCAAGCACTTCGACAACCTGTTTTTTTGCTAAAAACTACCCCCAACACCCTATATCGTTCGTCACTATGGAGCTACACCCTCACAAGAGCTTCCCCTATGGAACTGCACGAACTGTTTACCCTACTGCTGCTGCTCAGCCCTGGCCTGCTGCTATCAGTGCTGGTCATGACCGCCTTCGCATTTGGAGGTTAAGCCAATGGTCATGACCGAATCGACAATGTTGGAGCTGGGCACTGCGGCTCCAGCCTTTTCGCTAAAGGATGTCGTTTCTGGCGAAATGATTTCTGGTCGCAGCTTTAGCGATACCCAAGGGCTGCTGGTGATGTTCATCTGCGTCCACTGCCCCTTTGTGAAGCATGTCGAGCAGGCGCTGGCTAAAATCGGCCAAGACTACAAGGACCAAGGGTTAGGCATCGTTGCCATCAGCGCTAACAGCGTTAAAACCCACCCCCAGGACGCCCCCGAGCACATGAAAACCCAGGCTCAGGCGCAAGGTTTCAACTTTCCCTACTGTTATGACGACTCCCAGGCAGTCGCCAAAGCCTATACCGCTGCCTGCACGCCCGACTTTTTCCTCTTTGACGGCGACCAAAAGCTTGTTTACAGGGGTCAGCTGGACGATAGCCGCCCTGGCAACGGCAAACCCGTCACTGGGAAAGACCTACGCGCCGCTATCGACACCGTCCTGGCTGGTCAAGCCGTTCCTGCCGAGCAAGCGCCCAGCATCGGCTGCAATATTAAATGGACACCCGGTAACGAACCGGCTTACTTTGGCGCATCAGCTTAGTGAAACGGCTCGACAATATCTTGGATGGTACAAACGCCCAGCCCGGCATCAGACCTCACAACGGTGAAATGGTCCGTCGAAGACTATCACCGCATGGTGGACGGCGACTATCAAACTGCTCAGGTTTGGGCCTCAGCAACTATTTCACCCCTGTGCTTTCCAGAGGTTCAGCTATCGGTTCAAAGAATACTGGAGGGATAGCACCGGCTGCATCGTCTGGTCCAGCCCTAACGGTAGTAACCGGCACGAGGGTCGAAGGTTTCAATGGCGCGTAGGTTTTGATAGGCGGCTTTTTGGTCGGGGTCGAGGGATTGGGGAATTGCGATCGCAACTTCAACAATTTCATCCCCTCGCTCACCGGCCTTATTCACATAGCCCTTACCTGCCAGGCGAAACCGCTGCCCGGGCTGCACACCGTCTGGCAATGTCATCTGCACCGGTCCGTCCAGCGTCGGTACCGTAATCGTTCCACCCAGTACCGCCTCGCTGGGCGTCAGCGGCAAGTGGCACAGCACATCTAGCCCCTGCACCGTGTAGTAGGGGTGAGGCTCCACCGTAATGTTTAAATACAGCGCGCCGCCGCCCGTACCCTGTCCTCGGAGGCGAATCCGCTGTCCGGTAACCATACCCGGCGGCATGTTGACCTCCAGTGCCCGGCCATCTTCTAGTCGAATGCGCTCCGGGCCACCCACATAGGCCCGCTCCAGAGGTACAGACAGGTTGGCATCCACATCACCCGGTCGACTAGAGGGACGACGCCGTGGTGGGGGCGGCTTAGATGAACGCTCGGGTCGGGGGGCAGGCGATTCAGCAGGTTTCTGCGTCCCATTACGCTGACTGTGGCGGTTCAGCAGCTGATCGATAAAGCTGTTGAAATCGGCCCACTCACGGGCATTGAAGCTATCGTACTGGCGGCGACGGTCCGTATCCGACAGAACCTCGTAGGCTTCATTCAGCAGCTTGAACCGATCCTCGGCGGCTTCGTCACCAGGATTTAGATCGGGATGGTACTGGCGGGCCAGCCGTCGGTAGGACTGCTTGATTTGCTCAAAGCTGGCATCACCGCCCAGCTCCAGCAGCTCGTAGTAGTTGCGGTAATTCTGCATGGCGGGGTCAGGGGCAAAAGCTTACCAAAACTCGCCTTCTTCCCCCCAATCCTCATCGTCGCTGTAGTTGCCGCGGCTGCGCCCCTGAGACGCCGGTGGATAGCCCATATTCCCGGAATAGCCCTGCGGACCTCGGGCAGTATCGTCAGGGCGACCACCACTCTGAGAGGGTTGAGGACGAGACTCACGATCATCTTCCCGTGCTGGTTGTCCTTGAGCAGACGAATCTGAAACCCAAGGATCGGGCTCAGTATCCCAATTTCTATCGCTAGCTGCCCGCCTATCATCCTGGCGTAGGTCATCGCGACGGCTTTGGTCACGCGGTGCGTCCTGGCGACCCGTTTCGTCGTAGCGCGATCGCGAACTCTCCTGACGATCCGCCTGCCCGCTATAGTCGCTTTCGGGTCGGGGCGCACCGCCAGCATCATAACCACTTCGATCATCTCGATACCCAGACTGGCCGTTCACCCTACCCTGGCTACCGTAAGCTTCTGGGGCAGAGGAACGGGGTCGATTGTCGTAGGCATCTGGCTGGTACGCGTCCTGGCTGTAACCATCCTGACCATAGCCCTGCTGCTGGTAGCCCTGGCGGTTGTAGCCCTGATCGTCGTAGCTCTGACTGTCGTAGCCGCGACTGTCGTACCCCCGGCGATCTGCACCGCGCTCGTCGTAACCCCGCTGCTCGTAATTGCTCTGAGTGTCGTTACTCCGGGCATCATTGCTCCGGGCGTCATAGCGCTGAGCGTCGTAACCGCCCCGGTTATAGCTGTCCTGAGACGTGTCGTCGTTGCGTTCGTACCCCTGTCGGCTATCCTGGCCGCTGTACCCGCGCTCTTGATAGCGTCGGGTATCGCTGCGCTGAGGGTCGTTGCGCTGAGGGTCGCTGCGCTGAGGGTCGTTGCGCTGAGGGTCGTTGTACGGGTCGTAGCCACCTTGCCCGTAGCTGTCCTGGCTGTAACTATCCTGACTGTAGCTGTCCTGACCGTAATTGCTGCCGCGGTCATAGCTTTGGCGGGAGTCATAGCCGCGCTGAGGATAGTCTTGCCGGTAACTGTCCTGGCTGTAGCCGCGGTCATAGCTCTGATTACGGTCATAGCCTTGGTCATAGCCCTGCCGACCACCACCCGCATCCCGGTAGTCGCGGTTGTCTCGCCCGCCGTAGGGATCTTGATAGCCCCCGCGCTGCGCTGCTGGGCGATTCCAGGCGTCGTCCCAGTCATCCCAGCCGCCCTGATTGCGCTGGCCGGCGTTCCAATTAGGGGTATCCCAGCGGGCCTGCTGGTCCCAGGCGTTGCCATAGCCCTGGTCGTACTGACGGTAATATTCGTCGTCATCGTCGGAGAAGACCCGCTTGATGGTGTCGCCAATTTGGCCGAACAGGTCCCCATCCTTGTCATCCGCGTCGTACATGTAGGCTTCGCGGTTGAGTTCGTAGACCTCGTCCTGGAGTTCGGACTGGGCTAGATCGATGGTGCGTTCGTCTTCTCGCTTTAGGGCCTCGCGCAGGTCTTGAATCAACCCCTCAATGCGGCGACGACGGTCACGGGCAAACTGAAGGCCAAAGTCCAGCGCCACTTCCCGCAGCGCCCGCTCGGCGGTGAACGTCAGCGTCTCGGCCCGGTTGCGTTTTTCAATGCGCTCCCGCTGCAGTCGGTCGGTATCGGCATACTCCTCCGCATCGCGAATCATCCGCTGAATGTCATCCTCGTTCAAGTTCGAGGCTTCTTGCACGGTAATGCTCTGTTCGCGTCCTGTGGTTTTGTCTAGCGCTGACACCTGGAGGATGCCGTTGGCATCAATGTCGAACGACACCTGCACCTGGGGTATGCCCCGCGGCGCGGGTGGAATGCCCATTAGCTTGAAGCGGCCCAAAGACTTGTTGTCCTGCACCATTTCCCGCTCACCTTGCAGGATATGGACCTCGACAACGGTTTGGTTGTTCTCAGACGTCGAGAACACATCGGAGCGGCGCACCGGAATAGTGGTGTTGCGCGGAATCACCTTCTTCATCACACCGCCAACCGTCTCTAGCCCCAGGGACAGCGGCGTCACATCCAGCAGCATGATGTCCTGCACTTCCTGGGTGAGGATGCCCGCCTGAATCGCAGCCCCGACGGCCACGGCTTCGTCCGGGTTCACATTCTGGCTGGGTTCTTTGCTCAGCATTGACCGCACCAGCGCCTGCACCATCGGCATCCGGCTAGAGCCACCGACGAGAACCACTTCGTCAATTTGAGAGGGGGAAAGGTTCGCGTCGTTCATGGCCTGCTTCAGCGGCGCACGCAGCCGACCGACCAAGTCAGCACAGAGTCCTTCAAACTGCGATCGCGATAGCTTCGTCTCAATATGCTTGGGCCCCTCTGCCGTAGCCGTAATGAACGGCAAATTAATTTCTGCCGAGGGCAACCCGGACAGCTCAATCTTGGCCTTCTCCGCCGCTTCGGTCAGGCGCTGCAAAGCCTGACGGTCCCGCCGCAGGTCAATGCCCTCTTTTTCTAAAAATTCATCCGCCAGCCAGTCCACGATCTTCTTGTCAAAGTTGGTGCCGCCAAGCTGGGTATCGCCACTGGTGGACTTCACCTCAAAAACGTTGTTTCTGACATCTAATATAGAAACGTCAAACGTACCGCCACCCAGGTCAAACACCAGAATCGTCTGGTTGTACTGCTGATCGAGGCCGTAGGCCAGGGCAGCCGAGGTCGGCTCATTGAGAATGCGCTTGACCTCTAGCCCCGCAATCCGCCCCGCATCACGGGTGGCCTGACGCTGAGCATCGTTGAAGTAGGCCGGTACCGTAATCACTGCGTCCGTCACTGGCTGCCCCAAGTAGCGGCTAGCCTCGTCGGCCAGCTTCCGCAAAATCATGGCCGAGATTTCTTCTGGGGCAAAGTCGTTGTCCAACCGGGGGCAGCGCAGTTTGACGTTACCCACCTCGTCTTTACGAATGGTGTAAGGCACCTTCTTAGATACCGATGTCAGCTCGTTATACTTGCGGCCAATGAAGCGTTTGACCCCGTAAAACGTATTCTGAGGATTCAGCACAGCCTGCCGCCGAGCCATCTGACCCACCAGCTTCTCGCCTTCCTTGCTAAAGGCCACGTAGGAGGGAGTAGTCCGGACGCCTTCGGTATTGGCAACCACCACCGGCTTGCCGCCTTCTAGTACAGCCACAACCGAGTTGGTGGTGCCCAGGTCTATACCCACTACCTTTCCCATGCGTATCTATCTCTCCTTGCGGCGGCGGGCATCGTCCACGCCTGTAAGTTTATATATAGTCTGCGCCATTTGGGCCGAGCAGCAAGCAAGCAGATTAATCTACAGCATCCTTGGCCACTCGTCAGCGCTTCGGCTAAGCTACGCGGCCGACATCAAACCGAAGTAGCGGCACTTGGCCGGGTGGATACTTGTCAGCCACAGCCGCAGTTAACATTTCGTCAGTTTTTCCAAATTAACCACATTCGACGGCACCATCGAGTGCGCTAAGCCACCATTTCTATAGGCTTGGTCCAGCAAGCCTGCGCTTCCATCATAATCTTTCTCGACAAGGCTCGATGTCCAGCCCAGAAAACCAGTCCAAGAGCTTACCCATTCTTTGCTAGAATCTAATCTTGCTTGTAGTTTGTGCAGGCTCTGCGGATGTGGCGGAATTGGTAGACGCGCTAGATTTAGGTTCTAGTGTCCTCGTGACGTGAAGGTTCAAGTCCTTTCATCCGCATTTTTTCAGTTCGATTCCCCAATAGCCATGGCGGCAGGAGCCCATGGCACCGATAGTGCTATTGGTTGCTAGCCCATAGGATGCAGGTCCAAGTCATGGCGCGCTTTGTGGGTAGTGAATAGCCGCACTTGGCGGCAGAAGCGGCATGACCAACATCACTCTCAGGCGATTTTAAGCCTACAGGGGGTGGAGGGCGAATCTTCTCCTCTTAATATATAGAGGCAGAGCGGGCTACTATTGCGGACTGACGCGAGGCAAGCCGACTGTACTGCCCACCTAACCAGGAAACCATCGTGCTGCTGTCAAAAGGGTTCGAAGTTGAGATGTATACCGGCACAGCCGCCGGAGAAATTGTCGGCCTATCGGACAAAATTACGGCGACTCTAGATGGCTTTGTTCGAGAACCTGACAGCCGCAATGTCGAATACACAACGCCTCCCCTCCATCAGTACGAGCAGCTGGTGTGCGAACTGATTAAGCCACGGCTTCGCCTGCGAGACTTCTTGCAGTCTTTAGGCGATTACAGCCTGCTTCCGGGCAGCACGCTCTCGTTGGGCGACAGCCAAACGTTTTATCGTTCGGATCCGGGCAATCCTTACCATGCTTATATTGAGCAAACCTACGGGACCGCTGTGGTCACGGCTAGCATTCATATCAACATTGGCGGCCTGGTTGACGATGAAACCCTCATGCGTGCCTGCCGCCTGATTCGCGTCGAAGCACCGCTTATCCTGGCGTTAACGGCATCCTCTCCATTTTTAGATGGGCAGATTACCGGTCACCACTCAACACGTTGGCGAGTTTTCCCTCAAACGCCAGCCCATGTTCCGCTGTTTGAGAGCCATCGACACTTTGTGCAGTGGACCGAAGCCCAGCTTGCCCAGGGCACGATGCAGAACGTGCGCCATTTGTGGTCGTCGGTGCGGCCCAACGGCGACTGTCGGCCCTACCGACTCAACCGCCTGGAACTGAGAATTTGTGACCTGGTGACCGACCCGATTCACCTACTGGCCATCACGGCGCTGATCGAAGCACGCCTACATCAGCTGATGGCCAACCCAGATCTGGATCCGCTGATTCTGAGTACGCTGCCAGAAAGCCGGCGCCAGGAGGACTTACTCGCCTTGACCCTAACCAACGAGCAGGCCGTTGCACACAGTAGCCTAGACGCCGAACTCCGCCATTGGCAAACGGGCCAACCGATTCTGGCTCAAGACTGGATTGCCCAACTCTATACCGAGCTTTGGCCCATTGCTAAAAAGCGCGGTTTTGCCTGCTTCCTAACGCCCATTCAGCAAATTCTGAGGGAAGGCAACCAGGCTCAGCAGTGGTTAAAGCAAATTGAGCAAGGGGCCAGCGTTGCAGATGTGATTACTCAATCGGCCCGCATCATGGCGCTACAGGAGCAAGCACTGCGCAGCGACATCTGCCAACCTGCCTAACCCTAAGCTCGACGGTGTTTTAGACCTCCTCCCTGCCTCCGAACACAGGCTGTGTTTAGAGGTGGTGGACGTCTACAGATGATGTATGCGCATGTTTAAACACATATATATAGTCAGCTAATGCAACCGGTACCCGAACTTTGCCATTATTCGGAATGCCGTCGACGGTAACAGTCGTCAATAGTGTTCTTTATGCTGAACAGACCCGTCAAGAACCGGCATAGACGAGTTCAAAATTTGTCCGAGAGATTTTTTCTCAAAAACCTGGCCATTGATTAAAAACTTCTATCAGACACGTCACCTAGGTCCCAATTTATACGTAGCGCATGACTAGAGACGGCGCATGCACTCAGCGATGTTGCCGCAAAAATACGGAGTCCACTATCCCCTACCGACAGAACCCATGGTCAGAGTTGTCCTCGTGAATCCTGAAATTCCTCCCAATACAGGGAATATTGCCCGCACTTGTGCAGCAACCGCCACTGAGCTCCATCTGGTCAAACCACTGGGATTTGAACTGAGCGATCGCTATCTGAAACGAGCCGGACTAGACTACTGGCCCCACGTTGCCTTGACGGTTCACGACTCTTGGGAAGCGTGGTGCAATGCCGCCCAAAAGAGCGGCGGGCGCTGGCTGGGCTTTACCACCCGGGGCACCAGCGACTATGCAGCCACGGCCTATCAGTCCGACGACTGGCTGCTGTTTGGCTGCGAAACGCAAGGACTATCTCAATCGGCACTGGAACGGTGCGATCGCACCCTCCGCATTCCCATCGATACCCATGCCGTTAGAAGCCTGAACCTATCTGTAAGTGTCGCCGTTGCGTTATTCGAAGCGATCCGGCAACTCCGGCCTGAATGCCCACCCCAGTCCTAGCCGAGAGACATATCAGGTATCGAAGAAGTCAACCAGGACACCAATTACTCGCAACAGTGATAAGAATTTTATATGTGGGATCGCGATCATAGCCAGTGTGACAGCTTCAGAATTGGCTGTATCCCTTGATTTTCAAATGCTTTGGCTCCCTCTTGAGACGTACTTGGCACGACGACCCTTGGTGGGATAACTCGCGAAAAATGTCAGATTTGTGAGTCTATGCCGTTGGCTGAAGCGTCTAGTTGTAGAAACGGCCAGAAAAGATCAATCCCTCTGATAGCAGCCTATTGAGCCAATCCCAAACATGGACCCACCGATGAGTCAGAACTCTCACAACAAAAAAATTCAATGAATACTCAAATTCTTCCGCAAACTTTGGGTATTACAACTAAAGTCGCGGTTGATGGGATTGATATTTTAGTTAAGTCGTGTAAACTTGCCTAAGCCGGTTATGGAAGGTAATCTTGCCTAGTCAATCTGCGCTTGTTGATAGAAGTTCAAATGTACTGAGCCTCTTTCTCAAGTTACAACCGGGTAGCAGCCTCAGCTGCGACGCGCTTTCTGAAAGGGCGACTGTAATGCTCCGCAGCACCTGTGCTGTGTTTACAGCGTGTCAGTGAGCGTTGGACAATTTGGAGGTTATCCCTTGAAAAGAGCACACTCACAGGAACCATCAACTGATTTAAGTCACTCATCTAAGCCCCCTATGACGATCAATCAAGTGGTTCCATCTGATAGCGGCAGCAAGGTTAAATCAGCTGCGATGTTAGGCCTAGCACTCTCCGTTAGTGCTTCGGGTGTACTGCTAGCAGATGGTGAAGCCTCTGCTACTGACCTATCCTCTGTCGAAGCTGCATCTGCATCTTTGCCTCTGGTGCCAGGGCCAGCCTCCCTTGCTGATACAGCAAAAGCGGTTGCGGCTCCAGACGCTGCGGTCTATCACACCGTAGAAGAGGGTGAGAGCCTCTGGAAGATTGCTGAACGTCACCGGGTATCCCTTCGCGACATTGAGACTGCCAACAGCATCTCGGAACAGGAGTTCTTGCAAGTTGGGCAGGTCATTAAGGTTCCTTCGGAAGAGACGGCAGCAGCGCCTGCCAGTCACAGTGTTGTGACGCTTGCACGAGTTGACGCTCCAGAGACAGCCGTTACGCTTGAGAGCCCGGCTGAGGATGATGAGGCGACCATTGCCACTGTCCCGACTGTCACACTGACACGCACGGCTACTCCAACAGAAGTGGAAGCCGAGGTGACGACGGCCACAGCAGCTGAGTTTGAGTCAGCGCCAGTTATCTCAACTGTGAGTGAGGCAGATACCCTGCAAAACGCGGGTTTGACAACCCAGGCTGATGGGTTCCAGCAGGAGCTCGAGCGCCAGGAAGTCCTGGCTAATGAAGTCTTGGCTAGTACAGAACTTCCTCAGGTAGAGGTCACGGGTGAGCCAAACGTCCCGGTGATAACGTCTCTATCGCCTAACCAACCCCAACAAGCCTACCAAGTACAAACGGGTGATACGCTCGAATCCATCGCAGGTGGTCTTGGTCTATCGGCAGAGGACTTAGCGGGTGCTAACGGTCTTGCTGACCCCAATTTCATCATGGCGGGTGAAACGCTAGCCCTACCGCAGCAAGTGGGTGGAATTGCACCTACGGAGGCGGAGGAAGTGGAATCCCCTGTGGTAGCCGCAGCCGCAGCCGCACCGGATACCGCTGCCGGTAGCGACCAACGGCTTGCTTATTTGCAGTCAACCGCAGAACGGCAGGTTAGCTCGAATACGCTGCTGTCACGTCTCAGAGGCGAGCCAGAGCAAGTTGCTGTCTCTGCTGAGCCTGAGGTGCAGGCCGAAACCGAAGTGGTTCAGGCGGATGACCCTTATGCTGCTAGCCTCCTTGGACAGGTGCGGGCAGCCCAGACACAGACGGTCGCCGTTAGTCCTGCATCAGAAGCTGACAGTGCTAGCTTGGATGGCACAGCGACGGTTGCCTTAGCCGACCAAGAGGCTGTCAACGCAGAGTTTTCCCAGCGCGAGTCTGAAGCGGCACGTGAGCTGGCGGCGGCACCGGATGAAACGCTGCTGGCGGCAGCACCGCTGGGTCCCGAAGCTTACGTTCCGGCACCTCCAAGCAATGTTGGTCAGGTTGTGTCACCAGATATGCCTATCCTGCCTGATGCAGATAGCTATCTGCCCGATGCCCCGGACTACTTCGATGGCTACATCTGGCCAGCTCGCGGTACGCTGACGTCTGGCTACGGGCCTCGCTGGGGCAGAATGCACCGCGGTCTCGATATTGCGGCCCCTGTGGGGACACCCATCGTGGCAGCTGCACCGGGTGTAGTTGAGCGCTCTGGTTGGAACTCGGGCGGCTACGGCAACCTGGTTGAAATTCGTCACCCAGACGGCAGTATGACCCGGTATGCCCACAACAGCCGACTACTGGTGCGTCCTGGTCAGCGCGTCTCTCAGGGTGAGCAGATTGCTGAAATGGGAAGCACCGGCTACAGCACTGGCCCTCACCTGCACTTTGAGGTCCATGCATCTGGCGGCGGTACAGTGAACCCGATGGCCTACCTGCCCAGCCGATAGGTCGGCATCGGCATCCGCTAAGCTGCTTTGAAAGGTGCTACTCAACAGGGGTAGCACCTTTTGCCTTAAGCACAAAAAATTGAAGCTGACGACGGGTGTACCCTGCACTTTTCGTGTTAAGTTTATAAAACTGCAAGAAACGCAGTTAAAGGCTTGTCTGATTTGTCCTGATCAATGCTTGGACAATATCAGTAAGTTTTCAGGCTCAGTAGCTCAGTGGTAGAGCAGGGGACTCATAAGCCCTTGGTCACGTGTTCAAATCACGTCTGAGCCATCAGCAAGTAGAGAGAAAGGTTACAGCGGGTTCTCTCAGGGAATTCCGCTGTTTTTTGTATAGCTGTGGGCACTTCGTCTTGGCCTCCGTGCATCGCCAAGTACATAGCGTTAAGGCTATCAATATAGTCAACAACAGTATGGCGGGGAGACTGTCTACCAAACTCGCCAGTCTTCCCAGTCCTGGTTGAAGATGGACGTATTGGGAAAGGCGGTTGGATTACCGTTCGCGTTCAATCGGTTTTGCAGCTGGAGTAGCAGGGGCTCCTCGCGGGGCAGCTCATCCACAAGTTCGTAAGGGAAGACGTTGTTGTCCATAGCAAAGTCAATAGTTGTCCCGGCAGCGACCCCGACGGACCACTCAAAGGAATGGACGCGATAGGCAGCAGCAGCAATAGTGCTGGTCGCGATACTTTTGCTGGCAACAATTAGGTTATCAATGTCCTGTGGAATCATGGACCGCAGCGGGATTTGCCCTGGATACGCCTGGCCATGAGCCCGCCGGACACCGTCTCGTTCGGTATTACCGGGTGCCTCGTGAGGCGTTAGCGTCATACAGGGATGAAAATCAATCGCGTACTGAGCAATACCCACTGAATCTGGAAAAATCGTCGAACGGCTACGAATCGGTATCTCATCTGTTGGAATCTGGTTGACCACTGACGCCGTCGTTTCTAGCCCTGCGATCGCCTGTCGCAAGGCTCGATAGTCCTTCCTGGATAGCGTCGTCTGGTAGTACTCATCGTTGTAGTCCACGCGCGAGATATCAATCTCATTCACCATAAATCCATCGGGATGAGCCAGAGAGGGACGGCCAATGATGCGACGCGCTTCGCGGATATAGGGGTATTTAGAGAGCCCGTGGGCGGTGCCCATGGGCGCATCCATACCGGCAAGAAAGATATGGTTAGGATTCGGGACCTTAACACCCTCCCCAAGCTGGGAATCCGTTGTACCTGCAACTAACCAGTAGTAATAGCTCAGGGCGTTTTCTTCGGCCTTAGCCAGAGCGTCAACCCGTAGTCCTCCTAACCACCCACCTGGCTCCAACTGACCGCTGGCAGCTAGCTGGTCCGCTGCGTAGATCAGGTTATCAACCACGGTGCCGGGTCGGTAGTCATTCCCCCAGGTCCAGTTCTGCATGGAAATATCCCCAGGCACAACCGCCGTCACGCCAAAGGCCCGCTGGTCAGACCGCGGGTCGGGAGCCCAAAGGCGACGGTAGGTGAAGACAAAATCAATGTAGTCCGTGTTGTCTCGCTGCCGCTCAAAGCTGAAGTAGGGCTCGTACTGCGGATAAAAGGACGGCATCACCTGAAGCTGGGGCTCGCCCGTCCGCTCCATAGCAAAGGTGTAGGTAAAGCCCTGGGTGCAGTAAGGGTCCTGCGTCGCCACAGGGGAAGACGGATTTAGGTAGGACCGAGCGTCTAACCCCAGCTTATAAGGCACCCCCGACAGAGCAATCACTTCGCCCGTTTCCGTTGCTTCTACCACGTACCAGTCCCCAGGACTGTCAGTGTCAGACTGAGGGGGTACGAAACGGATGATGTCTTTCGTGAAGCGGGCTGAGCTTTCGTAACGATAGGCATCCTCAAAGTAGGCGGACAGCGGTTCGGTATTCAGCGGCGGCGCGCCGGGTGCTGGCGTATGTTGAATAGCCGTGACGCTATCAATCTCGCGTCCACTGATGGAGAGGTCTTTGACCACCGTTGACGGAAACCACTTCAGCTCACCGCCGCCTTCTCGCGCTGCCGCTTGCAGCATTTCGGTCAGCATATTGTGCGCATCCGCGGGCAAAAAGCAGGCTGCACTTACCCAGCAGTCGCCGGGGTTTTGTTCCCCGTATTCTTCAACAATGCGATCGCGCAGGTCCCGATACCCTGCTGGATAAAACAGCAGCTCACGCTGGCGCTTAGCCTCATCTAAAGCGGTCGTCCCCTGGGCAGACAGCTGACCGCCGACCCAGTCCGTCAGCTCAGTCATGCACACCGTCCGACCTGCCCGCAGGCTCTCGTAGGCTGTAGCCGTACCCGATAGCCCACCGCCCACAACCAGCACTTCGCAGGTCACTGTCTGGTCGGGAACCGGCGTCGCCTGAACCGGGACAGCCAGCTGAGGCAACGCGACTAGACCCAACAGCGCAGATCGGCGAAAGAGAGACAGTGTATTCATTTCAGCGACTCAATCAGAGGTGACGGTTCGTTATCGTTCTTCAAACTACCCCCGTTTTTACCGCTTGCGCTCAGGCCTGTGACAGAGATATCACAGCTTACCTGAGGCGACAGCGTTATTCACCACAATAGACAATGAGGTCAATTTCTACATCGCCGAACCCAGCTAACCCCAGGACACCCACCGTTGTTCGACTGGGCAGCCGTGATGCATCGAAGTAGCTGGCGTAGATATCGTTCACGGTTTCGTAATAGCGAAAGTCAGTCACAAAAATGCGACACATGACCACTTTGCTAAAATCTGTCCCCGCATGGGTCAATACCCGCTTTAGATTTGCCATCACCTGACGGGTTTGCTGTTCAATCGGCCCCTTGATCACCTCACCCGTGTCCGCATCTTCAGCGAGCTGACCAGTCACAAATAAAAAGTCACCCGCCCGCACAGCGTGGGAGTAGGGTGCAACCGGCGGTAGTCCGTCGGGCAGCGTGATGAACTCTAGCATTGATGTTAATTAAAGAAAGGCCACAGCGTTCAGCTTTCGCTGCTCGACTGTACTATACAGCTTTCTTAATTCACGTTAGGGCATTGAGCAAGCCGCTAGACCTCAAGCACTGATCTGATACGGTAGGCGCGATCGCAAGTATTCCAACGACTCAATGTACTGTTGCACGGGCTCTTTATTGACCGTGCTGAAGGCACTCAGCGTTTGTCTGATGTTGTCTAAAACACTACTCCCTCGATCTGGCACCCATTGACTTGTCCTTAGCCCCAAGGATGCCCGGCTATTACGATTATGAAGATACAGACCACTCTGCCCTAGAATCCATTCCTTATTTATCGGCTGGATAGACTTCAGCAGTAAATCGCGTGAGGCTGCTCCGCTTTGTCCCGCTAGCCTTACTTTTAGCATCGAGTTCTCTAGCCCAATTGAGCGCTGTAACCGTGGAACCGCTTGGTCACCGGGACAGATAGCACCAAATACAGTGGCCCTTGCAATGGTGCAGCCCGTAAGCTGTAGGTGCATTGCCATCAGCGTTGTAAGGGTACCACCCAGGCTATGGCCGTGTAAGTACAGCGGCACGCTCAGCACATCTTGGTAAGCCAACAGTTTTCGAAGGATCAGCTCCGTCTCATTAGCAAAGAATTTATAGAGCTTACACGGACCAAATGTAGCGTCCACCATTTCTGGGTGGGGATACTGCGCCAGGAAATCTGGCAAGTGTAGCCGCCCATAAAAAACTAGGTCACAGCGATCGCCAAACTCAATGAGGAAGGCCCCGTGGTAATCGGCACGGACATGATGGATGGCCTGACAGCCTTGCGTGAACCAGAAAAACTCATCCTGCGCTGCCCGCAGCGGCTTATAGCCCGTACTACACATCCGAGCGCTATAGAGGAGCTCAGAAATCAGATTGGATGTCGAGTGTTGATCAGGCATCTGTAACGGATAAAGAGTGTGTTCTGCTATGCACCTTGTTTGAGAAAGTCTTGATCAATAGCGTAGGCAACTCTGCTTGAGTCACAGGTGTCACTATCTTTCAGCTATGAGCATTGATTAATTAGACAAGGGGCAGATGCGATCTCATAAGATGCGATCTCATAAATAGATTGTTCCCAAATCAACGCTACGTCCCCAGTCAAAAACCGGCAATACAGCAGGCTTTTCCCAATAGACGTGTCGCTAGTTACGCGTAGCAATCTGCGGAAAGGTCAAGCCGGAGTTAGAGGCCCAAAACGCCATAAAAAAGTAGACCGTGATGATTAGAGACTTAAGGGAAGCTATAACCCCCCCCTAGCCGTCAGTAACTCAGAGGACTCAAGGTGTGTAAAGATCATCACCACAGCGTAATTACGGACATCATAGTAAGATGATGTCCGTAATTGCAGGCTATATGAACAGCATCAAAGCTTGACTTCGAGCCAATCGGACAGGTCCGATAGAATCAGCTCCCCTAAGGCACCAGATTAAGAGCCTCATGACTATCTGAGGCCTAGATTCGACCGATTAAAGGCTGAACTACTTAGACTCTAATCAAAAGGACAAATAATGCATGCCACTCAAATTCAAAACTTTGATTATGAGTCTTGGAAACAACGCACAGAATGTAGAGTCGTCGGAGAGTATCTCGATAAAAACTTTTGGATAGAAGATGACACCAATGCTCCTCGCGGTCAGGGGAACTGTTTTTTAATGATCGGGCGACGAAGTGGTCATGGTGTTGTGTGTGTTGGTGGCGTCGAAAAGCACTCTAGCTATTGGGAAGCTAGCATCTCGATCATGCATGACGAGCATACAGGTAACGATTGTCGCTCGATTTACTTTGATGCTTTAACATCCGAGGGCAGAGCAAAAGCCATAAAAACGCTGTGGGATAAGCGCTACGATGCTCACGTATATATTTAACCGGTTATACAAGTCACCAAAACGCTGCTGATCTTTCGCTGGTTGATCAACCTATCCCCATCAAATTGGCATCATTGGAAAGCGCTCGTGGATAACACTGACTAAGCGATATTGCTCGATGATTTCAATCGCAGTCTGGAAAGCAAGCTAGCGTAGAAAGGAGCTGCATAGCCTCCCACCGTAACGTGTATGATTCCTCGACAATCAGGCTGAGGGAGTATGCCAGTCAACATGGCATCAGCCAGCTCAAAAAAAGAACTAAAGGTGTGCTGACTGTCTATTGCGCTGAAATTCTGATGGTTTTGCATAGTTGACCAACGCGCAGATGATTGACTGATGTTCGTGTCATAGAATACCTTGAGGCAAGATAATCCGCTCGCTATTTTATATACTCTTTATCTCTACCTGAAACCTCAGCTTCAGTGCATGTGGCAGGTTTGAGTCTTCAGCAAAATGTTGCTTTTCCAATTCCCATAAAAAATGGGGCGCTACGACTGAAAGGTAGGCCCCGTGGTGTGTGTAAGGATCATCACTCCTATTTACTACTATCGTCTACCCATATGACGCTGACGTGACAGCCGCATCACAAAGCTGTGACGGTTTTATGCTGGGGTGGCACCAAACAAAAGCATCGTGACGGTAACTAAAAAGTCCAGCACAAACAGCATGACCCACGACATGACTGTGGCCGAAGTTGCAGACCGCCCTACCCCTTTGCCATGACAGGACGCCGTTAGCCCTCGGCTACAGCTCATGACAGCGATCGCACCGCCAAATAGGGCCGCCTTACCGAGTACCGTCACCACGTCCGTCACGGCGAGGCTAGACTGCACACCGCTCAAGAACGTTAGGGCCGAAACGTTGTAAAGGTTACCCGTGATAACTAGGCCGCCCAGGACACCAACAAACAACCCCACAATAGTCAAGAACGGCAGCATCAGGCTACAGGCCAGCACCCTAGGGACCACTAAGTAGTCAATGGGGTCTGTGCGCATCAGCTTGAGCGCATCGATTTGTTCAGTTAGCTTCATGCAGGCAATTTCTGCGGCGAATGCCGAACCGAGCTGACAGGCTAAGACAGCTGCCGTCAAAATAGGGGCCAGCTCCCGACAGTAGCCCACAGCAAACGCGCCGCCCACCTGCGTCACAATGCCGTAGCGCAACATTTCTCGAGCAGACTGAATGGCAAAAATCATACCTGCGAACAAATTGGTCAACAGGACGGGCGCGATCGCCCCCGGTCCGGCACAGGCCAGATGCTCCATGATATTGCGACGGTCACCTCGCCCCTGCAAAATTCGTGTGACCACTTGTCCAGCCAACAGCAGCATCATCGCCACGTGATACAGCAGATTGTCGGCCACCAATGATGGCTGCGGGACCGACACAGTTTTAATCGGACAGCGGGGAGCACGAACTGCTGACCGCTGCGGCGTTCGCATCCATTTAGGAATTACGTTGGTCAAGGCCACTCCTTGATTTAGAACCGGAATGAGTCAAAACCGGCGTGGGAGGCGGTAAAACGGCAAGTCAGCAACATTGACCGATGACATCTTCAAATCAGCTCTAGATCAGCTGCATTCGAATAAATCAGCCACTTAGCATCCACAGACAAGCTTGACAAGCCTGAAGATACTCTAAGTCTCTAACGGTCCTTATGCTGAGATCCTTTAATTTAATTCTTAGGAAAGAGTACCCACCAGCGTCAACCGTCTATTAGCGTGAAAGCTGTGACGCCCATCACAACAGCTTCTACCAGTAGCTTGCTGTCGTTTGCCACATTTGCCCCCTGGGGCGAAAGGACTATACAAACACGCCTTTTGCCTGCATCTTCAGCGCGGGGGACGGTTCCACGAATGTCATAGATTTTTTGATATTGAAGTCGCAGATTCCGGAAAAAATATAGTACACTTGTACCTATTAAATAGTTCAAGCGTTCTACTTCTGAAATTCCTTCGCTGCCCATGTCATGAATGAAACGGATATGGAACTTCAAGCCATCCGCCAGAAACTGCAAAACCTCAAGTCCGAAGCCGTGCCTGCGTCGCCTGCGTCGCCCTGGTTACCGCCCCGACAAACGTCTGTGTCAACCCATCTAGCTGAAGTCACAGCTGCTATCGAAAGCCTTAAGCAGCACCGTACAGCAGCGGCATCACCCGCACCCTTGGCCCCGACGCCTGGCACACCAACGCCTGGCACACCAACGCCTGTCGCACCCTTACCACAGCTGCCATCACCGCCCGACAGCGAGTGGATTGGACAGGTGCTGCAACAGTGTGAAAGCCATATTGCTCGTGTCAACGACTTTGGTCAGCAGCAGGGAATGGCGCTGCTACAGCTAAAGCAATATTTGGACCAGATTGAGCTCGAGTTTGAGCACCGAGGCTGGGATACACCAGCAGAGGTCGATGCGGCCATTCAGTTTTTGATGGACCAGGATGGATTTGGCATTCCCTTAATCGAGCGCTCTCAGCGGGGTCAGCTACAGCTGCATTACCACACCGTAGATGTCTACCAGGCAGAGCACGAGGCCATGACAACGGCCCAAGCACTCAGACAGTCTCAGCAGGACTACGGCAGCTATGCCCCCGCCACTGGACAGGATGACTATGGCGACGAACTCGGACCCATTGTCGGTCTGGGTGGACTTGACATACTTCAGCAAACGGCTGAACGCGCCTGGCAGTGGTGTCAGGCACAGTTAGGGCAGACGGGTTCACCGACACGCCGTTCCAAACGGCAAACCCCCTTCACGCCGATGGACGCACTGATTTGGTTCAGCGGTGCCGCAATTGTTCGTGCCTTGCTGAACGTTGTCTTCCAAGTTTATCGACCGCTATGGGCACCGATGGTTTTACTGCTGCTGGGCGTTGGCGCGATCGCGCTGCACCGCACGCTGAACAGTCGCCACCGACCCACGGGGCTGGTCTATCGACTCTTTGTAATGGTGGCCGGTTTCGTTATTGGCGGTCATTTCGGCTAGGCGACTGCGCGCTTTGTCGCGGGTAGTTTTTCGTCGGCAATTTGTCGTCAGCAAAACGCCCCTGCCCGGTTTGCATCTCAGGCCTGCAGCGCTGGCCCTCAGCTTCATCCCCCCAACGTTCCACTCAGACAGCTCAAACCAGATATAGATTTTCGATTAGAGAGGTTACTGCCATGATGTCTCCCCGCCGTCCCCCCCACCGTTCTCCTAGAACTGTGCCGCCTAGCCCCGCGTTGCGTCCCCTAAAGCCCTTGCTTGCGGTAGGGCTGCCCTGTGTCCTGGCGGTGTTGACGCTCGACTTCAATCTGCAACCCGTTCAAGATCTGCTCCCTCAGCAGTTTCGAGCAACGCCAGCAGCAACCGTCAGAGAGGGAGGCTGCACCGGTGTTGTTGTTCAGGCGAACTCGCAGATTACCCGAGAGCAGCTGGCTCAGGTCTTATCTATTCCCGAACGGGATGCGAAGTCACGGGTACGTCAGGTCGTCAACGAACCCTACTGTCAGTACAGCAACCTGCGCGTGCGCTCTGGCGTAGATGCAGAACGAGAAGCCTACCCCCTGGCATTTGACCCTAACACCAAGCTTGTGATCCTCTACGAGAACGATGAATATGCCGGGTACCGCTTCAGCTTTGAGTAGTCCACCTCAAGCGGGGCTACTGCGCCACTCAGCGGGTCTGGCCACGTCGAAATTGTGGCGATCGCTAGCAGCGCTTACCCTGCTCGTCTGGGTCAGTGGCTGTCAGCCACCCAACCCAGCGCCTACGCGTAGCCTCAACATTCAACAGAGCTGGGAGCTCAATCCCGGCGACAAAATTGGCGAGCGGACCGTAACCGGTAGTCTCGGCGACGTTTCGATTGACTTGGGCGGGGCAAGGCTGTACGCCCCCTTCTCGGGCAAGGTTGAACCCGCCCCCGAGGACCACTGCGTCATCTATTCCACAGCAGAAATTCCTGCCTACCTGTTTCGATTTTGTGGCCTGCGACGTCCGCGCTTTGGCCCTATCCGATCGGGGCAGGCCATTGGGGCCGGGGCATACCTCCAATTTGCCACGCTGCGTCGCCAGCCTGACGGCACCTGGATCATTGTTGAACCGTCCACAGGCGTACTCGAGCGGGCTATCGATCCCGATGCCCAACCCACTAGCGATCTATCGGCAACCACAGCCGATGAATCTGCCACTGAGGCCACGCCTCAAGCCCCAGCTGCCAATTAACCCCTAACTGAGTTCTTCCACCACCACCGACTCTGGGTCGGTTCCTTTGCCATGCCTTCTTGTCGACTCCAGCTACACATCACGGTCGCTGCAAGCCTGTGCATGGTGACTAGCGTAACCATGGCCCGTCCGGGTCATGCCCAGGTTATCGGGTTGGCGTTTGACTTGCCCAAAGTGGCAGAATCGGTGCCAACATCACCGGCTTCTGAACCGGCATACCGGCCGCTGCCCATTCCGCCTGGCGCAACCCAGCCCCCGACACGAGGCCCTGACGCTGCCCGACAGAACCCCCGCGCTTATCAAAGCAAGGCCAGCCCAAGCGCAGCGTTAACTGCACATCTGCCACCGCCCCCCGGTGCCATTCCCGAGCCCCGCGTCCTCGCCCCACAGACGGCTCAAGCACCCGCACCACCGGCTGCCGCTCCTGCGCCCAAAGCATCCACTTCAGCCAACGACATTGCGCTTGGGTTCCCAGCTGGTGCATCCCCTCGAACAGCGGTGTATGCTGCTGCCAAAGATAATCCTCAGCCACCTGCCCCTGAGGCTCCGTCACCCACACATCCCAAGAACGCCACCCAGCCTGACGAGACCGACTGGATTTTTAACGGTGGATCAAACTCCCTTGTGGCACGTGTGATTGGCAGTGCAGAGGGAACCCGGACACCCACGGGGGAGAGAACCCGCCACTTCAACGGTCACCGCGACCCCGGCAACGGGGTTTGGAATCTGGGAACGTTTTCCTACCAGCACGGTGCCGCTTCCCCCGAGGAAGCCGACGTCAAGCAGCTAGCGCGGCTAGCACGGCAAGAGGAAACATTGGACAGAAAGGCCGAGCGCCTGGGGCTGCAGCTCACCTTGTTTGAGCGGCTCAACGCATTGGACCTGGCCAATCAATCTCCGGCCGCGGCCCTGAACCAGGGCGGCTATATTGATCGGCTGTATCAGGCACAGCAGGCTGGACGTACCGGTGATGAGGCCATCCTTTGGGCGAGAACGTATTCCTACATGAACCCCAAAACTCAACGCTGGAACGCCCCTGGCTTAGGTAACACATATCAGAGCATTCGCCGCGACCAAAACCGCAGGCTACGGGCCATTGCCAGTGCCCTGGACGCTTACCAAATTCAGCAGGCTATGGCGGATTCGACACCTACCCCAACTAATCCCTCGACAGCATCAGTGGCACAAACAGTGGAGACCGATCCAACCGCCACTCCAACTGAGATCGCAGACAAATCAGACAATACCGAAGCGTTTACTGCCCCCGGAAATGCCGTAGACAATCCCATCGCATTTGGTCTGTCATCTGCAACTCAAACTTCTGAACGCCCTGTGACCGAGCAGCCCAGTGCGACCCATACCAGTCCTACAAATATCAACCATCTAGACCGTGACGACGGTCAAACCATCTCACAACCACCACCAGCCATTCGTCTTAGCACCTTGCAGAGCAGCGCTACTCCCCTAGAGCCCAGTCAGGTCGACAGACTGTTACGCAGCAGGGAAAACAACGATACAACCCCTGGCGCTTTGGCGGCAACATCCTCACCTGCCCCTCAGGAATAGAACCCAGAGGCATCAAATTCGGTAGGAATTAGGTTGGATGACCGTGCTTCTCGTAGTCATTATTTTTGAATCAGGCTAAAGTGGAAACGAGTACGACTTGCTTATCCCAGCGGATAGTCGCAAGTCAACTCAGCTTTTACCTCGACCGATGCCAGCCATGACCGCGCCATCACAGCCTGCAACCCAAACCTTAGAAGATGCGCTAAGCCAGTGTCAGCGCTTGGGCATGAGGCTGAGTAAGCAGCGGCGCGCCATTTTGAACTTGCTCTGGCAGTCTAAGGAGCACCTATCAGCCAAAGAGATCTATGACCGACTTAGCCAATCGGGCTGTGAAATTGGCCATACTTCGGTTTACCAAAACCTGGAGGCTCTGTCAGAAAAAGGCATTATCGAATGCCTTGAACGATCAGATGCCAGACTATATGGGCATCTCAGCACGCCCCACAGTCACATTAACTGCGTCGATACTCAGCAGATTATTGATATTAACATCTGCCTACCAAAGTCCCTGATTCAAGAAATTGAAACTCAAGCAGGCGTCAAAATTGCAGACTACCGCATCGATTTCTATGCGACCCGCGACCCTCATGCCCCTTCTGAGCAGTAGCGCCAGCCCCCTGTTCAGAGCAAAATCGATACAGATAATTTAAACCTCGGCCACGTCCAGAACTGGAGCTTTCCCTACCGGAAAACCTCCAGATTCTAACTGAGCCGTAGTCTAGTCATTCAGTACTTCTTTACTGAAAAGGACCAACACTGCACCAAACACTATCGTCGCCAAAGCCAAATCCATCGATCACCCTCCGTTCATCTCTAAGAGACATACTCTCCTTTGCTAAGAGTACCCGTCTACCTGGACGAATCAAGGTTTAATCAATTCTTTTTGTTCTGAGCTTCACAGTAGGGCCAGCTGTGCTGCCTAGCTGCGAATCTGAACTGGCATGACGAGATACGTCATCTGTAAGCCGCCCAGCGGCGTCAGAATAGAGGGCTCAGTTGCAGAGTTACACTGAATCTGAACTTCGCTGTTGGCAAAGCTTTTTAGACCGTCGAGCAGGTAGCGCACATTGAAAGCTACATCCAAATCGTCTCCTGTGATTTGGGCGGGGAGACGCTCCTGACCGCTGCCAACCTCCTGGGCTTCTACCGATAGCAGCAGCTGCTGGTTCGCTTGGTCAATGGTCAGTTTGACAATGTCATTACGCTGTCCGGCCAGCACAGCAATCCGCTCTAAAGCCAAAACCAGCTGTTTACGATCTAACGTCAGCTGACGTTGAAACTGCCGAGGAATGAGCTGGCGGTAGTTAGGATACTGACCTTCTAGCAGACGCGAGGTGATCCGCTGGTCGCCCAACTCGAAAATAACCTGGGAGGGGTCAAATCTCAGCGCGACAGGCTCTGTTCCCTGGTACGCCTGCAATGTCCGCTCCAGCTCGCGTAGAGCCTTGCCGGGCACAGTTACGTCCATGTCAAACTTGCCGTTACCATCCACAGTTTGAACAACCGCGAGGCGGTGTCCATCTGTAGCCGCAAACTCTAAGGTTTCAGGCTCAGCGACTAGATGAACCCCCGTGAGCACCTGCTTAGTCTCGTCCCCGCTGGTCGCAAAGAGGGCCCCCCGCAGTCCATCCAATAACACCTCGGCCGATACCTGAGCAGCCTGTCCCGATTCCACCATCGGCAAGTTGGGATAGTCAGTTGCAGCTAACCCACGCACCTGATACTCGCCAGAGGCACTTTTAAGGGTAACGACCAGTTCATCGTCGTCTTCGGTCAGCTCTAGGTCTTCGTTAGGCAATTTGGAGACAATGTCGCTGAGCAGCTTGGCAGGGAGTGTCAGTGCACCCTCAGCACTCACCTGTGCTGGGAAACGGGTCTGGATTCCCAGGGTTTCGTCAAATCCCGTCAGCGTTACCTGCTGAGTATCTAAGCTGGTTTCGACCAGAACATTCCCTAGGACAGGGCGACTCGGACGTGAAGGGACTGCCCGACTGACCAAAGAAAGATGGGTGCTGAGATCGTTCTGAGAACAGACGAATTGCATGGGTGACAAGCAAGACTGAGCTAATGGATGCCAATCCTAGCACCCTGTTAGCCCGATGCAAACTGGTTTGAAACCGTCTTTCTGGTTAAACATCCTCTTCCCTTTCTAATCTTTTTAAACTTATATAAGTAGTAGTAGTAGGGCTTGGGGAAACTGTGGATAAGTTGGCAGGCTTCCCACCCAATCAGCATTGTCGGTGAATTTACTCTGTGGAAAAGTTGTGGAGAACTAACAGGGTATTCCACAAGTCCAACAAGGGCCTGACTTTTTTCCCCATCGTCACCACGGTTTTCCCCCGACTCTGAACACGTTTTCCACAGAAAATCACAGGTTTTCCACAGAAAAAATAGATCAAATGTTCTGTTAAATTACCATAATTCTTTACATTTATCGGAGCGCGGCGTCATTGGGCCGGTCTTTATCAGTGAATATGGCAGGCCGTGTCTATGACGGTATAAATGACGGTCAATTGCGATGTTCGTAGACTAGAGCCGAAGCTCTGCTGACGTTAAGGAGTGGGTCATAAGGAGTGGGTCAGCTGCAAAGCCTCCGAATAGTCGCTCCGAACAGGCGTCAGGACGGCTAGCAGCCAGCAATATGGAGCCAGCATCGTAGGTTACAGCCAGTGCCAGATCCGTTAGGACACCCAGTATAGTGATTTCACCTGGCAGAGAATGAAAGGGCGTTGCAGCCTTGTCCTAACGGATCTGGCGGCTGCTATGGGACGCTGAGGATGACTTTCAATCTGCTAGTAAGCCGGATAGCCACAGCCCCCACCTCCAAGGGAAGTAGGGGCTGTAAGAAGGCTTAGGGAAGTGACAAGAGCTAACGGCTTTGGCTGCTAAGGTTGATGCGATCGCTAATCTGCCGAATGGTTTGGGACAGGCTGAGGTCTTGCTTGATTTTCTGGGAGATCTTATCGCAGCTGTACATGACCGTCGTGTGGTCCTTCCCGCCGAAGACTTCACCGATTTTCGGCAGGCTGAGGTCGGTATGCTGCCGCATTAGGTACATGCCCACCTGCCGGGCCTGGGAGATTTCTCGGCGGCGGGAGTTCCCCTTGATATCGTCAATGGGAATACCAAAGGTTTCGGCAACAGCACCAATGACCGACTGAGGAGACGCCTCAATTTTTTCTGTGGGTGAGTTGAGGACGGGCGTCAGGTTAGCTATCGTCATCGGTAACCCAGAGATAGATGTATAGGCAATCGCTCGAATGAGCGCCCCTTCCAGTTCTCTAATGTTAGAGGTGTAGTTGGCGGCAATGTATTCGATCACCTCGCGATCAAGCTGGACATTTTCATACTCGGCCTTCTTTTGCAGAATGGCGATTCGGGTTTCGTAGTCGGGGGATTGAATATCGGCAATCAGCCCCATCGAAAAGCGTGAACACAGCCGCTCTTGCAGGCGAGGAATTTGATTGGGGGGGCGATCTGAGGCCAGGACAATCTGCTTGCCCGCCTCGTGCAACGTGTTGAAGGTATGGAAGAACTCCTCTTGGGTGTACTCTTTGCCTTCAATAAACTGGATGTCGTCTACCAGTAGGACATCTACCGCTCGGTACTGCTCCCGAAACTTTTGCATACTGTCACGACGGATGGCCGTAATCAGATCGTTGGTGAACTGCTCGGTGGAGACGTAGGCAACTCGAGCGTTGGGGTTAATTTCTAAGCGGTAGTGGCCAATGGCCTGCATCAGGTGTGTTTTGCCGAGTCCGACGCCGCCACAGACAAACAGCGGGTTGAACTCTCGCCCCGGCGCTTCTGCCACGGCTAGTGCCGCAGCGTGGGCCATGCGATTGTTAGCACCGACCACAAACCGGGAAAATACGGCCTTGGGATTGAGGTCCGGCCCCTTATTACGCCAACTGCTATTCGCCGTGGGCTCGGGTTGGGGCGGCGGGGAGGATGGCGAAGGCCAGCTAATTTCTGCGCTGCCGTTGCCCCCTGGTTCGAGGTCTTTGACGGTGACCACGATCTCTACCGAGTGCCCCATGACATCGGTCGCTACCTCGGTCAGCGTTTGCATGTAATGCTTTTGCAGCCAGTTCCGAGCGAACGGATTAGGCGTAGAGAGCGTGATGCGCGAATCGGTTAACTCCTCGACTTGGGCTGGCTTGATCCAAGTTTCAAAAGTTGGACCACTCAGGTGACCCTGCAAACGCTCAAGCACCTGATTCCAAACCCCTGTCGATTGGTCCACAACTTAACCTCCGTTAACCCCTGCTGCAATGGACGATGTTCAGTGAGTATTTCTGATAAGCGACCTTAATGCTAAGCGACTCTTCCGGCACGCGCCGAAGGGAACGCCGTATTATGCATTAACCGATACAAATCTTAAGCGCCGCCCACTGTCGGCCTGTCTGTAAGTTTTACTAGGCTACTAGATGTAGCGTTATGTGACTGTCCGCAGTCTAGATATGAGTGGGTCGTAGACCTGATGATCCCAGATTTGAAGCTGCGACACTGGAGATGCGGACCTGTTGCCATGGTTGGTCGTCATGACCATTAGGCAGATGAAGTTTTTCAACTAATCTGTCGTTAAGTTGCAATGACAAAACGGTGACAGCGTTAGTTTGAGCTAGCAGTTCATTGCTTTGGGCGCGTTAGTGAATGAATTTGTTTAACGTTCGTTGAAGATACGCTATAGACCCAGATCGATAAAGTGACTTAAGCAACAACAGAGTGCTGTCTTTTGTGTACTTCTGTCGATTTGTATCTTAGACAATACGGTAACTCAAGGCTCAGGCGCATCAGATAAAGATAAAGTTTAAACATTCCGCAGCGTTAGTTGAACACAACGCAGCCGGTTAATGAGGCAGCAATGGTTGGAGGGGTTATGACAGAAAAAAATCCTGTTCTACAGCTGGGGCATCGTGATTTACGGCTGCGATCGCAGCTCGTCACCGACCCTACCGATCCCGGTATTCAATCTGTGATTGCAAGGCTGATAGCCATTGTTGATGCTCGGGCGGGTGTGGGCATTGCAGCACCCCAAATCGGGGTTTCACAGCGGTTATTCATTGTGGCTTCCCACCCCAACGAACGCTACCCAGACGCACCGAGGATGACGCCGACAGCGATGATCAATCCCGTCATTACAGCGGTGTCGGAGGACAACCTGCTGGGCTGGGAGGGGTGCTTGAGCGTGCCGGGTTGGCGGGGGCAGGTGCCCCGAACCCGGCAGGTAGAGGTGGTGTATCTAGATATAAAGGGCCACGAGCAGCGCCGCGTGTTTACAGACTTCATTGCGCGAATTATTCAGCACGAGTACGATCACCTCAACGGCACCCTGTTTCTAGACCGAGTGCAGCATACCCACCATCTGCTGTCCGAAGCCGATTATTGGGTTCGGCAGCATCCTGTTGCATCCTAGGGAGGAACGACCTGATCTTGGTCTAGGCTTGGACCAGGCTTGGGTGGCTCAGTGTGAGTAGACCAGGACGGCAAGATATGATGCTATGAGTTCGTTATCCACCTCCGCCTGCTGCCATGCTCTCAACGATTGAAGATCTAAAGGCTCGATTGCAGGCCGCGCTGGCGGCAGCGTTTGGCGATGAGTTTGCCAATACCGATCCGGTGCTGGTGCCGACTAACAATCCGAAGTTTGGCGACTACCAGGCCAATGTGGCGATGTCGCTGGCCAAGCCGCTGAAAAATAAGCCGCGTGCGATCGCAACCCAAATCGTTGAACAGCTCGATGTCGCTGACCTGTGTGAACCACCAGAGATTGCTGGGCCAGGCTTCATCAACCTTAAGTTCAATTCCGCGTTTTTAGAAGCTCAGCTCCAGGCGGTTTATGCCGAAGATCGCCTCGGCGTTGCAACTGCCAAGCAGCCGCAAAAGGTGATTGTCGATTTTTCGAGCCCTAACATTGCCAAAGAAATGCACGTGGGGCATCTGCGCTCCACCATCATTGGCGACAGCATTGCCCGTGTCCTAGAGTTTGTAGGGCATGACGTGTTGCGCTTGAATCATGTAGGCGACTGGGGCACCCAGTTTGGCATGCTGATTACTCATCTGCGAGAGGTTTGTCCCGAAGCGACGCAGCCCAACTCCACAGTTGACATTGGCGATCTGGTGGCGTTTTACAAGCAGGCTAAAAAGCGCTTTGACGACGATGACAACTTTAAGCAAACCTCGCGGGATGCCGTGGTCGCGCTACAGTCGGGCGAGCCGGAAGCAAAGCAGGCTTGGCTCGCCCTATGCGAACAGTCGCGCAAAGCGTTTCAAGAAATTTACGACCGGCTAGATATTGACACCACAGAACGGGGGGAGTCCTTCTACAATCCACTGCTGCCGGATGTGGTTAAAGATTTAGAGACACTGGGTCTACTCGAAGAAGACCAGGGGGCTAAAGTTGTTTTTCTAGAAGGCTTCACGAACAAAGACGGCGACCCACAACCGCTGATCATTCAAAAGTCCAACGGTGGCTATAACTATGCAACAACAGACCTGGCTGCCATTCGCTATCGCACTCAGCAGGACGGCGTCGAGCGTGGTCTGTACATTACAGATTCAGGGCAGGCCACCCATTTTGCCCAGGTGTTTCAAGTAGCAGGCCGGGCCGGGTGGATTCCCAACAATGTGGAGCTGACCCACGTGCCTTTTGGGCTGGTCAAAGGTGAGGACGGTAAGAAGTTCAAGACACGGTCTGGCGAGACCGTGAAGCTGCAGGATCTGTTGGATGAAGCAGTAGCCCGGTCGCGCGCTGACTTGGAATCCCGCCTGCAGGCGGAAGATCGCACCGAGTCTGAAACGTTTATTCAAACCGTGGCGGAAACGGTGGGCATTGGCGCAGTCAAGTATGCCGACCTGAGCCAGAACCGTACGAGCGACTACGTCTTCAGCTTCGATAAGATGCTGGCACTACAGGGCAATACGGCCCCGTATATGCTCTATGCCTACGCGCGAGTGCAGGGCATCAGTCGTAAGGGGGCGATCGATTTTGAGAACCTTGGTGCTGATGCGCAGATTCACTTAGAAGAAGAGACTGAGCTGGTGTTGGCTCGCCATCTGTTACAGCTCGACGAAACCATTGACGAGGTTGCGCAGGATCTGTTGCCCAACCGGCTGTGTCAGTACCTGTTTGAGCTCAGCCAGAAGTTCAACCAGTTCTATGACCGCTGTTCGGTACTCCAGGCCGAAGAACCCCAACGCACGTCACGGCTGATGCTGTGTGACCTGACGGCACGTACCCTGAAGCTGGGGCTGTCGCTGCTGGGCATTCAGGTACTAGACCGGATGTAGTGAGCGGATGAAAAATCGAGCCGAGATCGCGGCCTGGCTGTTTATCTTTGGGTCTGCCTTGTTTGTGGTCGATGCGGGAATGGCGCTGGTGCAAGAACAGAATTGGCTGGCTTACTTGCGCCTTGGAGAGGGGTTGTCTTTTTTCCTGGGCTCCTGTTTCTTTTTGCCCCGTTCTTCCCCATAAGCTGTTTCTGTCAGATGATGTCTCAAACCATCACTATAAGACGGTTTCAAGTTGCCGATGCTGAGACCGTGGCTCGACTCTTTCACGACACGGTGCGAACTGTAAATATTCAGGACTATTCCCGTCAGCAGGTCGAAGCCTGGGCTCCGGACGATTTGTTTTTTCGAGATTGGGCGGTGGTGTGTAGCCGTCGGTATACGGTTGTCGCTGAGGTGGCGGGTGCGATCGCAGGCTTTGGTGAGTTGGAAACCAACGGCCACATCGATTGCTTTTACTGCCACAAAGACTACCAGGGGCAAGGGATAGGGCGTCGGCTCTATCAAGCCATAGAAGCCCAGGCTAACTCTCTGGGGCTGTCAAATCTGTTAGTTGAAGCTAGCATTACAGCCCGCCCATTTTTTGAGCGCATAGGGTTCAAGACCGTTGCAGAACAAACCGTGATGTGTCGAGGCCAGACGTTTACCAACTATGTGATGAAAAAAATACTCATCGCTTAGGTCATTTGTTGATGAGCTAGCCGATCAATAAATTGTTTATGGGCTGTCGCCTTGGTCCCGGCCTGTACCGCTTCAATGACGGACATCATATCGTCGCTCAGCATTGACTCCAGGTCTAGGTCCAAGCCTGGAAAGACTGTACTGTGAATGATGCCGTCTTCGTCCGGCTGGACTAATACGTAATCTCCATCAATGAGCCGGAACCAGCTGATCTGCCGCTCTGAGACTTGCCAGACAATGTATTCTTGAACACCGTTGCGCCGATAGACGCTCTTCTTCTCATGCAGGTCGTAGGCGGCACTGCTAGCAGCAACTTCGACAACCAATTCAGGCGCACCTTCGATGTAGTCGTCCTCACTAATGCAGGACTGACCGCCGCAAGCTTCGCTAATTCTCAACAGTGCATCAGGCTGTGGATCGTTATCAAGATCAAGCCGAATTGTTGGGTTGTCGGCTACTTCGACCTCCGGTGTTGCAGCTGCATAGGTAAACAGCCAGCCGATAATGCTGCTGTGGGGTTGCCCATGCTGGCGATATCGTAGGGCCGCAGGCATATAGACCACTCCTTCAATGCGTTCAGCTTTTTTGATGTGCGGCATGGCCTGATAGCGACGCTCAAATTCGGCACGGGTGAGGTGGTCGCCGTTTTCAAGCGGTAGAACCTTTTGGAGCGGTTTCTGAGACAAAACCATGATGTCTTACCAGCTGCACTACATTGCTTGAGTTAATTTTATTGCACCCTACTGGGCATTTGTGGCCACCAAACGGGGCAGATGGGACCGTAATCCTTATTGGAATAGCGTCAGCCGTTTCCAAAAAACAACTTTGTCCACACCCTCGCCATAGAACTCGCTGATTCGTGCTTCTTCTCGAAAGCCGCTACTGCGATAGAACTGTCGCACATACTCGAAGTCCTTTATCCCTGCCGTTTCCACTAGCAAGACCCGTACAGCCTTTGTAGCTAAAGCCGCTTCTATATGTTGGATTAGGGCAGCACCGCGTCCTTGCTTCTGATGGTTGGGATGAACGGCAATCAGGTACAGGTTCCACGTGCCGTCAGTCATTCGTTCGGGTGCAGCATAAGCAATGCCGACGGGACCGTTTGTGTCATCAACGAGCCATAAGTCAGGAGATTCAGCCTGATCGAGATGACTGGCTAGCATGCCCATGACCACCTTGACTTCCTCGGCTTCGAATAGGTCTAGGGAAGCAAGGAGGGTCAAAATGGCACCCTCATCCTCCCGCTTTGCATCGCGAATCATCAGAACAAGTCCTTCTTTCCTCGAATTTGACTAAACACCCGAGCGGGCTCAGACGCACCTGCAGCGATCTGAAGTGCAGGCTGGTCCCACCGTAGGAAGGGATTGGTTGCTTTCTCTGTACCCAGCAGCGAGGGGACGGTTGCCTCCTGCCGCTGCCGTGCGGCATAAACCTGCGTTAGCCGCTCTTGCAGAGCTGTATTCTCCCCATCTACTGTGATGGCGAACTTTAGATTGCTGAGCGTGTATTCGTGGGCACACCATACCCTCGTCTGGTCGGGCAATTCTCGCAGTTTGCCAATAGAGTCCACCATCTGAGCTGGCGTACCCTCAAACAATCGTCCACAGCCCCCCGCAAAAATGGTGTCGCCACAGAAAAGCTCGCCTATACCCTTTGCCTCAACCGGTGGAAAGTAGTAGGCGATATGACCGCGAGTGTGACCGGGCACGAAGAAAACCTGCGCTGTGCGTTCGCCAAATTCCACTGTGTCGCCTTCGTCTAGATAGACCTGCTGTCCAGGAATGCGGCCCTGATCGGCAGTGCTGGCATACACCGTTGCGTCAGGGAAACGGATGAGTAGCTGACGGTTGCCACCCACATGGTCGCCGTGGTGATGAGTATTAAAGATGGCGATGAGCGTCGCGCCTAGCTCATCCAGCTTCGACAGAACCGGCCTCGCCTCAGCTGGATCGACGACCGCTGCGGTTCGACTGGCTGGGTCGTGCAGTAAAAACACGTAATTGTCGGACAGGGCGCTGAGCCGATAGATATCCATAGCAACAAAGCAGGGCAGGTTAGCCAACAGGAAGGTTCACAGACTCTTTAGATAGGGGGAATCTAACTTCCGCACATCCACCCCTCTCAGCCGCTAGGCCGACGGTCGACAGTGTAGAGGCCTATCCATCATATCGGGGGAAGCCTGCCATCGTGGTTTCAGCAGCAGTGCCTAGTGCAAATTCGGTTCCTAAGGATTCGGTACAGATCCTTACCCAGGCGGCAATGGCCGCTCAGCAGCTTCGCCGCAAAGACCACATCAAGCTCTCTTCCTTACTGCTAGCGGCCTTCAACCTCACCGCCGCCGAGCGCAACGCTATCAATCGGCTATTTGACCAGATTCGCTTGGGTAAAGTGAAGCTGATCGACTGAGACTAAACTGGCTTTTGCCTTTCCTGCTCAATCCCTTCATTTTTGAGATCCCATTCAAAGGAAGCAGACGATACTAGATAATGGTCGGGTTTGACCTTATCTGTAATTCCTTCTGCAATCCCCTATGCGATCTTTCTACTGCGGTGACCTGCGAGCCGATGCCGTTGGCAAAACTGTAACCCTTTACGGTTGGGTTGATCGTCGCCGCGATCATGGTGGGGTGATTTTTCTAGATCTGCGAGATCGCACTGGCATTGTGCAAATCGTCAGCGATCCAGAGCGCACGCCCGAGTCTTACCCGGTGGCAGAAAAGGTCCGCAACGAATACGTGGTGAAAATCGAAGGCCGCGTCAGCCAGCGCCGAGACGGGGCCACCAACCCAAAGCTACCCACGGGCGAAATCGAAATCTACGCCGATACCATCGAGCTGCTGAACGCCGTGCGTAAGCAGATGCCATTCCAGGTTTCGACCGCGGAAGAGGAGCCCGTGCGGGAGGAGCTGCGGCTAAAGTACCGCTATCTGGACCTGCGGCGAGAGCGCATGTCTCGCAACCTGCAGCTACGTCACAGCATTACTAAGGCGATGCGCCGCTTCCTAGAAGACGACGAAGGCTTTATCGAGGTTGAAACGCCTATCCTCACCAAGGCCACCCCGGAAGGCGCACGGGACTACATTTTGCCCTCGCGGGTCAACCCCGGCGAGTGGTATGCCCTGCCCCAGTCGCCCCAGCTGTTTAAGCAGCTGCTGATGGTATCCGGGCTAGATCGCTACTACCAAATTGCCCGCTGCTTCCGCGATGAAGACCTACGCGCCGACCGTCAGCCTGAGTTCACTCAGCTCGACATGGAAATGAGCTTCATGGACCAGGAAGAAATCCTGGCGCTGAACGAGCGGCTGGTGGCCCACGTGTTCAAGGCCGTCAAAGGTATCGACATTCCCACGCCCTTCCCTCGACTGACCTATGTCGAGGCGATGGACCGCTACGGCAGCGACAAGCCCGACACCCGCTACGGCCTAGAGCTGGTGAACGTGTCGGATATCGTGGCGGAGTCGGGCTTTAAGGTGTTTTCTGGCGCGGTCAAGAACGGCGGCGTGGTGAAAGTGCTGCCGATTCCCGGTGGCAACGACGCGATTTCGAACGTGCGCATCAAGCCCGGCGGTGACCTGTTTAAGGTGGCGACTGATGCTGGGGCGCGGGGCGTGGCCTATGTGCGGGTGCGGGAGAACGGCGAGATTGACACCATAGGCGCGATCAAAGACAACCTCACCGACGAGCAAAAGCAGGAATTGCTGAGCCGTACCGGGTCCGAGGCGGGGCATTTGCTGCTGTTTGGCGCGGGCGACACGGCTACGGTCAACGCCACCCTAGACCGGCTGCGTCAGGCGGTCGCGGCTGAGCTGGGCTTGATTACCGAAGACAAGCTGAATCTGCTGTGGATAACGGACTTTCCCATGTTCGAGTGGAACGCGGATGAGAAGCGTTACGAAGCACTGCACCACCCCTTTACCGCGCCGAACCCCAAGGATATTGACGACCTAACCACGGCGCGGGCGGTAGCCTACGACTTAGTCTTCAACGGGTATGAGCTAGGCGGCGGCAGCTTGCGCATCTTCCAGCCGGACGTGCAGAAAAAGGTGTTTGAAACCATCGGCCTCAGCGACGAGGAGGCCCAGGACAAGTTTGGCTTCTTCGTCGAAGCGTTTGACTACGGCGCACCGCCCCACGGCGGCATTGCCTACGGCTTAGACCGGTTTGTCATGCTGCTGGCCGGGGAGCAGTCAATTCGAGATGCGATCGCGTTTCCTAAAACCCAGCAGGCTCGCTGCCTCCTCACCCAAGCTCCCTCCTCCGTGGACCCTCGCCAGCTCAAGGAACTGGAGGTTGCGTCTACCTACAAACCCAAACAGAAAGAAGACGAAGACTAGCGACATGACCCTGCTGTCGTTCTGTAGACAAACATCAGCCTAGTTTTCACTCAATTCTAGTTTGTCTCAACAACGGCAACGCGGCCCTAAAACCTGCGTTAGGATCGGGCAAAGTCGTTAATAGCCTGCGTTTGCAGTTATGACTATCGCAATTTTAGTGCTCTTGATTGGCCTGACGCCTGCGCTGTTGTCAGCCTGGGTGAGTTTGCGATCGCGCCGTCGGGTGCAGGCCCGTTTTGAACTCGCCCTAGAAGCTGCCGCCAATCAGCGCTTCCGGGATTATGTTCGTCGCAATCCCGATGAACACTACGTTGACGGTATGGGGTTTGTGATTGGCGACATCACCTGCCGTTTCAACGCCCGTTCCCCCTATCTGCGCTGTGCCGAAAATCCGCTGGGTCCGTGCAAAGGTTGCCGTGCCTATGAAGAGACGCCGTCCCTGCGTTCGTTACCGCCCCTCTGACACCAACGACCCTGACACCCAGCCAATACCGCCCAACTGCAGACTGTAAAACAGCAGACTCATCCAGTGTGCGGTAGTCACAGCGTAGTAAGTGCAAGCGATGGTGATACCGCCCAGAAATAGCGTCCCGAGCTGTAGTGATCGTGCTTTTGTCATGTAGGCTTTTGCGGCTTTAGGTGCTGCTGCGGCTGAAAACTGGGCAGCAGAATCGACGATATTGAGCTTTGGCGTTCTTTCAAAACCCGACTTGCCAAGCCAGGCTTCCACTGTGCCGACCGTCCAAGTCCAAAGCGTTCCCATATCGAGCAGCATCCGAAATGGAATCACTGTCTGAAGCTGCTTCCAGATGCGCTTGGAACGCCCCATAGACTCCTGACGTTCCCATGCGGTTGTTTTGCCTTCGTACACGCGCAGCACCAAGGACGTCAGCAGCAGCAGGCTATACAGCCCGTACACCACCCCTGACACGCCTAACCGTTCCCCCAATAAGAAGATGGGGAGTGCCCCTGTGCTGACTACCAGAGACATGAGCGTCGCCAGCATGTTGATCAGCCGTTCTAGCATGTCTAGCCGGACGGGGAGCGGAGCCTGACTCCGTAAAACTTGCCCAGAATACATCTGGACAATTTTGAGCCAGCCGCGCTTCCATCTTCGCTGCTGCGTCAGGTAAGCGCCCATGGTGGTCGGCAGCTCAGACAACACTTTGAGATCGTTTAGGTAGACGAACTGCCAGTTTTTGAGCAACGCTCGAATGCTGAGATCAGCGTCTTCAATATCGGTGACCGAACTCCAACGCCCGGCCGATTCGATCGTTGTTTTTCGCCAAATGCCAGCCGTACCGTGGAAAAACACCCAGTACCCCGCTCGGTATCGGGCCGTTTGCTCGAACATCTGGTGGGCATCTAGCTTGGACGCCTGAGCTGTGGTCAGACAGGAATACTGGGGATTAATAAATGCCCAACGACCCTGGACCAACCCCGTCCCTTGGTCCGTAAAAAAGTGAACCGTACGCTGTAGAAAGTCCTTCGAGATCAAAAAATCAGCATCAAAAATCGCCAGGAGGTCCCCCCTGGCGTGATCGAGCCCGTAGTTGAGGGCACCTGCTTTCCACCCCTCACGTTTGGGACGCCGCAGGTGCTGAAAATCGATGTGGGGATGGGCGAGTTTCAAGTCCTGGAAGACGTGTTGAACAATCTCGGTTGTCTCGTCTGACGAATCATCAATAACTTGAATTTGCAGTTTTTCGCTGGGGTAGTCAACGGCGGCGGCGGATCGAATCAGTCGTTCTGCGACGTTAGCCTCGTTGTACATCGGTAGCTGGATGGTCACAAACGGCAGATCGGCAGCGGCGTAGCGGTGGGCAGGCTGCCGATCGGGGCCGGCGTGTTTGCGATATAGAAAAATAAGGTAAAGCGAATACCAGTTAGAAATGAGTATGCCGACCACACTCAGCAGGCTGAGACCCATCAAGATAATACTGAGGACCCCGTAGGGTTCAGGTGTAAATGTAACTGCCCAGTAAAGCGCGATCGCTGACCCCAGCAACAGCAACAACGCCTTCCCAGCCCTGAGCCCTGAGCCCGCCGGTATCTTTAAAGTCATAATTAGCACATAGCAGCCTACCTGCTTAGATTAGAAACCTTCTGAAGCCACAGGTTTCTAGCAGGGGCAGTGCTTCAGACAAACTTTAAAAAACTTGTCGCTAAAAACTGCTGAGCCTTTATGAGGTTTGCGACAGGAATGCCTCAATTTCATCCACGACCTGATCCAGCTCTGTTTCTAGCGTGAAGTAGTGGGTACAGGCTCGGACACAGCTGGGGGACAGCAGCGTTCGCAAGTAGAGATGTTTGGATTCTAAGTGCTTCACCAGCTGCCCGTGCAGCGACGGTGACGGTTCGCCATTGACCACAATCTGAAAGGACACCAGTCCTGACTCGGGGGGGGTCTTCAGCAGGCAGGTGATGTGGCGCAGGCCGTTGAGGCGGCCCCAAAGATAGCTGCTGAGCTGCGTGATACGAAAGTAGCGCTGCTGAGCGTTGCCCCAGCTGTTTTGAAAGTCAATTGCAGCCCGCAGGCTGGGGCAGTGTGCCCCATCAGAGGTGGCAATCTCAAATCGGCGACCGTCGGGTTGCCAGTCGGTCGGGTGTCCGGTGGCATCGACCTGAATGCCGCGCCAGCCAATGTAGGTGGGGTGTAGCTCTGCCCGCGCCGCCTCGGACACGTAGAGTCCACCTAAGCCTGCTGGTCCACATAGCCACTTGTGCCCGGTAAAGGCATAGAAATCGGTATCCGTATCCGCCAGGTTCAGCGGCAGCATGCCGACGGACTGGGCCGCATCCACTAGCACGCGTGCCCCATGGCTGTGACAGAGAGCGTTAATGTCCTTCAGCGGCAAAATTTGTCCCGTATTCCAGAGGATGTGGCTGACGATGACCAGGCGGGTAGTGGGGCGCAGGTGAGCGGCGATCGTCTCTACAACATTCACCGTATTCAGCTGCGACAAAATTGGAAAAACGCTCACATCCAGCCCGTAGCGGCGGCTCAGCTCTCGCACGGCCATGATGATGCCCGGATGCTCGCAGTCCGACAGCAGAATGTGGTCGCCTGCCTGCCAGGGCAACCCCCACAGCGGAATGTTGCAGCCCACGGTGACATCCTCTGTCAATGTCAGGGTGGTCGCTGTAACGCCCAACGCCTGAGCCAGGTATTGGCGTGTTTTTTCCCCCTCGGTTTGCAGCCACCCGTTCACGGCACTTGAAAATGGGCCCTCGGACTGAATTTGCTGGTGGGCAGAAAACAGCGCATCTAGCGCGGGCTGCGGCATGGGTCCCTGCCCACCGTAGTTAAAATACTGCTTGTTCTGCACAGCGGGAATCTGCGCACGGTGCTGTACTAGCGCTGCCTCTGGTCGGGTCCCCACAGTCTGTCCCTTAGAAAATCCAGCTATAGTCTACTGCCTCTGCTATGGCTGTGGGCCGCACTGCTCCGGAATCCAGATGTGTGAGGATGAATCATTTACGGGTACGGTTTAAACAGATCTGCTTGATTTAAACAAAGATTCTAAGAGGGATGAATTGATGACGAGTCGGTTTTCGCGCGGGGCAGCAGCTCTGCTGGCGCTGGGGTTAGCCAGCTGTGGATCTTCGAAGGTTGCTCAGTGCAATAGCTTTGCCGAGGTCATCAACGACGCCCAGGCGTTCAAAAGCGAGTTTGAGTCCGACATCAACAGCTTCACCCAGCAGGCCTCTGGGGCTCAGAGCCTAGCCGACATTCAATCCGCCGCAACCCAGTACATCGGTGCCGTCGATACGGTCGTTACCAACATCGACGGTATGGTCGGCAGCTTAGGTGGACTGGAGCTGCCAGATGAGGAACTCGCCCAGTACCGCGACGAGTACGTCACCATTATCACGGGCTCTGGTGAGGAGCTCCAGGTGGCTAGCGAGGCCATGCAGCTAGTCGCCAATGCCCAGTCTGAAGAGGAATTGGGCGGCGTGCTAGAGGAGTTTCAAGCTAAGGCTAACAGTGCCTTCACCAATCTACAGGCGCTCTCCACCCAAGAGGCAACGCTAGTCACCAACATCAACGGGTACTGTGGTGCGGAGGCTCCTGCCGAAGCCCCGGCTGAATAAGAGGCCGCAGCATAGCGCTGGGTCTCCGGATAGCCCGGTCTCCGGATAGCCCGGTCAAGGTAGCGCGGTCATCAAGCGGTAGAATCGATACCGGCTGCAGGGTTTAACCCTGCGCTGCCATTTCTAGTGGCTGCCCTTTCGTTTCCACCTGCTATGTCTGCCGTCCTTCACTGTCTTGATGCTGCTCCTCATCAAACCTGGCAGGTAACGCGGAGCCCTGGGGCGCTGACGGGGCGGATTCGCATCCCTGGCGATAAGTCTATTTCTCATCGGGCGCTGATGCTGGGGGCACTCGCCACGGGTGAAACGCGCATCCAGGGACTGCTGTTGGGTGAAGATCCTCGCAGTACTGCAGCCTGCTTCCAGGCCATGGGGGCAAAAATTACGGATCTAGAGGCCGAGTGGGTCACCGTTCAGGGCATTGGTGGTGCGTTGCAGGAACCCATCGATGTGCTGGATGCTGGAAACTCGGGCACCACCCTGCGGCTGATGCTGGGCATTCTGGCATCGCAGCCCAGGCGCTTTTTCACGGTGACGGGCGACGCCTCTTTGCGATCGCGTCCCATGGCGCGCGTCATTACCCCGCTGACCGAGATGGGTGCAACGATTTGGGGGCGTCAGGGTCACACGCTGGCACCGCTAGCCATCCAAGGACAGGCTTTGCGACCGATTCACTACCGTTCCCCGATCGCATCTGCCCAGGTCAAATCTTGCATATTACTGGCAGGGTTAGCTACCGAAGGCAACACCACCGTCACCGAACCCAGCCGCTCTCGTGACCATAGTGAACGGATGCTGCAGGCCTTTGGTGCCGCGTTGACCGTAGACCCAGAACAGCGACAGGCCACCGTCCACGGTCCCTGCCAGCTCCAGGGACAAACGGTCATTGTGCCTGGAGATATCAGTTCTGCGGCCTTTTGGATGGTCGCAGCTGCCATCGTGCCCGGTTCAGATCTGGTGATTGAAAACGTTGGCGTCAATCCCACGCGAACCGGCATTCTCGATGCTCTAGCCCGCATGGAGGCCGACGTGACCTTGGAAAATCCTCGCGAGGTGACTGGCGAACCCGTCGCTGATATTCGGGTGCGCCATAGCCGCCTAAAAGGCTGCGTCTTGGGCGGCGATCTGATTCCTCGTTTGATTGACGAGGTGCCTATCTTGGCCGTTGCGGCGCTGTTTGCTGAAGGGACGACCCGTATTGAAGATGCGGCAGAGTTACGGGTCAAGGAGAGCGATCGCATCGCGGTGATGGCCGCGCAGCTTAATCGCATGGGGGCAAAGGTTACCGAGTTGCCCGATGGCATGGAAATTCTGGGCAATCAAACACTGCAAGGTGCTGAAGTGGACAGCTACACCGACCACCGCATTGCCATGAGCCTCACGATCGCCGCACTGATGGCGGCGGGGTCAACCCATATTCATCGAGCTGAAGCTGCAGCGGTGTCCTATCCCAGCTTTGCATCGACGCTGCTGGGCTTACTGTAGTCATGCTCAATCTGATGCAGACCGTTTTATACCAGAATAGTTGAGTGATATTACGGGACAGTTGCGAGATTGCAGGCTAGGTCGGGAACCTTTATATAGACATCACAGGTCCAGTCCTGACTTTCCCCATCATTCATCACAACTTCAAGCGGAGTCCTGTGGAGATGTGTCAGAGTAGGGGGACTGCGGCTCAGTATGTGCCAACCGAGACATGGGGTTGTTGAGTTTTGTGCCAACGCAGGGTTGACGTGTTCCTCGTAGTCAACGGTAGTTCAGCATTTCTGTAGTTCAGCATTTCTTAAGTGGCAGACATACACAATCGGTGACGGGCGCAATCGATAACGGGCGCAATTGTTGACGGGTAACGGTTTGCCTTGGTCAGCGACTCACGTCCTGATTGGTCTCAGTATTTGGGACATCCATGCAGAGAATTTTGGTGATTGAACAACCTGGCCGCGCCCGGACGTCTATGGTGGCGTTGATAGAGGCGGCTGGATACACCACAATCACAGCAGACCAAGGCAGCATGGGGGTAAGAATCGCTCAGCAGCGCCCCAACTTGGTGGTCTGCGGCTGGGACTTGGGCGATATGAACGGGCATCAGGTCCTCGAAGCCCTGCGGCAAGATCCTGAGCTGATGCTCATTCCGTTCATCTTGTTGACTGACCAGGACGATCGCGACCACCGGCGGCGCAGCATGGAACTAGGGGCAGACGACTGCATTGTGCGGCCCTTCACCGACAGCGAACTGACCAGCGCGATCGCGACTCGCCTACGTCTGCAAGCTGCCCTCACCAATCGCTATGTCACGGTGCTGCGCAATGCCGCAGAACGCCTTAATCGACTAGCCCATTACGACAGCCTGACTGACCTTCCCAACCACCACCTGCTCTATCAGCGTATGAGCCAGGCCATTGCGGCCACTCAAGGTCAGGACCATCAAATTGCGCTGCTTTCCCTTAGCCTTGACCGTCTGCGCCAGGTGAACAACCTGCTGGGCTACCGGGCTGGAGACGAACTCCTGAAGGCAGCCTCCAAGCGGCTGCTGGCCAGCTTGCCCCCGGGTACCACCCTGGCCCGCCTCACCGCTAACCAGTTCGCGGTTGTCCTGGTCGATTACGAGCAAGAAGAAGCCATCCAACGCGTTGCCGACAACCTAATGGATGCGCTCAACCGCCCCTTTTCGCTGCCGGGGCAGGAGGTCTTTATGACCACCAGCATCGGTGTGGCGGTTTACCCCACGGACAGTACCGAACTCAATATCCTGATGCGTCAGGCGGAAGCGGCCCTGGATTGCGCCAAACGACAGAAAAGTAGCTACTGTCAGTTCTATCGGTCTGATATGCCCATTGCTTCGGACCAGCAAATTCGTCTGGAGACTTGGCTGCGCTACGCCTTAGAACGCAACGAATTTGAGATCCACTATCAGCCTCAACTCAGCCTCACCTCTGGCCGAATTGAGGGTGTCGAGGCGCTGATTCGTTGGAAGCATCCCGAACAGGGCTACATTTCTCCGGTCGAATTTATCCCCCTAGCTGAAGAAACAGGGCTGATTGTACCCATTGGCCAGTGGGTACTAGAAACGGTTTGCCAGCAGGCTCACCAGTGGCAGCAGCAGGCCCTAGGACTCCGCCACGTTTCCGTCAACCTATCCAGCGTTCAGTTCAACCAAGGCGATCTGACCCAGCAGGTGTCTGACTTACTGCACATGCATCAGCTGGCACCGCAATTCTTAGAACTAGAGATTACTGAAACGGCGCTGATGCAAGATGCCGATGCGGCGGTTGCAACCCTTCATCAGCTCAAGTCCCAAGGGATTCGATTGGCTGTAGACGATTTTGGTACCGGCTATTCCTCACTTAGCTATCTCAAACAGCTCCCCATCGATACCCTCAAAATCGATAACTGCTTCGTGCGGGGGGTGGTCAGCGATCCCAAAAATCAGGTGATTCTGACCTCTGCCATTCAGATGGGCCATCAGCTTGGGTTAAGTATCGTTGCAGAAGGGGTTGAAACCGAGGCAGAACAGGCCTTTTTAAGCCAGCATCAATGTGACTTCGTCCAGGGATACCTGCTAGGTCGCCCGATGACGTCTGAGCACTTGCAGCAGCGCATGGCGGCTCAAAAGCGCCCGTTTCCCTTTGCGAAAACGGCGGTGTAAGCCTCATAGGTTAAGTCACCAGCGGTTCAGGCAATGGCCCAGGTGGATTCTGCAGCGTGTTACCGTAGGTTTGCCCAAGGGACAGGGAACATTAGATACACGCAGGTCACGCGGTTTCAATGAGGGCACAGAGCGGCTTAGCCCAGCCTTGACCCGTTGAATTCGCCTGTTGAGAACCTGTTTTGATGGGCGCATCAACTCCGTCTACCCAGCTTTTGTGTGTCTTCCAGGTCTTGTGCCCACAGGCATTCCAGTCGCGTTCACGGAAGTGTATGCAGCCGTACTTAACGTTCTAAGCAAAGGCGTGTATTCAACCCGCTTGCTTGTCGGTGGTTAGCCTGTCTCACCACATGGCCCAATTCTTTCGCCTAATTCTTCCGCCAATCTGGCACCAGTATGTGGCACTCGCTCAACAATTACGTTAGCAGCGTTCAAACTTACGGCGACCTGAGTCCTGACCTGAGCGTTCGTCAGCAGGTCAATCAGCGATTAAGCCGTCGCCGGGCGCTGAAAATTGACGTTTGGTGTAGTACGTTTCAACGGGCGACAGTGGCCCAGCCCCGACTGCTGCGATTTATCTATGTCGCCTTCCAGCAATATTCAGGGCTCAACTTCAGCCGTGTACGACCTCAAGATCGTCTGATTGAAGATTTACAGTTTCCGCTAGTGTGCTGGTTCGACTGGACCACAAACTTTTGCGATGACTTCATGGCTCAGTTTGGCATAGACCTGAGTACCCGCTTTGATGAGGCTGACTTTTCAACGGTGGCGGACCTGCTGGTGTTTTTGCAGGCCCAGCTTGCCGAGGCCCAAATTGCTGAAAACTGAAGCCTGCCAGAGACTCAATGTACAGAATTGACGATCAGGGCAAAACGATAAGAAAGATTACGGCATGGGGGCCTGTTTGCACTCTGCACAGGGCCGGACCGGCAGATGAATTAAACTAGGGTGGAGATAAAAGTCATCGGCCTGCCGCTTCACCACCATGCCCAGAACGCAACGCAACGACAATTTCATCGACAAATCCTTCACGGTCATGGCCGACATGATTTTGAAGATGATGCCGACCCAGAAAAAGGCTAAAGAAGCGTTTGCCTACTATCGAGATGGTATGTCGGCCCAGGCTGAAGGCGAATATGCAGAGGCACTGGAAAACTACGAAGAAGCCCTCCGTTTAGAGGAAGACCCCTACGACAAGAGCTACATCCTTTACAATATGGGGCTGATTCACGCTAGCAACGGCGAACATGACCGCGCCATTGACCTGTACTCCGACGCCCTAGAGCTCAACCCCCGAATGACGCAGGCGCTGAACAACACAGCGGTCATTTATCACTATCGCGGTGAGCAGGCTGAGACGCAGGGCGACGCCCAGGCGGCTGAAAAGTTTTACGATGAGGCGGCAACCTACTGGTCTGAAGCCATTCGGATTGCGCCCAACAACTATATCGAAGCCCAAAACTGGCTCAAGAATACCGGGCGGATGAAACTTGATATGCTGTTCTAGCACTGTCCGTTCTGCCTAACTACCATGATCGATCTTGAACAGGTGCGCAAAGTTGCGCTGCTGGCCCGCCTAGACTTGACGGAGGCCGAGGAGCAGCAGTTCACCGAGCAGCTCAGCGGTATTTTGGCGTATGTCGAGCAGCTGGCAGAGCTAGATACTGCTGACGTACCGCCGACAACACGCGCGATTGAGGTCAGCAACATTGCCCGTGCCGACCAGCTAGCTCCCTTTGGCGATCGCGAGGAAATGCTGGACGGGGCTCCCGAACGGGAAGATAGCTTCTTCAAAGTGCCCAAAATTCTATCCAGTGACGAAGGATAGCCGCTCTTGGGATCAGTCGACTCAACTTCCACAGTGCTGGAACTTACTGACTTGGTTTTGCAGATACGGTGTCTGATGGAGATTGGCGGTTTCGTAGAGGCGATTGAACTCCCGCTCAAAGTGCTGAGCCACTGTGGGGTTGTCGATCACTAAGAGATTTTCGTCGTTTTTGGTATTGGCGGCCTTACTCCAGTTGTGGGAGCCGATGATGACGAGACGACTGTCGATAACGGCAAACTTATGGTGTAGCTTGTCGCCATCGGGCAGTTCTGGGAAGCCCACGGTGGTGATGGAGCGAGTCCAGGGCTGGTTGTCCTTTTCGTAACGACAGCGATGGTCAGGCAGGGCCATACCCATCATGTCTAGGGCTTCGCTGTAGCTGCGGTAAATAAAGCTGCGGTCGATTAGCGATCGCACCTGCACCCCGCTGTTCGCCTGCTCCCCAATCTGGTTGGCAATGCCCTGGTCGGTGAACACAAACAGCGCTAAGTCAATGGACTGACGTGCCCGCTGTAGAGTTTGGCCAATCAGCCCATTCACCGTTTGCGCTTGGGGCGTATCGGCGGTGTTGGGTGCGAACTGCACGGTAATGGTGGAACCCGGCAAAGAGACCTGTTGTGAGGCTCGCAGCGGCTTTTGCGGGCCAAACACGCTATTGGTTTGGCTGCCAGGTCCATCACCCCACATCAGGGCAAATTCTTGCTGATAGAGGCTGGCAAGGTCGGGGCTATCGATGATGAGAAGGGCGTTGGTATTGCCCCGGCTCTCTGGCAGCAGTGCATCGCCATGCAAGCCCGACAGCGTCCAGTTTGCCGAGCCCGTTACCACCTGCTGACCGTCGATCACCATGAACTTGTGGTGCATTAGCCCGCTGCCTTTACTGCCATCGGCAGTATCGTCCAACAGTGGCAGCTGCGCGTTTTGCAACATCAGTACCGCATCAACATCGCGGGCTTCGTCGGCGCTGACGGCCCCGTCGCCGTTGCGATCGCCAAAGGCTAGCAAATTGTCATACTTACTCCTGGCATAGTCATCCTGTGCCGCTAACCAGCTCGTATCTTTATGACTCCAGGGTTCGCTGTACTGGTTTTCTAGAATGATGCGGACTGGAACGCCAGTCTGAGCCTTTCGAACTAGCGCTTGCGCAATCCTCGGCAGGTTCAGTTCCTGAACGGCCACCTCAACGCTGGTGTTAGCCTGCTCTATCGATGACACGATCCGCTGTTCAAGATCGTCACCCCAGCGGTCTACTTGACGGTAAGGATCGCGATACGTGGCAGCCGGGGACTGATTGAAGAAGACTTTGACATAGGGGTCTTGCGGCAGTGTATCGGCGATAGGGGCTAGCGAGCCTTGGCTGCGGCTCATGGCAATCGCGATCGCAACCAGCACCCCCAGGAGAAACAGCACGATCAGCCCTGTCCACTTCGACCTTGATGCTGGCGCGGTGCGATAGGTATAGACCTTGACGGGAGAAGATTTCACAGCTGGACCCGCGCTTTAGCAATGGGTGACGTTGAAGCAATGGGTGACGTTGAGTTCATGGGGCTAACCTTACGGCGTTCGGCTTCACCGACCTAACGATTGGGTCAGCCTCACTGACCTGTCCATACAGCATGGCTACAATCGAGGAAAAGAGAATCGGAGCAGGCTCAGGGCAACCGTCCTGCCTAACAAGATGCCCTGATGGGTGGGCCACTGCACCAGCAAGCTCAACCGTTTTTAGCTTAGATCCCAAGTTGGTTTGAACCCTGCTTTGGTTGGATTCTTAAATTAGAAACAGTGTATGAGCGCACTGTCTAGTGCTATCGGTTAATCTGGATCAACCGATGCAATTTACCAAATAGCCCCGATTGGGACCCCGACTGAGACCATGCCGACCCCCGAAACTTTTCTAGATGCTGCTAAATGGATGGGAATTGCCACCCTAGCTTTAGCGCTGGTGAGCGCGATTGCCTTCCTGGCAAAGTGGGGGATTCGGTTTCGGCTGGTTGGTGCGACAGGGTTTAGCATTGTGCTGACGGCAGGACTGTTTGGCCTCAGCTTCGAGCCTCTGTCGCCCGTTGCCGTCGAAGGTGCGCTCCCCTACACAACCGTATTTGACTCTGGCGCGGCCCAAATCGTGATTAAGGTACCCCAAACCATTACCGAATCCGAACTAGAGGCCACCCTGCAGCAGGCCGCCAAGAATTTACTGCGTGCCAGTCGTCTGGGCCGTCCGGGCCAATCCCCAACGATTCGCGCACGGACGATTATTCACAAACCCGGCGGCATATCTGAGCTGCTGTACCTAGGACAGGTACAGCCCAGCACAGTTGATGACAGCAGCCCTTATCAGGTTGATATCGACTCAGCCCTACTCAAAGTGGCCAACTCGGCTATCTAGGCGTCCTTACCTCCACTCTCTTCACACCCCTTACAGACGCAGCAGACTGCGTCCTATCCTGTCCACGCTTCAAGGAGACACTGATACCTATGCAAATCGGTAACTTTCCAGTTTTGATGGTTGCTCCCGCCCAGGTCATTCGTGGTAATGGTGTCCTGGCCCAGAGCGGTCCGTTGCTAGCTCGGTTAGGGCGACGTCCGTTGGTCGTGGGGGGCTCGAGTACGTTAGCCGCGGCTGAGCCGTTTCTTTCACCTGCACTATCAGATTTTGTCACCGCAACAGCGGTCTATCAGCCCGACTGCAGTGAGGCAGCACTAGCAGCGCTGCACCAGGCCCTGTCTACTCATGATGCTGACTTCATCGTTGGCGTTGGTGGCGGCAAAGCCCTAGATGCGGCCAAGCTGCTGGCGCATCAAGCCCAGTTGCCCATCGTCACAGTACCAACCTCGGCAGCAACCTGTGCAGCATGGACGGCGCTATCCAATGTGTACTCCGATGCGGGAGCGTTTGACTATGACGTGGCGCTGCCGCGCTGCCCGGACTTGCTACTGCTCGACTATGACCTGATTGTGACGGCACCCCAGCGTACGCTGGTTGCGGGCATTGGTGACGCGCTGGCGAAGTGGTACGAGGCCTCGGTCAGCAGCGGTCATTCTGACCAAACCTTAGTGATTGGAGCCGTGCAGCAGGGCCGGGTCCTGCGCGATATTTTGTTTCAGAAATCGGAAGCGGCGCTGCGCGATCCGGGCGGCAGTGACTGGCGGGAGGTGGTCGATGCTGCCGTACTCATGGCAGGGGTAATTGGCGGCATGGGCGGGGCTCAGTGCCGTACGGTTGCCGCCCATGCCATTCACAACGGGCTGACTCAGGTGCCCGTCAGCCACGGCGCGCTACACGGCGAAAAAGTCGCCTACGGCATTTTGGCCCAGCTTCGCCTGGAAGAGATGTACGGCAACAACGCCCTGGCCACCACAGCCCGTCAGCAGCTGATTCGGTTCTACGATGCGATTGGTCTGCCCAAGACACTGGACGCCCTGGGTATGGCCAGTATGACCGTGGCTGAATTAGAGACGGCTGCGGCGTTTGCCTGTCGCTCCGGTTCAGACATCCACCACTTACCCTTTGAGGTGGGTCCTCAGCAAGTAATGGCCGCAATGGTGTCAACGCTGATATCGCATCCACAGCGTAGTGAGCGCCCATTGCCAAAAGTGGTAGAGTCTACAGAACGAGATATGCCGTCAGGGATGACTGTTGCAGCTTACCCTAACGATGGTTGAGAGCAGCAGTTGAATAACAGCTGGATAACTGGGAGGTGCCTCTATGAATCTTGAGTGGTTAAAGCCCGCAGAGCGACTTGGTGCACTACCCCCATACGTGTTCGCTCGTCTCGATGAGCTGAAGGCCAAGGCCCGTGAGCAGGGGGTAGACCTGATTGACCTGGGTATGGGCAACCCCGGTGGCCCAACGCCAGCGCCTGTCATCGAAGCGGCCAAAGCCGCGATGGCAGACCCCATCCACCACGGCTATCCTCCCTTTGAGGGAACGGCCAGCTTTCGAACAGCCATCACAGATTGGTATCAGCACCGTTATGGCGTTCGGCTTGACCCTAGCGGTGAGGCACTGCCGCTGTTGGGATCCAAAGAAGGTCTGACCCACCTTGCCCTGGCCTATATTGATCCTGGTGATACGGTACTGGTGCCAACACCCGCCTATCCGGCGCACTTTAGGGGGCCAGCGATCGCCAGTGCTCAGATTCATCCGCTTGTCTTAACGGCCGAAAACAACTGGCTGATCGATCTGGCTGCCATTCCCGATGACGTGGCTGACCGGGCCAAGGTTCTCTACTTCAATTACCCTAACAACCCCACCGCTGCCACGGCTCCCCGAGAGTTCTTCGAAGACGTGGTTGCCTTTGCCCGCCGCCACGAGATTTTGCTGGTGCATGACCTATGCTATGCCGAGCTGGCGTTCGACGGTTACCAGCCCACCAGTGTCCTAGAAATTGACGGCGCAAAAGACATTAGCGTTGAGTTCCACACCCTGTCTAAGACCTACAATATGGCCGGTTGGCGCGTAGGGTTTGTGGTAGGCAATCGCCACATTATCCAAGGGCTGCGCACCCTCAAAACCAACCTGGACTACGGCATTTTTGGGGCGATTCAAACCGCCGCAGAAACGGCGCTAAGGTTGCCCGACAGCTACTTGGAAGAGGTGCAGCAACGCTACATTCGCCGCCGGGACTTTTTGATTGAAGGACTGTCCCAGCTGGGTTGGTCGGTTCCTAAAACCCAGGCCACGATGTACCTGTGGGTGCCCTGCCCGCCCGGCACGACAGCTTCAGACTTTGCCTTTACCGTGCTAGAGAAAACTGGGGTTGTGGTGACGCCAGGTAGCGCCTTTGGTGAGGGCGGCGAGGGTTACGTGCGCATTAGTTTGATTGCCGAGTGCGATCGCTTGGGTGAGGCGCTGCAGCGCATGGCTGATTCCGGTATCCGCTTCCAGACGCCTGCTGGGGTTTCGGCCTAGGGGATTGGCCCGCCGAGAATATTATGGCTATTGGCGAGACCCAGCTTGCTGTTCTGCTAAAGACGATGAAACCGGTGCTTCAGCCCCAAGTGTACGTTTTTTGCTCCGTACAACCTGGGAACGTTCCGGCGAAAATTGACCCGGTATGCCAATTTCAGGAGGCAGAGGGCTTAACCTTGATCCTGTCTCAAGATCAGGCCGAGCAAGCACGACTCAGCTGTACTTACCCCTCGCGCATGATCACCCTGACAGTGCAGTCTAGCTTAACGGCAGTTGGGTTTTTGGCTGCTGTGACGGCTGTGCTAGCAGATCAGCGCATCAGCGTGAATCCGGTATCAGCGTACTATCACGATCATTTGTTTGTTCCAGTGGCCCAGGCGGAGCAGGCGATGAATTGTCTGGCGACGCTGGCGGCTCAGGCAAACCCAGCTGTGCCCTGAGCGCGTCGTCCAGCACGGCAAATTCTAGATTGTGCGCACTGCGAAGCGACAGCGGCGCAATTTCGTAAGCGCCGCTAAAATCGGCTTTCCACAGATCGGCCTGTCCCCAAAATGTCGCCGTCAGGATTGCCTTTTGCAAATCGGCCTCGCGCAAATTGGCCTGTCCCAGGTAGGCGTCGCTGAGGTCCGTTTCGGCCAGGTAAGCATGGTAAAGATTGGCCTCCGCCAGGTAGGCGTTGTGCAGGTTGGCCCCAATCAGGCAACAGCGGCTCAAATTTGCCCCCCGCAGGTTGGCTGCCTGAAAATCGGCTTCAAACAGGTAGGCCCGACTCAGGTCAGCGCCTAGCAGATAGGCATCGTGCAAGCTGGCCCCAGCCAGGTCCATCCCCTGCAAATCGGCCCCTCGTAAGTTGGGCCGGATGGTAGGGTGGTCGAATCGCCAGCGGTTCCACACTGACACCCCCGACCTTAGGACTTCTAGCTGTGCTGCATCGGCCATTTCCATTGATGTGCCTACCGTTCCCACAGATGCTATCGGCAGCTACATTACTGTGCCCCAAGTGGTAAAGACAAAGACACCAACAGCTGCCAGGGCCAAGACCCCTGCCAGTAGATTGCCCACCAGCGAGCTGACCACGACCGCGAGGCTGACCTTAGCGCCCAGCTGGCAGCGCTCCTTCAGGGCCAGATCGCGACGATGGAGAAACTCACCCAAGAAGGCCCCAGCCATGGCCCCCAGCAAAATGCCCAGTAGCGGCCCGCCAATGGGGAGTGCAGGCAAAAGCCCCAATAGCCCCAGGAGCGACCCTACCACCGCACCAACCTGGCCCCAGCGGCTAGCGCCAACTCGCTTCGCCCCCAGATAGCTGGCTAGCGTGTCGATCAGAATGCTCAGCAACAGCACAACGCCTGCTACAACAAGCGCCGTTGTCACACTTGAAAAGCCCGTTACCGCCCCCCAAATAACGATGGCAGCCAAAATCAGGGCAATGCCGGGCAAGGCTGGCACAACTGCACCCACCACGCCCACCAGCATGACTGCCAACAGGACCCAGTAGAGGATGACTAGCGCTAGGCTCACAGACGATGTCCCACTCGCAGGTTTACCCTCTCAGTGTAAGCGGCTGATGCCAGGAGTGGTAAACCTGCAGTACCCGATGGGGTTGACGTCAGAGTCAGGAGTCAGAATGCTGCAGCGGCTGGGGCCAGAATGCTAGGGCATTATTTGCTGAGCAGGTCAAAGGATTGAAGGAGCTTGGCGTTATCCGGCGTTAGCAGCGATCGCAGGCTATCGACCTGGCCGAGCAACGTCATTTCACGGGCATATTCTTCTTTGAGAATCCTGAGGTAGCGATCGCGCTCATCGACCGAATCGGCTCGCTGAAGCATCTGAATGGCAACATTGATATTGGATAAGGGCTCCCTCAGCTCCGCAGAAATTTTGCCGAGTAGCTCGTCTTTCATGTCGGCAATCTTCTGGGTCTCAGCCATCTGACGTTGGCTCTTGGTCAATGCATTGGTCAATGTTTGATTCTTCTCGGCTTGAACGGCAGCAACTTTTTGAACGTTAGTGCGATAGTCCAGACGCGATTGAACTGAATCTAGTAGATCCTTTGCTTCAAAGGGCTTAGTTAAGTAGTCATCGGCTCCCAGATTCATACCCTGACGCAGATCGCGATGATCGGCCTTCGCCGTCAAGAAAATAAAGGGAATGGCAGCCGTATCCTGTTCGCTACGAACCTGATTCAGGACCTCGTGACCGGAAAGCCCGGGCATCATAACATCGCACAAAATCAGATCAGGAAAGTGCTCTTTGATGAGGGGAAGGGCCTGCAATCCGCCCTCTGCCGTTAGCACTGTATACCCGTTCAGTTCTAAGATCTCTTTGAGGTTTTCTCGAACCTGAGTTTCATCTTCAATGACTAGTATCTTACTCATAGCAAACCAATGTTCCTGTACGGACTATTCTCTGGGCAAACTGCTTGTGCTAAACGGACTGAGGCGAACGCTTCGGTGAGAGAATTAAGCCGCTGAATCGATAGCGTTCGTATTACAGAATAGTACCCAGTCACTTTTTCCAAATCAACAATTTTTGTTTGGATTCTCTTCAAATCTAGGTAAAGCCGAGATCTCAGCAATGAAGAAAATTAGGCTGGGACTTACAACTCTAGGTAAATGTTAGTCCCTACACCCTCGCAACTGTCGACCTCTAAAGCCCCGGCATGTTTGATGACGCAGGCCTTTGCCATCGATAAGCCTAGCCCTAGACCCGCAACATGACCTGTATTACTGCCTCGGAAGAAGGGCTGAAAAATCTGTTTCTGCTCATGCACAGGAATTCCCCTACCCTGGTCACGGACGTTGACCGAGAATTTATGGAGTCCTAGGCTTAGGGTTGTCAAAATGGGTGTATCTGGTGGTGAATATTTCAACGCATTTGAGAATAAATTACAGAGAATTTGCCTCAGCAACGCCTCATCTACTGACCGAATGCGTCTTCCCATTTCTTCAATATTCAGATGAATTTCGCGAGTTTGGTGGACCTGCTGGAGCTCTTCTACAAATGCCTGATACCAGATCACAATATCAAGGTTCTTGGGCTGGCAATCTAATGATTCTTTAGCAACTGCGTCAGCCATCAGCATATCGTCCAGCAGCTGCGTGATTTGCTGGATGGCAGATTGCACCCGATCAAAGTGAAGCTGGCGTCGATGGGGGTCCAGACTCTCTCCAAAGTCTCGTAGAATGCCGACAGAAGAAGCAATAACAGTTAACGGTGTTCGAAACTCGTGGGAGGCGCTAGTAACAAAGTCATGTCGAAGACTTTCTAGAGACTGGGCTGTTGCTGCTAGCTGGGATAAAGCAGCACTGCCGTCTGTAGAACAGATAGGTTTATACTCTTGACTTACATCCACAGGTATAAGGACAGATGAGGGTGAGCGAGACTGTTCTATCGATGACGCAGACTGTATGCCTATCTTGACAATAGGTTGACCTCACGGCATCGGTAGAACCTGGCGTTAGTTAATTAGTTAACTTTACTGAAATCGCGGCAGATTATCTCCGTGATCTCCCTCAAAATTTGGGGGGCAGTAGACAGGAGTTCGGTCTTTTCTGCCTACTGCCCCCATGCTGTCTACTGCCCCCCATGTTCCGGCTTCCTGACAGTCTGTTTAGGATTTTTGAAATTTAGCGAGGACAGGCTACTTACTGACTCAAGGCTTTCAAAAACTGTTGCAGTTCAGCTAAGAGGCCGCGTTTTTTAGGACGTACCGTTGCAGGTGCGGCTTCGGCTTCGGCTTCACCGTACAGCAGACGATCAAGCTGCTCACCACTGGGTTTAGTTGCCATTTCCGTCAAGAGTTCGTAGGCCCCGTCCTGGCTGTGCCACACCTGCCACGGCGTAGGGTACTGATGCAAAACGGCGGCCTCTTCCAAGGGGCGAAAATAGTAGACCGACTCTAAAGTGTTGAGAAATCGTTCTCGTAGCTGGCGTCCCGCGTAACCAATGCCAATTGTGGCAATATTCTCAAGCTGTGGATTTAGGAGGACTACGGGACGGTCGGCTGCCGTTTGGCAGACTTTTTCGACAGATTCTACTTCAACAGCAGAGGGACTGACGATCAGGACCGCTTCGTCCTCTGGGGAAAGCGGACTGACCCGTTCGGAAATGCCTCGAATTTCCAACTCGGGGTTATCCCAGTCGCGCTTGGCCAGGGCTGCGGCTCCCGCATCTGGGAAATACACCCTCACTTTGAGCCCGAGGTCTTCGAACACCTGTAAGAACTGGCGGGCAATGGGCTGCTGCTTGAGTTCTGGAATGACCATTTCGATTTGCAGGCGGGTGACGCCAGCTGCGATCGCAGCTTGGGTTGCTGCCATGGCCTGCTGGGTTGTTTCGTCCAACGATGCCGGAATATCGGTCATGGCTTGTTCCAGAAACTACTTCGAGAAGAACTATCCTTCCATCATAGTTTTTTACGGTTTCCCAGGACTGTCGGTTCAGCTCATTGCTACACCGTTCGTTACAAAGCAACTGATAGATGGCGATCTATCTGATGGCTGACACTGGCTGTGGTGCTAGAGACGCTGGTTTCATCCGCGAGAGCACCTGTTGCAGTACCTGCACCGTCCAATCCATATCGGCGGCAGTGGTCTGGTGACCCATCGTCAGCCGGATACCCGTTTTAGCGGTGGCATCGCTGTAGCCCATCGCCTTGAGAATGGGGCTGGGCAGCAGCTTGCCGCTGTGGCAGGCAGACCCGGCGCTGATGCCGATGCCTGCCAGATTCATCTGGCGGACCAGAGCTTTGCCTGTAACAGTCTCTCCATCTGCCCAGGGTAGGCAAAAGCTGAGGTGGTGGGGTAATCGGTTGGTGAGGTCGCCGGTTGGCTGTAGATCGGGGGTGCCCTGGAGTTGGGTAAAGGTGCGATCGCGCAGCACCGTCAGCCGAGCTGCCTCTGATGTTAGATTTGCAGCCATCCAGTCTGCCGCTGCCCCAAATCCGGCAATGTTGGGCAGCGCCTGCGTGCCTGACCGGAGCTTGAACTCTTGCCCGCCGCCGTTGAGTAGGGCTAGCAGGTCTACACCGGGTCGGACATACAAGGCTCCAGCACCCTGCGGCCCGTAGATTTTGTGGCTCGAAATCGAGAGCAGGTCCACGGGCAGATTTTGCACATCCAGCGGTATCCGCCCGGCGGCCTGTACAGCATCGGTATGGAAAAGGACGCCGCGTGCTTGGGCAATCTGACCGAGTTCGGCAATGGGTTGTAGGGTGCCAACTTCGCTTTGGGCGTAGATAACGGAGACCAAAACTGTTTCGGGCCGGATCGCCGCAGCAAGGTCCGCTGGATTCACCCGTCCTTGCCGGTTCACGGGGAGTCGGGTTACCTGCCAGCCCCAGCTTTCTAGCAGTCGAGCCGGTTCTGATACGGCTGAATGCTCGACGGCAGAAATGATCATATGACGGGGAATTCGATAGCGCTGGGCTACTCCCATCAGCGCGAGATTATTAGCCTCAGTGCCGCCTGCGGTAAAGACGATGCTGTCAATCGACGCGTTCAGAAATCCCGCCACCTGCATCCGGGCTGTTTCGAGCGTTGTAGCCGCGCGATTGCCCCACTGGTGGAGGCTAGACGGGTTGCCCCACTGGGTTGCCATGACGGACTGCATGAGTGCGATCGCATCGGGGTGCGTCGGCGTTGTAGCACTATAGTCCAGATAAATTTGCATAGTTTACTGGATCGCGTCAGGTTCCTTACCCGAGACCACCGGAGCCGTCTTGCTCAGCTTCAGTTCGGGGTGTTCCCCCTCAACTTGCTGGCAGTTCCACTCGTTGCGAAACAGCAGGACGGGGCGACCGTAGCTGTCTTTAATGGCGACGGTGTTGAACAAGCGTCCCACCTTATTTAGGGCATCCCAACCGCCCGTGACCCAGCGAGCCACGCTGTAGGGTAGTGGGTCCAGTAGGGTTTCGACGTTGTACTCGTTCTGTAGGCGGAACTGCACCACCTCAAACTGGAGCTGGCCTACGGCGGCGAGAATGGGGTCGCGCTTAGATTCGTCAGCGGAGTACATGATTTGCACCGCACCCTCTTCTCGCAGTTCGGCCACGCCCTTGCGGAACTGCTTGAACTTAGAGGGGTTAGGGTTCTTCAGGTAGGCAAACAGCTCTGGAGAGAAGAAGGGAATGCCCTCATACTCCAGCTTTTTGCCCTGGTAGATGGTGTCACCAATGGCAAAGGCTCCAGGGTTATTTAAACCGATCACATCGCCGGGATAGGCTTCGTCCAGTGACTGCCGCCCCTGACCAAATAGCTTTTGCGGGTGGGACAGGCGGACATTTTTGCCGGAGCGGGCATGGCTGACCACCATGTCTTTCTCAAACTTGCCGGAGCAGACGCGGATGAAGGCGATGCGATCGCGGTGGCGGGGGTCCATGTTGGCCTGAAGCTTGAACACGAACCCAGAGAAGTCTTCGCGGGTGGGCGGTACCTCTCCAACCGTGCTTTCCCGCGGACCGGGCTTGAGCGCATAGTCAAGGAACGATTCTAGAAATAGCTCTACGCCAAAGTTGGTCATGGCGCTGCCAAAGAACACGGGCGTCATCTCACCCGCGTGGACCATTTCTAGATCCAGCTCTGGTCCTAGCTCGTCTAGCACTTCTAGCTCGTCTTTGAACTGGAAGTACAGATCCTCGTCGATGAGTTCTTCGATGCGCGGGTCGCCCATGTCGATGATGGTGTCTTGGGCTTCGCGGCTGCCGTGGGCTGTTCGCTCAAAGATGTGGAACTGTCGCTTGCGCCGGTCGAACACACCCTTAAAGCGATCGCCCATGCCGATGGGCCAGTTGACCGCATAGGTCATCAGCTCCAACTCTTTTTCGATTTCGTCCAGCAGCTCTAGTGGCTCACGGGCAGGCCGATCCATCTTGTTGAAGAAGGTGAAGATGGGCAGACCGCGCATCTTGCACACCTCAAACAGCTTGCGGGTTTGCGGCTCTAGACCCTTTGCCGCATCTTCCAGCATGACGGCATTGTCTGCCGCCGCCAGGGTGCGGTAAGTATCTTCGCTAAAGTCTTGGTGCCCAGGGGTGTCCAGCAGGTTGATCCAATAATCGTCGTAGAGAAACTGAAGCACCGTGGACGTAATCGAAATGCCCCGCTGCTGCTCTAGCTCCATCCAGTCCGATACGGCGTGGCGCTGTGCCCGTCGTGCCTTGACGGCACCCGCTTCGTGAATGGCACCTCCGTACAGCAGCAGCTTTTCGGTCAGGGTCGTCTTACCCGCGTCTGGGTGCGAGATGATGGCAAAATTGCGGCGGTGCTCAACGGCTGCTTGAATTTCGGGCGCGGTGACGGTCATAGGCACAGGGTTAGGTCTGCTCTTTATTGTAGTGGGCTAGCGCGGATGGTCACAGTTCGGTTCACCCGGTCCTTTCTGATTTGCGACTCCTGCCAGTTTTGGGACCCGTTTGGAAAATTTATTGCGTCGCTGCGCCGAGTATAGGGTTCGCGGTAGTATAAGATCGATTTTTTCGAACGAACCCCTCAATTAGCAACAGCGCTTCAGTACCATCGCCATGAATGTCCTTCGCCGTCGGCTGCTTATTCCCGTTCTAGCCTGTTTATCTGCTGTGTGTGTCCTGGTTTGGCAGCTGCCGAGCCCAGCGCAGACGCCGCTGACCTTGGAGGCTGCGGGGCTAACGCTAGAGCAGTTGGGGCAGGGCGTCTATGGTCTGATTGCCAGTACAGATTTTCCGGCAAGTGGACCCAACATAGCCATCTGTAACGGCAGCATCGTGATTGGCTCCGATGGGGTGCTGGTGGTGGATCCGTTTCAGACAGAAGCGCTGGCCGATTTGCTGTTTGAAACGGTTGCCTCGCTGACGGACCAGCCTATCCGCTACGTGGTTAACACTCACTATCACTTTGACCACTCCGGCGGTAACGCGGCTGCCGCTGCTCAGGACTACCCCATTTTGGGACGAGGCCCCATTCGGGAGTTTATGCTGTCCCGGAACCAGGAGCAGGACGATAATGTGACACCGCCGAACGTGGTAGTGAACAGTGTAGGAGAGCTGTGGTTGGGCGATCGCGCCGTCCAGATTCGAGAATTTGACGGACATTCTGGCGGAACTGACCTGGTGGTCTACGTTCCTGATGAAGACGTTTTAATTGCAGGCGATCTGCTGTTCACTGAGCGCCATCCGTTCTTAGGGGATGCCAACATTCGAGTACTCCAGACCAATTTGACCCAGCTAGGGGTGGACTACCCAACTGCAACGATTGTGCCGGGACATGGACCGATTAGCGATCGCACCGACCTGAATACTCTGCGAACCTACCTGGAGGAGCTAGAAGCGATAGCCCTGAGCTGGCGCGAACAGGGGCTATCTCAGTCAGCGGCGATTGAGCAAACGACGATTCCCGCTCAGTATGACGACTACCTCTTCAGTGCCCTTTTCCCCATTGCCCTAGAAACGGCCTATCAGCAAATCACCGTCGGCAATGATAGCACTGCTGCGATTCAGCGCTATTTCCAAGCTCAGGCTCCAGCATTGCAGGCACTTTAACGGGGCCGTCTAAAACGGGGCCGTCTAATCGCGGCATCGGACAGATTCTTGCTAGTGGTTAGAGTGTAAAGACACCTCATAACCCGCTGTATGCTTGAAGAGGTCATGGCCCTACGTGCAACAATTCTGCGATGCCCTCGATAGACCAACCTTACCTTTACGGTGCGGTAATGCTGGGTGATGTCTGGCGCTTTAGTCAACTGGATCGTCAGCAGAAGACGTTGACGAAAGATATCAACGCGTTTACGCTACTGTCTGACTTACAGGCGCTCCTAGCGACGCTGATTGGAATTTTAGAGCGTGGGTAAACGGTTTTCGGCATTAGGATTGGCCTTTCTCGTGGGCTGTGCGACGCAGCCAGTGCCAGATGTCGCCGTTGAGCCTGCCCCAGCGCTCCAAGTAGGCTGTCAATTTGAAGTCTTTGAGCAATCAGAGATAGCTGAGGGCGCTGGAGCCTATCGACGGGTACAGTTCACCTACTTAGGAGAGGGAGAGGAGGTTCCCAAACGGTTTACAGCAGATGTGCTGACGTTTCCTCCAAGGGCAGTGCGGGCGGAGCTGCTGGACCAGCCGGACTTGCAGCAGTATGAGACGGTGCCAGCGGCGGCGCAGAAACGGGGTGCGATCGCGGCCATCAACGGCGGCTACTACGGCGAAGCCTTTGAGCCCATCGGCCTGTATTTGATCGACGGCCAGCAGCGCCAGGGCATCAGCAAAGAGTCCACCCTGCTCACTGGTGTACTCAGCATTGACGCCTCTGGACAAATTGACTTGAGTACCCGCGCTGAGTTCACCCCGCGAAATGTGGTCAGCGCTTTCCAGTCTGGTCCCTTTCTTATCGATCCGGGCGGCGTCTTGGGCATCTACAGTGACAACGGTAAGCTGAGGAAGCGTACCGCCGTGGCGACTGCGACCACTGGCGAAACTGTTGTACTCACCACCTCGGCAGTTTCTCTTTACACGCTGGCGCAATGCCTGCATACACAGTCAGATGCAATGAGCGTAACTGCCATAGAGCGCGCCCTCAACTTGGATGGGGGTGTCTCGACCGGCATGTATGCAGCTCTGCCTTCCGCCATTCTCAACAAAACGGAAGAGGTCTCCGTAAGAAGTACGCTGTTGTTTTACGGCAGAGAATAGTCTGTTCTGTTACTGGTAGACAAACAGGCGCTTGGCGGCTCTGGTAAAGGCCACGTAGACCAGCTGATTACGCTCAATGGTTTTAGGGTTACGCATCAGATTGGGCACATCGACAAAGATATCTTGAAACGTTGAACCCTGGCTTTTGTGAACCGTTAGGCTGTAGGCATAGTTCACGTCATGGTAGGTCTGGCGAAAATTCCAAAAGTTTTCCCAATCGCGGGCTTGAGCAAGGACATCACAGCGCTGCTTAAACTCTTTCATGGCCTGTTGCTGTAAAACAATCAAGTCTCGAAAGCGTTCCTCTTCGTTGTAGACCGTCAGCAGCCATACAGGAAGACCGTAAACTTCTCCCCTTCTTGTTTCTACCACCTCACACTCTTCAGAGGTTTGTAACAATACGCCCTCGTCATCCAAACAGGGATGATTGGCGATCAGCCGTTCACCCACAACGTATTCTTCGATGTTCTGACCGTAAATGGCCGTGCGAATGGCCTGGTTGAGCTGCTTAACGCGGTAGTTGGTGTAGGCCAGCACGCGGACGCTGTTGGGGTCTTGCTGGAAGGTTTCGCTAGTGAAGGCACGGATGAGAAGCTGTTGCCACTTACCACGGTTGGTGACAAACACCCCTTCTGTCAGGTCAGCGTTGGTATCGCTCTCGTATCTGGGTAGCTGTTCTCTATCGATGTGGCGGCGAATGTCGTCGGCAATCACGCCAATCGAACCCCCGTAGCGGATGACTTCTGTCAGGGCAGAGGTGTTAAGAATCTCTTTAAAGCAGCAGGCTTCGGTCTCGTTGACGGGCGGCAGCTGAGCCGGGTCACCCACAAAGATCATCTGAGTGCTGATATCTAGTCGAGAAACAGCAGTAACCAGCAGCTTCCACATCTCTTTGTTGATCATGGAGCATTCATCCACAATCACCAGCCGAAAGTCGGGCACCTGATTGAACTGGTCGCTGACCGTTTCGAATAGCTGTTCGCCAGAGCTGGTATCGATGACAGGTCTCAGACCCAGCAATTTGCAGCAGGTAATGCAGTCCACCTCGTGGCCCCAGCGATCAGACATAGACTGGAGGACCTTGGTAGCTTTATTACTGAAGGCCGTTAGCGCCACGGGCCGCTCATCACCGCGCTCCCGCAACCGGCTCAAGATCGCCTGGAGCAGGGTCGTCTTGCCGGTACCGGCATAGCCCGTCAGCAGATATAGTTTGGATTGGCTGTCTAAGAACGCTTCAATATTTTGCAGTGCATTCCACTGCTGCGGACTGAGGTTAATGCCTGGGAGTACCTCTGGAATTGCTTCGGTGGCAGGCATAGGCGGTCTGGGAATAGACGTCAGGAGAGGGAGGCATTAGAACGGGAGGCTTTGACTATGATATAGCGATCTCACCTTGACGACTCAAACAAATGTACTGTTTTTGTGTGTTGAAGATACCGTTTGAGCCAAGCCAAACCGGGAGATAGCTACTGACACCTTGTTCTTGCCCCAAGCTACCCTTGGAATGCTGTTTTGTAGCCGCAGGCACAGCAAACTTGCGTAGAGCGGCTCTAGCATGCGCTCATTCAAGTGCAGAACTTGAGTGAATTACTCTGAACTTCAGGCATAGCTGAGTCGCAGCGCCACTGTGTTGTGTCTTAGCAATGTCTGTTTTTTTAGATTTTAGGTAGTCATCACTACATCCGATGTACTGAAATTGCCAGGGCAGGCATTTTTTGTATCAGTGCTGTCTATTTTGGGTCCGCTAATTGCTTACTGTTTAGCGACTAGCTCCCAAAGGACGGTCTAAAAATGAGTGGAAATATTGCTCGCGTTCAAGCGGTTCAGAAGATCTTAAGTCGAGAGCCGCTGCCCCCTAAGCTGCCCAAGGGACTCGACGAAGTCTGGGCAGAGAACGTCTTTGACCTGGCACAGATGCAGGCGAGTCTCCCCAAAGCGGTTTTTAAGTCAATCAAGAAGACAATTGTGACGGGGGACAAGCTCGATCCCTCAATTGCAGATGCGGTGGCTGCGGCCATGCGCGATTGGGCCATGTCCAAGGGGGCACTGTATTACGCCCACGTGTTTTACCCCATGACTAACCAGACGGCGGAGAAGCACGATGCGTTCATTTCGCCTCAAGGTGACGGTAGCGTTATCTCAGAATTTTCGGGCAAGCTTTTGGTCCAGGGTGAACCTGACGGCTCTTCTTTCCCCAACGGCGGTATCCGCGACACGTTTGAAGCGCGCGGCTACACTGCCTGGGACGTGACCAGCCCGGCCTACGTAATGGAGACTGATAACGGGGCAACCCTCTGCATTCCGACCGTGTTCGTGTCTTGGACCGGCGAAGCCCTCGACAAGAAAGTGCCGCTGCTGCGGTCGATTGCGGCTATGGATAAGGCTGCGAACAAAGTTCTTAAGCTGTTAGGTCACGAAGAGATTGCCCACGTTAACTCTAGCTGTGGCGCAGAACAAGAGTACTTTTTGGTGGACACCCTCTTTGCCAGCCAGCGTCCCGATCTACTGCTAGCGGGCCGGACACTGTTTGGTAAAGCCCCAGCCAAGGGTCAGCAGTTTGACGACCACTACTTTGGTGCCATCCCTGAGCGGGTGCAGGTGTTCATGCAGGACGTTGAGGAGACCCTGTATAAGTTGGGTATTCCTGCCAAGACGCGCCACAATGAGGTGGCTCCAGGACAGTTCGAAATTGCGCCGGTTTTTGAAGCCGCCAACGTCGCCAGCGACCACCAGCAGATGATCATGACGGTGCTGCGCCACACGGCTAAGAAGCATGGCTTTATGTGTCTGCTACACGAAAAGCCCTTTGCTGGCATCAACGGTTCCGGCAAGCACGTCAACTGGTCAGTGGGCAACGCCACCCAGGGTAACCTGCTCGACCCCGGCGACTCCCCCCACGACAACGCTCAGTTCCTGGTCTTTTGCGGCGCGGTAATTCGTGGCGTGCACAAGTACGGGCCGCTGATGCGGGCTGCGATCGCAACGGCCAGCAACGACCACCGCTTGGGGGCCAACGAAGCACCACCGGCGATTATGTCGGTCTATCTGGGCACCCAGCTCGAAGAAGTGTTTGACCAGATTAAGTCCGGCAGCGTCACCGAGTCCAAGAAAAAAGGCGTGATGGATCTAGGCGTAGACGTTCTCCCCAGCCTGACAAAGGACGCCGGCGACCGTAACCGCACGTCACCCTTTGCTTTCACCGGCAACCGCTTCGAGTTTAGGGCAGTGGGCTCTAGCCAGTCGGTATCCGGTCCGCTAATTGTGCTAAACACGATGCTGGCGGATTCTCTAGAGTGGGTGGGCAACCGCTTAGAGACTGAACTGAACAATGGTTCAGAACTTAGCACAGCCATCCTCACCGTTCTCAAGGAGGTCATGAACGAGCATGGTGTCGTGGTCTTCGGCGGCAACGGCTACTCAGAGGAATGGCACAAGATGGCGGTTGAAGAACGTGGCTTGGCAAACCTGCCCACCACTGCCGATGCCCTGCCGTTCCTAAAAGACGAGTCTATCGAAGACCTGTTCAAGAAGACGGGCGTTCTTACCCCCGTTGAGCTAGAAAGCCGCTTTGAGGTCTATGCCGAGCAATATATTCTCTCCATTGATGTAGAAGCCAAGCTTGTCATCGACATGGCCAAGACGATGATTTATCCGGCTGCCGTAGAGTACCTGTCGAAGCTGTCGTCCACTATTGCCAGTCTGTCTGACCTGGGCGTGACCTTTGACAAGGGCAGCGCGCAGACAATTGCCGATTTGGCGAACTCGATGATGGCCTCTGCCACCAAGCTCAGCAAGGCGATGGAGAAGCACGACTTTGCGTCTACTGACGAGCATATGAGCTACTGTGCTTCGACCCTGCGTCCGTTGATGGATGAGGTTCGCGGCTATGTGGATAGCTTAGAAGGCGAAATTGCCGATAGCTTCTGGCCGCTGCCCACCTACCAAGAAATGCTGTTTATTAAGTAGTTTCTGGTCCGTTGACCGTTAAAAGCCCCGCCGTCAGTCGACGGCGGGGCTTTTGCCTGAGGGATAGCTGAACCGTCGTTTCGAGGACGCTAGCCCATCCTGTCGCTGTAGAGGCTCTTTACCAGGTTATCTAGCTTTTCCTCAGAACAGCAATCAATCAGCGCTTCGAAGACCTCCAGCAGCTTGGCAGCACTGTCCCCATGCAGGCCGCTCATGTTCCACACGTCCTCAACCCAGTCTTTGGGCTGGGTTTCTTCAAATACCAGGCGTTCTAGGAGCTGACGGGCCTCGGATTTCGGTAGGGGCTTTTGCGAGGGCATAATCGGTGAGGGAGAGATGTGAAGTATAGAGTTGACAAGCAGCTAAGGATACAGAATCAGATCGACAGGTTAAGAACCATGTGCATTCTCAGTGTAGCCGGGAAGGTACGGGATGATTTTGCGACGATAGAGCTATGTCTTTAGCGCATTTCTGCACACTGAATTATGGATCGCATGTATATCCGAGGGTCAATTATCGGTACGATTCTCGCCGCTGTACTCGTTGTCTTGGTCTTTCTGTTTGCAACGCCTGTCAAAGCAGCCCTCACATATCCCGTTGACCTCACATCAGTCAACGGGATTGGTGCATCGGTAGGGCAAGTCGGCTTTACAGAGTCTGAGTAAGTTTCTGTTGACTAAACTCGATTTAGCCGGTCTACCCACGGGTATTTGTAGTCTTCGCCATTTACGGTAGGCCCCGAGTACAGCTATCTTGCTCAGCACATCGCGAAGTAGCAGCACAGCCTTGTTTTAACTGAGTAGCTTAGGACCTAAGTGCAGTGATTTCACTTAGCGTCGAGCCATAGATTGTCGCCGCCTGGCCCTAATGATCTGGCGGCGGCTGTACAATCGTCACCTTGATTCCGTCTCAACAGAAATAGAGGGTGAGGCAGTAAGCCTGGAGTCGGCTCGGCTCAGGCTGTCTTCCAAAAGCGAATCAGTTCGCGAACGCGGTCTAGAAACTCGCTGTCTTCATTGAGCTGGGCAATGGCGCTGCGGGCCTCTAGGGTAATGTGCTGATGGGCCTCGGCATTGGCGGCTTTGAGGTGATTGTGGGCGGCTCTAAGCTGGGCTATGTCCTCTTGTAAACGCGCGAGGGCGTTTTGTTGTTGGGCAACCCATGAGCTGTCGTTGTCGGGGTCTAGCTGTCGCGCTAGCGTCTCTTGCTGGGTGCGCAACTGCTCAACCTTTTGCTGGAGAGTGACAATATCTTGACGGGGGTAGACAAATTCTTTGCCAATGCTGGCTAGGCGCTGCATCAGGTAGCGGTAGGCGGCGATGGCAGGTCGCAGCCCGGTCAGTAACAGTGCCGCAACGGACCCCAAGTAGCCCACGCGGCTAATGCTCGCTGCCGCAAGCAGGTAAAGGGAAATGGCTGAGATGCCGTGGATTGCGATCGCAACCCTCAGCACCCGTTGCTGGACGCCTACTACGTACTGACAGGTTTGCTCGTTTACAACAATCTTGCGCTGACGAGATGCTTCTGCTTCAGATAACACCGCACGGGCGCTAAAGTAAATATTCCAGGGTACGGTGGTGATAATGATTAGCCACCAGAAAACTGCTGCTGCGATTGCCCAGCTCACAAAGTTGCCGGTGGGAATATGGAGCAGGTTCAGACCCCCAAACGCCAGCAGCGCCAGCAGTGCCCACGCCAGGGTAAACCCGGTGAATCCGTATAATTCTCGGTCATATCTCATGTGTTGGGCCTGCTTACTGACTCTGTTGTAGGGGCTCTGTGAGTCTTGTTATAGAGAACCTGTGTCAGTTTTCATTTCGGTAAGCCGTTCAGGATTGTTGATTGAGCAGTCGCTCTAGACCGTCCAATACCAGCGATAGGCCAAACTCAAAATCGTGTAAGCCGTTGTATTCTCCACCCATGACCAAGTGGGTCAGTTGGTTCATGTGTGGGTAAGTCTCTGGCGGAATCATCTCAATATAGTTCGCCGCAGCGGCTGCATACTCCGTATTCTCAAAGGGAAAGTTGAGCGCTTGTAAGGTAAATCCGTAAATATGGCTGTCCATTGCGTTCCAGGCGTGGTCGGCCATCGGTAACGAAAAGCCTGCCGCCTGTAAGCACCCTAAGGTGGCCTCTATGCGACGCAGCATTGCCGGGCCAACATTGACGCGAGAGACCAGCGGCATTGTTGCCCAAGGATGGTGCAGCAGCACATCATGGGTTGACACTGCCCGTTCGCGCATTGCAGCTTTCCAGTTTGCGTCACTGTTGGGAAGTGCCATTTCACGAACGACCTGATCGACCATACTGTCGATCAGGTCGTCTTTGTTTTTGACGTGGTTGTACAGCGACATGGCTTTAACCCCCAATGCCTCTGCTAGCTTTCGCATCGATAGAGCGTCAATCCCGCCGTCATCAGCCAGCTGAATAGCCTTGAGTAGGACAAGATCTCGACTGAGCGGCTGAGAACGGCTGGGGGGCGGTTGGGGTATCGAGCGTTTTGGAGGCATAGAGCTGCTTTGGCCTGGAATTTTGTAGCGATCGCGCTGACGTATTAATTCTTCAAACTGCTGCAAGCGTCTGAATGCAAATCTTTGGGCGGTCATGGCGGCCATTATCTTGACATACTTACGCCGTAAGTTAAACTTACAGTGTAAGTAACAAAATTGGCTTGTGAACTTTTCTGTTTGTAGGAGATACCGCTATGACATCTCTCGAAGTTGCATCAGTTGTTGACGCTCAGGCTGTAGACCAGATGAAAGCTATTGTTCAGTCGGTTTATGGCGGTCCAGACGTGCTGCGTTTAGAGACGGTAGAGAAGCCGGTGCCCAAAGATGATGAGGTGTTGGTACGGGTACAGGCCTCCTCGGTTAATGCTGGGGATTGGCACCTGATGCGCGGGACGCCGTTTTTGATTCGGCTGATGTTTGGTGGACTGCGCCGTCCCACTGTGCGAACGCTGGGCATAGACGTAGCCGGATGGGTTGAAGCTGTGGGCAATGCGGTTACAGCATTCCAGGTTAGAGATGAAGTTTTTGCCGATATGTCGGAGGCTGGGTTTGGGTCCTTTGCCGAGTATGTCTGTGTGCCAGCTTCGATGTTGGTGACCAAGCCGACCGGCATCAGCTTTGAGGCAGCGGCAACAGTGCCTGCGGCGGCAGTTACAGCATTGCAGGGCTTGAGAGATTTGGGGCAGATTCAGCCTGGTCAAAAAGTGTTAATCAACGGGGCCAGCGGGGGAGTGGGCTCGTTTGCGGTGCAGATTGCCAAGGTGCTGGGTGCTGAGGTGACGGCGGTTTGCAGTGGCAACAAGGTGGAGATGGTGCGATCGCTCCACCCTGACCACATCATCGACTACACCCAAACCGACGTCACCCAGACCGATCAGCGCTACGACCTGATATTAGATGCAGCCGCCTACCGCTCTGCCCAAGACTATTTCTCCATTTTGTCTCCACAGGGGACCTACGTTTTAGTCGGTGGTGCAACGCCTCGATTCTTTCAAGCTTTGTTGTTGGGTAAATGGTTATCTAAGCGGAGCGGTCGTCGCGTTGTTGCCCTTGCGGCCACGCCCAACGCCCAAGATTTAACCACAGTTGCAGGCATGGTCGAATCCGGCCAGATTGTGCCAGTGGTGGACCGATGCTTTGACCTTGCCACGGTACCGGATGCCATTCGCTATGTTGAGCAGCGTCTGGTGCAGGGTAAAGTTGCCATCCGAATTCATCGTGATAGTCACTCTGTTTAGGTTTCCGAGTGCGGCTGCGCTTAAACCTCTGCCACGTCCAGAACTGGAATTTTCCCAGGGGAAAAGCCATAGATTTTCAGGCTATACGCGGTTTGGAACTATAGGTTTCAGGCTGGACGTGGTTTATTCGCTCAGAGCGCTCCTTGATGTGCAATCCTACGCAACCTTCTTGCGGATTGCTGTAAAGATTAGGCAAAACTACGTACAAATCTTCTATATTTTGTCTCGCATCATAAGTACGAGTGCGGATATTCCAGTAGATTACATAGGACCTGCGTTGTGTTCTAAGTACAGCCTGTGCTTTTTGAGACCCTAGCCTGCCGAGTAGGAATAGCAACAACGATTGCCCTATCTGCCTTCTCGTCGAGCGCTATTGCCCAAGATCTGCCCCTACTGCCTGACAATACCCTCGGTAGCGAATCGACCCAGCTCGTCCCGCAAGCTGGGAGTAATGTGCTGGTAGAGGGTGGTGCCCAGCGTGAAGCTATCCTGTTTCATAGTTTTGAGCAGTTCAACGTCAGCAGCGGCCAACAGGTCTATTTTGAGAACCCAAAAGCTGTGGGAACCATTCTCATGCGAGTCACGGGGGGCAGCCAGACTAACATTCTGGGCACTCTGGGCGTCAACGGTGGGGCGGATCTGTTTGTTATTAACCCTTTGGGCATTAGTTTCGGCCCCGAAGCACAGCTTGACATTACCGGTTCTTTTTTAGCCACCACCGCAGACAGCGTTGCCTTTGATAACGCCGTTTTTAGTGCGCTTGCCCCTCAACCGGTGCCGTTGTTGACTGTCAGTCGTCCGATTGGGCTTAACTTTGAGGGTAGCTCAAGCCCAATTACCTACAGCCAGTCCAGGTTTACAGGCAGCTCCCTAGTCGGTGTACAAGGTGAGACGTTTGCGCTGGTTGGGGGCGATATTGTGCTGGATAGCGCAGTGGTATTTAGCGACTCAGGACGGCTTGAGCTGGGTACTGTTCAGCGTGGAAGCGTGGACCTGAGCTTCGATGATGGCGGATTTATGCTGAACTATGAGACTGTTGAGGCGCTGGGTGACCTAACGCTGACGAATCAGTCTCTCATTCAGATAAACAGCAACACGGCTAATCCCTACGGTTATTTGCGCATTATCAGTGATGACACTGTACTGGATGGAGATAGCCTGCTTGTCGTGCGAAACTTGTCAGACCAGGCTGGACCTGACCTTGAACTTGCGGGCCGCAATTTGAACGTGCTGAACGGTAGCGGCATCATTTCAACGGCTCAGGCAGGCGGTGATGGTGGTGTGATTCGCATCGCTACTGAGGACACAACCCGATTCTCTGGCGTCGGAATTTATCCTAGTCGGGCGGAGAGCTTTGTGCTTACGCCCGAGGCGGTTCAGGGCGGCGCGATTGAGATTGAGACTGGGCAGCTCCGGCTAGAGGAGGGTGGCGCTATATTTAACCTGACCGATTTTTTCTCACAAGGTACGGGTGCAGATATTGTTATTAGCGCTCGTGAATCGGTGATTCTCGAAAGTGAGACCTCTACTGACATCAGAAGTAATATCGGTAACGAGACGAGAGGGAGTGGCAGAGGCGGAAATATTTACATTACGACACCGCTATTGCAAATGGATGAAGCATACAGAATTCAGACGTCAAGCTGGCTAGACGGTGATAGTGGTGATATTGTCATCGACGCTGAGAATATTTCTGTTGCCGGTACCAATCCATTTGCCCAAATACTAGGCGGCGGCATCAATAACGTTATCTTCGGATCTGGAAATGGTGGTGACATCACGCTCCTCACGCAAAATTTGTCAGTCACAGAGAGTTCAAACATTGCAACAATTGTGTTTGGCAACCGAGATGAGCTGGCTGGCATCATTGGACTGCTGTTTGATACTAATTATTTCGCTCTGGTAGGGCTGCCGGGTGCAGGAGAGGGCGATGCAGGAGATATTAACATTTCGGCCGACACCATTCGCGTTGCCGGCGTTGACGTTAGACCTGATTCTCCGGCTAGCAATATTGCCAGTAACACTTTGGGCAGTGGCGATGCTGGGGATGTAAACATCCAGACGAGATCGTTGACGGTAGAAGAGGGTGGTATTGTCGGTTCATCGACGCTGTTCTCATTTTCGCTACTAGGTCAGCCCGTGATTGGCTCGGGTAGGGGAGACGGCGGGGACGTAAATATTATGGCCGATACCATACTGGTAGACGGAGTGGGTCGATTTGGCTTGCCCAGCGGCATTGCAACCCAGACCTTTAGTACCGGCAACGCTGGCAATACGACCATTCTGACTAGAGAGCTTGCAATTCGAAATGGGGGTGTTGTTTCTGCGGGGACAGCAACGCCGGGGGATGCAGGCCAGCTTGTGGTTGAAGCTGATCGTGTATCGGTGGATGGTGTTCATGCTAGCGGTCAGCCATCCGTGTTAGGTACCTTTGCTGCTGCGCCTGATGATGCAATCCGTAACGCATTCTTTCTGCCCGAGTTACCCGAGGGAGACACGGGGCAGCTCAGGCTGAGTGCTAACAATGTAGACATTACCAATGGCGGTACGGTCAGTGTTGCTCACGACGGCACCGGTAACGCTGGAGAACTGCAGGTTAACGCCGAACAGCTTCGTCTGCTCAACGGCGGTAGCCTCTCGGCTACGACACGCTCGGGCGAGGGTGGTGATGTGGTCCTGATCATTGAAGACGTGCTGCTGCTACGGGGCAGTAGCCGAATTACCGCAGCAGCCCAGGGCGGACAGGGGGCAGGAGGAAATCTGCTAATTGACGCTGGGGTTGTGTTGGGGTTAGACAACAGTGACCTGATTGCAAATTCCTTTGGGGGGCCGGGGGGGCAAGTTGAGATCGCAACCAATGCCCTACTGGGTCTTACCCCCCGCGACCGGCTCACTGCCGAAAGCGATATCACTGCTAGTTCCGGTGTTGGCCTAGACGGCACCGTGCAAATTGAAACCCCACTGCAAGACCCCGAAGACGGTACAGAAGAACTCCCGGTAGAGCTAGCTGACCCCAGCAATCAAATCACGGCGGGCTGTGTCGCCGATGATGGAGCCCGCTTTGTCACCTCCGGTCGCGGTGGCGTTCCGGCAGATCCAACCATGACATTGCCTGGAGCGGTGGTGCTAGAAGATTGGCGAGACGGTCCTTCTCAGCCCCTAACCTTGACAGGTACGCCGTTAGCCACGCCGCCAACTCCCTTGCAAGAGGCCCAAAATTGGCGGCGTAATGCCCAAGGCGAGGTTGAGCTAGTGGCGGAGGCCGTTGTTGGTAATGCTGCGGTGGTGTGCCAATGAGAGGAATGAAGCAGCTAAAGATGACGCGAACCGTTAGGCGATGGCTGACATACGGCTGTCTGACCTGCCTAACGGGGCTGTTACTGCTCGTTGGGCCAATGGTGCAGCGTGCCGTCAGCGAAGTGACACCACCAGAGGTTACGCTGCCAGTTGTCGCAGCCGCGCCACCGGCAAGTTTTCCTGGTGCGACCCCTGACGACGGCTCAACAGCCGCTGATAGCCTGGCTAAAAGGGTACTTCTGGGCAAACAGCACTACCAAAACAGTCAGTTCGCAGCCGCAATTCAAATCTGGGAGCAGCTGCTACCCAGCGCAGCGGCAACAGAAACGGTGCAGCTTTATCGCTATCTCAGCATTGCCCACCAAGACCTGGGTCAGTGGGCCGAGGCCGAACGGCGATTGGCAGAAGCGTTTGCACAGACCAGTTCGGACCCGCTGACCCAGGCGCAGTTGTTGAATACTCGAGGACGGCTGCAGTTTAACCAGGGACAGGCGGAGGCCGCGCTAGAGAGTTGGGCAGCTGCAGCGACGTTGTATCAGCAACTGAATGACGCACAGGGCATTGCCCTTAGCCAGATCAACCAGGCCCAGGCATTGCGCAGCTTGGGGCAATACCGCCGGGCACAGCAGCTGCTGAGTCGCCTGCAAGATCAGCTGGAGTTGCTGGATGATCCGGTGCTGACAGTGGCGCTGAAGCGCAGTCTGAGTCTGACCTTGATGACCGCTGGTGACCTGAACGAGGCACAGCGGCTACTCCTCGACAGTCTGGCCCTGGCACCGGATGTCGAAACGGCAGCAGCAACGCGGTATCAGCTTGGGCGAGTTTATGAGGCGCTTGAGCAACCGGCTGAGGCGTTAGAGCAGTTTGCGATCGCGTCCCGTTCTCTCAATCTCCGCACGGCGACTGAAAGTGAATTGGCCGAGCTCCGTTTGCTGACCACCCACGACCCAGCCGCTGCGGCCAGCCGGATTATGTCGCTGAGATCGCGCCTACTGCAGCTGCCGCCCAGCCGCTGGAGCCTCTACGGCCAGATTCATCTCGTCGAGAGTTGGAGGCAGCTGCTGTCTGCGTCATCAACCTTTAGCTCAGCTGCCCCTAGCACGGCTCGTTTGCTGGCTCAGACTGTGCAGCAGGCCAGGGCTATCGAAGATGCGAGGGCCGAAGCGCTGGCGCTGGTGGCGTTGGGTCAACTTTACGAACGAACGCAGCAGTGGTCAGACGGGCTGGCGCTGACGGAGGATGCGATCGCGCTGGCAACCCCCCGTCAAGCTGAAGATATTCTGGTTAAAGCGCAATGGCAGCGGGGACGCTTACTCAAGGCTCAGGGGCAGACGGACAAGGCTATTAGCGCCTACAGCGCAGCCGTTGACCAGCTTCAGCAGGTCCGCCAAGACTTGGTGGCGATGAACCCCGAGGTTCAGTTCTCCTTTCGAGACCAGGTGGAGCCTATCTACCGAGAGCTGACGCAGCTCTTGCTAGAGAATGCCCATAGTTTGCCACTACCGCAGCAGCAACAGCCCCTCAGAGCAGCCCGCGATACCATTGAGGCGCTACAGCTGGCGGAACTGCAAAATTTCTTCCGAGAAGCCTGTCGTAACTACAGTTCTCAGTCTATTGACACCATCGACCAGGGTGCGGCAGTCGTTTACGCGATTGTTCTAGACAACAGTTTGGAGGTGATTTTCTCTCGCCCGGACCAGCCCCTACAGCATCATCATACTGAGCTGACCGAGACTGCCCTGACGGAGACCTTTACCGAGCTACGCCAGTCGCTCAACCCTGCTTTTCTGGCTAGTGAAAGCCTGCCGCCCAGTCAGCGAGTTTACGACTGGCTGGTGCGTCCGTTCGAGACCGAGCTGCAAGAGACGCAGACGCTGGTGTTTGTTTTAGACGATATCCTCCGAGATGTCCCGATGGCTGTGCTGCATGATGGGCAGCAGTATCTGATTGAAAAATACGCTGTGGTGCTGACGCCGGGGTTACAGCTGTTTGAGTCCGAGCCGCTAACCGGCAAAAATCTCAGCCTGCTGGCGGGTGGCCTCACTGAGGCGAGGCAAGGGTTTTCGTCACTTCCTGGTGTCGCAGAAGAAATCGATAAGATTCGTCAAAAGGTTTCAGGGCAAACGTTAGTTGATGAGCGGTTTACCCGCGATCGCATCCAAACCCAGCTAGCTGAAAAGAGCTTTTCCGTTGTTCATTTTGGCACCCACGGCCAGTTCAGCTCTAATTTTGCCGAGACTTTTCTGCTGACTTGGGACAGCCGAATGGGTATTCAAGACCTGCGCCAGTGGCTACCTCAAGGGCAAACCCCGCTAGAGCTGCTAATTTTAAGCGCGTGCCAAACGGCCAAGGGTGACAGCCGCGCCACGTTGGGACTGGCCGGACTGACCCTGCAAGCCGGTGCCCGCAGCACGATTGCCACGCTATGGGCCGTGCAAGACCGCTCCACCGCAGAACTGATGGCAGCCGTTTATGACGGTCTAGTGAACCCATCCAGCAGTCGGGCTGTCGCCCTGCAACAGGCCCAACAGCAGATGCTAAACAGCGAGGCTTTTTCTCACCCGTACTACTGGTCCGGTTTCGTTTTGGTTGGAAATTGGCTATAGCTTCAAATATTGAGCGACTTTAACTAACTCAACATAATGTAAAGACTTCGCCTTCATCAGCCAATCTGCGTAAACAACTCAGTTAATTCCCAGAGGGCAAGTGCAGACATCATCCTACACAGTGAACCAGGGTGTTCATCAATACGACTTAATGATTTATTTGCTCTCAGGCCTTGTTATATGTTCTCTTATTCACGGCTTCCCCGACTCGTAGGAATCGCTAGTGGACTGCTCTTGGTAGCCCACCCCGCATATAGTCAATCTCATCACTCAGTCGCTGACCAAATCGCTCAAAGGCCACCCACGCTTCCTGTTGCATTCAACAACAACTTTGATCCACCGGGAGATGATGCACCAGACAGTACCGTGGGCGCGGGTTCTCGAACTAACACAGCCTGTCCTGAAAACGTGGGGACGCTGCGATCGCATATGCCCGAGCGCAACTACGGCCTCACAACCCAAGACCAGCCTGGCATCTACGTTCAACTTTCCGATACAACAGCTCAGCAGGTCGTGCTAGCTTTTCGCAACGAAGCAAACACCTACTACGAACGGGCCTTTCTTCCCTTACCCGATACGAATTCACAAGAAGAAACTCTGGTCCGTTTTGCCCTGCCCGACCAGGCTCGACCCCTGGAGATTGGGGAGAATTATCATTGGACCCTTGTACTGGTCTGTGGTGAAACTGTCCAACCTGATGACCCCATTTTGACCGGCTGGGTGCAGCGAACAGCGGCCCTCCCCGAAGGATCTGCCAAGGATGGAGCCGTCGAGTGGCTGGCGCAAAACGGTTACTGGTATGACCTCTTGGATGCGCTATATCGGGTTTCACGCCATGAAACGGTGGTACCCATTGGCACACTATTGCCATAGTCAAGCGGCTAGCCAGAGCCGAAGCTAAAGGTTTGATAGGTCTCCCATCGCTGGTTGTAAATCAGCAGCGTCAGCTCGTGGGCGGTAAAATCTGCCTGGTAAGTGCGTTGCTCAAACTCGGGCCACGCCTGCCGGAAGGCGCTGCACGTCAGGTCGCGGAAGGCGACGGTCATGTGTGGACGAAAGGGGCGATGGGGGGCCTTTTCATAAATGCTGAGCTGTTGGGCTAGCGTCTGAGAAAGTTCGGCTTTGAGCTGCTGTAGGGCAGTTGATGGCACCACGTCGATGTAGATGACGCGCGGCGGGAATGCGCCAAACCCGCGAAACTGGATGGGTATGGGCGATCGCTCCGCAGCAAACTGCCTGACGACCTGCTGGATCTGTTCAACCTCTGATAGGGGCCACCGAAACGGTGGCTGTAAGGTGACATGGGGCGGTGAGTTAAACGCTTTGTGACTGTCAAAGCGATTGGCAAACTCCTGCCGTATAGCGTTGGCCTCTGCCTGAATCGCTGGCGGCGGCACCAGGGCAATGAAGAATCGCTGCGTTTTGGTCAGGGAATTGTCGGGTTCCATACAATAGAAGATGTGTTTTCGGACACGTTAGCAGAGACTTTTCTGCCCGTGTCTCTGTCAAGCTGATCAGTCTGTGGCTTAAGTTGTTTAGCGGCAATGGCTACCAACTTTTACCCAGCTAGTGAAACCTTGAACCTCTGCCTATGCCCTGGTTTGTCAAAATTGAGCGTGGCATTGTCGATAAGCCCACCTTTGACCGGTCCATTCCAGCTCACCACGCCTACGTCAAGCATTTGATTGACCAGGGGCACCAGGCCAAAAGCGGCTACTGGGCCGAGTACGGGGGTGGAATGCTACTATTTCAGGCCCGGTCCCTGGATGAGGCTCAGCAGATTGTCTCCGCAGACCCGCTGATTGCCAATGGCTGTGTGGAATACGAGCTACACGAGTGGCGGATTGTGGTTGGAGAACTGTAGGAGCAGGACGGCAAAGCAATGGCAAAGAAGAAGCAAGAACCCAGTGATGGATTCAAGGTAGTGGCTGATAACCGGCAGGCCCGGTTTCAGTACGAAATCCTTGAAACCTACGAGGCCGGGATTGAGCTAAAGGGTACCGAGGTCAAGTCTATCCGTGACGGTAAGGTCAACTTGCGAGACGGGTTTGCTAACGTACGTGACGCTGAGGTGTGGCTACACAATGTCCACATTTCGCCGCACGCTATGACCAACCAAGCCTACAATCACGACCCGCGTCGCAAGCGTCGGCTGCTGTTGCACAAGGGCGAAATTCGCAAGCTGATTGGCAAAGTTGAAGAAAAGGGCCTAACTCTGGTACCGCTGAAGATGTACCTGAAGAACGGCTATGTCAAGGTCAGCATTGCCCTAGGCAAAGGTAAGAAGCTGCATGATAAGCGCGACGCCCTCAAGCAAAAGCAGGCCAAACGAGAGATTGAACGGGCAACCAAAGGGGCCTACTAGATCACGCGCTGCTCTAAGCCCAGCTGTCTAACATGGCTGACCACTGAGACAGTAGGTCGCTCATCTGAGTACGACGAGACTCGAAGGTTGCGGCCAGCCAGATAAACACAATGCCCAGCAGGATGCCGATGGCCCATAGCAGCAGCGCGTCGGTACTGACCAGCTGCCACAGTATCCGCAGCGTTTGAGCCACGAACAGCCCCAGTCCCACATACAAAAAGGCCCGCACCCGCAGCGCCGTTCCAGCGACCATCAGCCCTAGCCCCATTAGTAAGGCCAGCCCAGCAAACGACAGTAGCGACTGTGAAACCTCGGTTTGATATAGGGCCGTTGCGGCCATCAAACCGCTGCCCAACAGCCGTAGTGCATGGCGCTGGGCGCGCAGAGAGGTGGGCTGTAGCCGGGGTTCAACCTCGGCAACGTACAGAACCGATAGCCCCACGGTTGTGCCCACCCACAGTGCCGTGATCCAGTCCTGCTGGGTTAGAAATCGCAGCATGGCCCAATCCAATAGCAGCACACTCAGGTAGCTGAGGCGAATGCGGTCGAGCCGCTGGGCCACCCAGGCATAGAACGCGCCCACCAGCAGCAGATTCTGCGTTTTGACCTGGGCCAAGGTCACGCCCAGCGTCAGGAGCGGTAACCCCAGTCCCAGCCAACGGGCCGGACGGGCAGGCCACCCCCACCGTGTCCAGGGCAGCCGGTACAGGGCGAATCCTAGACCACAGGCAATCAGCCCCGCCCAGTTCAGCAAGATAGTGAGATGGGCAAACAGCTCAAATCTTGCATAGGCAACGATTAATAGGGCTTCAGCCCAGCCCAACCAGGTCCAGCCCTCGTGGGTAAACCAGGCGCTGGCTGTTGTCCAACGCTGATTCCCCATTGCTAGGGCGTAAGCGGCCAGTAGCAGCGAGACGGCGATCCACAGCCACGACCCGGTGGCCGATAACCCTGCTAAGACTGCCATGAGGGTAAAGCCACTGCCCAGTAACCAGTGCAGGTGCGAGACCGTTTGTAGTCCTTGAGTTGAGACTCTGAGATAGGGCAACAGCCAGCGGGAGAGGATGCGATCGCACCCTGCAATCCCCACCGCCAGCCCCGCCAATAACGTCAGGCCATCCCCCGGCTGACCGCCACTGGCTTGAAGTAACCGATACACCAGCAGCTCGTAAGCCCCCAGCGAAACGCCCACCAGACCGACATAACTTACGGTCTGCCACTCAGCCCGTCTGCGTCCCACTCCCAGTAAGACCAGCGCTGCCGCCCAGGTGTAGAGCCCTGTCGTCGCTGTCAACGTCAGCGATTGACCAATAGGACCATGACCGAGTCCCCACCCGGTAGCCGCATAAGTGATCGGTATCGCATGCCAGCTGGATAAGTAGGGCCGTTGCTGCCAGCGGGTCCAGCCATCCCCGGCAAGCTGGGTCACCAGACCCAGTGCCAGCATCACCACCGCCAACGTGCTGTAGAGTGCGCCAGTCGGCGGCGTCAGGGCATAGACCGACATCGCCGCAAATAGGCCTGTCCCCACTGCGGCTCCCCACCAGCGAGCATTGGTTGAGCGCTGCCACAGAGCTACGCCCAGCCCGGCTAGGGTCAATCCCACGGTAAATAGACTGTTATTAGCAACGGTTTGATCTGTGTCTGTGGGAACGAGATAGGTGATTACAGTAACGAGGCTCAAGCACCCGTACAGCGCAATCAGTAGCGCCCCACTCCACCCGTGCATCGCCCGATTGTAGAGCCGCGACAGTGCGCCATCTCGACGTCCTAGCCCCCGTTGGAGCGCCCACAGACCGACAATTTCTACGGCCCAGACCAGCAGCAGCGTGCTAGATAAGTCGTCGGTTAGCCATATCCAACCGCTGGTCAAAGCCACTAACCCTGAGCCGACGGTAAACAGCGCTGTCAAATCCCGAGGATAGCGGCGGCTATTGAGCGCCATGCACAGCGTACCTAGGGCAAAACTGACAGGCACATCGACGGCTGACCAGTCCCCATCTAGGAGAAGCCCCACCATAGGCTCAGCTAAGAATGGGCTATGCAGAACCAAGGCCGTCATCGTCAGTCCCACCGCCTGATGAGGCTTGAGTGCGCGGGGATGATTGGCCAGCAGCGTCAGGGCCATCGGTACCCATAGCCAAACCCTGGGCGGCGTAGTGGACAGTGCTGTGAAGTAATCGTAGAACAGTGCAGTGTAGGAGAGAAGTGCGATCGCAACGCTTCCATACCAGGTACTCCGTCGCCAGCGAGTCTGCCTCAGCACCAGACTCAGCCCCCATTCCACCGTCAGCGTCACCAGACCCACCTGTCCCCATTCGGTTGCGTTCAGATCGGAGAAGCCGTTGTAAATCCAGGTTGCCAGTGCAGTGAGGCCAATACCGTGGGCGATGTTGAGCAGGCGAGGGTGCGATCGCATCTGCCACAGCAGCAGTCCAACTGAGCCCGTCAGATTAGCCGCCAGCATGAGCGAGTTGTCCAGACTCAGCATCGTTAGACCGATACCGATGGCCACTGCCACCCCCTTTGAGACCTTTGTTAATCGGGGCTGCTGCCAGCCCTGTAGGCGCTGAGCCAACAACAAGACCGCCGCAACCGTCGGCATCAGGGCTACACCTGCCCAACTCTGACCCGTCACAGATGTTGAAGACAGGGCAGAAAGCCCGTTCAGAAAGCCCTCTCGCATCTCCCACGGCAGCAGGAACCACAGTAGCCAGTAAGCCTGCACGCCGACGCCCAGTAGCATTAACAGGTCACGCCGCCGCCAGTACTGCCGTAGCCGCTGCCACAGCAGGGCGCTGGCTAAACCGCTAACTCCCAGCGCCTGTAGGGGTGGTGACTGGTCCACCGTAATAGCCCAGCCTGCAAACAGCAGCAGTCCACCTGTTGCCGTCGAGAGTCGATTGTTGATCAGCCAGACGAGCAATGCCCCACACAGACCAAACGCTAGCCCCAGCTGCTCAACAGGTACCTGAGCTAGCAGCAGGCTTCGACCCAGCAAAATCAGCAGCGATATTAAGACAACAGTGCGTGATGTCGTATCTGGGCGGGTAGTAGGTGCGCCAGATGTAGCAGGCTCGGTTTTTAATGCTGGCTGATCGGAATGGACCGGAGGTTGTTGAGCAGAACCTGCTATGCGTCGCTGATAGCCAAGCCAAGCTGTTGTCCCCACGGTGCCTACGTAAGTTGCCAGCAGCGGCCAGCTGCTGAATCCAGCCCAGCCCAGATGTAGCCATCCCAGCAACAAGAAAGGGATGCGTAGTGTCGCACTGTCCAACAGCCGAAACGCGACGTAGCTCAGACCCAACAGCGACAAGATTGCCAGTATTAAACCCAAAGGCTGAGACAGCAGCCCCAGCGCATCGATCATCCATACGTTGATTGGGAAAAGCAGTAGGGTTGCGATCGCAAGCATACGGGCCGTGGTTTGCAGTTTTCCCTGTCGCCCAGTCCACTGACTTGCGCCCCAAAAACCTAAGGTGTAAACCAGCAGTACCCCGTACTGCCCCACGGGTGGAAACAGACTCCACTGCGTCGCGGCTAGTACCGCTGACGACACCACAACCAAAAACACACCCAGGAACAGCAGCCAGACCACGCTCATCTCAGCTACGAAGGCGCGAGTTGCGCGTGCGATTGGGCTGGGCGGTTTGGGCGTCGGTGCGGGTGACGGTGATGGAACAAACGAGCGCGACTCAGCAGGCCGAAGCGGTAGCCGTTGACTGAGGGTTTGAGCGATCAATTGGATCTGGGCATCCGTCAGCAACCCAAGCTGTTGCCACTGCTCTAACCCCGTCAGCAAATGCTGCTGGGTTCGGGGCAAGGTTAGATCCAGATGAATCTCTAGGGATTGATTTTCGGGTGTGTGGTTTGACGTGTCGCGGTTAGGGCTGCGCATCGTATCTGCTCTAGCATCATGCTTCGATGCTAAGGGCGTGGGCGTGGCAAACATAACCGCTGTCACTTGATTTAAATCAGATACCAGCCCACATTTGATCGATATCAGCCCACGAATATGTCCATCGGCTTGAGCGGTTTCTGTAGGGTTACCATGAACACATCACTGGCTGAGTACATCCCGTATTGGGCGTCCCGCTGGCGTCCCGCTGGATGCAAAGGCTAAGTACGGCACAGGCTAGGCGCTCCAGACGGCCTAGACGGACCAGGCGCACTGGCAGGCGTCTGGTCAAACGCGTTTTCAGACGTATGCTCAATCGCATTATTAGACGTTTGATTAGGGGGATGAATCTCTCCCGCTAAAACGGCGTGTACTGAATCGAGAAATAGACGCCGTTGTCCTGCCAGCCATCTCGATCACCGGGTAGGTCTACCAGGGGAATGCCCCAATCTAAGCGAGCCGAAAAACTCTCGCCTTGCTGCCACAGAAAACCAAATCCAGTCCCCACCAGCGTGTTAGGACCGGACGAACTACCGTCAAAATTCCAGGCGACACCGGCATCAATAAAGGGCGTTACCTGAAGCACGCCATCCAGTTCTGGAATGCGGGCAATGGGCAGGCGAAGTTCAGCGGAGAGGAGCGCGCCATTGTCTCGCAGTAGGGCATCTTGGCGGTAGCCACGTACGCTCTGGGCACCGCCTATGCCAAACTCTTCTGCCGAGAGTAGGTCGTCTAGGGCAAACTGGGCATCACCCCGTAGGAAAAACAGCGTATCGCGTCCTAAAAGTTGGACCCACTGCCCCTGTCCGCGCCAGGAGAGGAAGCGGCTATCAGGCCCTTCTGTATTCACCGTTGAGTTGAGGGCATCTAGACCCAAGCTGAACTGCGATCGCAGGGCCAATACATGCTGCTCGCTTCGCGCGGTCCATTCCTGAAAAAATCGCAGCGCTGTGACTCGGGTTGAGCCGTTGTTATCTGCGCCAGGAGACAGGGGAAACGGACCAATGTTGTCGATTCCCAGACGCGTTTGACTGTTTTGGTGGGACAGCGTTAATCCCACCGCCCAATCGGTGGTTGGCGTTTCAATGAACGGATGTCGCCAGCTCAGCTCGTAGTAAGTGCTGTCGGAAGAGATCTCGAGGATTGAAAAAACAGAGTTGATCACCTGACTGCTGGAATGGCCTGCCGCTAACCGTAGCGTGTCGTTATTGGGGCTGACCGGAATGGTGTAGCTCACATCAAAGCCGTCACTGCCATCTGTGTTTTTGTAGTCAAAGGTAATTTTGTCACCCAGGCCCAGTAGATTATCCTCGTTCACGGCCAGTATGCGCTGTGTACCGCCAATATTGGGTGAACGATTGTTGGCTATTAGCGTATTGATTGCAAACGAGTCAGCCTCGGTAATGTCTATAACTAATAGGCTGGTACCTGGTCGGACCCCTGCCTGCAAGTCAGCAGAAACGGTCTCAATCAACGGGTTGAGCTGTAGCCGCTGGAGACCCGTCAGCAGAGCTTCAACATTGAGAGGTGGTGTTGCAACGCGCTCGATCCGGCTACGGACATAGGCTTCGCGGAGTCGCGTTGTCCCGGTCACCACAACATCTTCTAGCGCCCCCTCAATCACTTGAACGACGACGACATCGTTCTGCACCGTTTGAGGAGGAATAAGCGCTCCCGAGGTCAGATACCCCGATTCAACATACCGTTCAGTAATGGCAGTGCGCAGCTCAAGCAGTTCGCTAAAGCTAACCTGACGCCCCACGTAGGGCGCGATTAAATCAGCAAAGTCGACTTCGTCAAAAACGGTACTGCCTTGAATCTCAACATCACCAACATAGAAAGTCTCATCTACCCCATATAGCTCTGTAC
>CAWUKV010000002.1:0-79481 GCA_963923025.1 uncultured bacterium
AGAGCGCATCGTTGACATCGATGAGGTCACTGGTTCGAATCCAGTTACGTCCATTGTCTTCCATCCGGTGTGGCTCTAAGGCATTATTGGCTTTGTCCGAGGGCTCAATATGGTCCAAGAGCTTGCTACACCTGTTAGTGAAATTGAACTCATCCCGGGTAGTGCCATTCGGCTCAAGGGCGTAACCTGGTCGCGATATCTGGCGCTTCTACAAGAGCTGGGTGAGGATCGGGGAACGCGCCTGACCTACAGCGATGGCGCGTTGGAGATTCGGATGCCAGGGCAGCTACACGAAGCGATCAATCGGGTGCTGGCAGCTATTATTCTGACGTTGGCAGACAGCCTGGGCCTAGAGTTTAACAACTTGGGATCTACCACGCTAAATCGCCCAGACTTAGCTAAAGGGATTGAGCCTGATAGCTGTTTCTACATTCAAAATGCTGAAGCAGGGCAAGGGATGTCAACACCTACAGATTTGCCACCCGATTTAGCCACAGAAGTGAATATTGCCAACAGCTCGGATAGTAAGCTGCAAATTTATGCGGCTATGGGCGTTGCTGAGGTTTGGCTCTATCAAGGCGGACGTTTGACAATCAAAGCCTTGACAACTGATGGCTATGTTGATGTGGAACAGAGCATTGCATTTTCGTCGGTCAGTGTTGTGCAGCTGAATGAGTGGATTGAGCTTCGTAAAACTGGCACCGATCTAACTGTAATGAGGGCAGTACGAGCATCGCTATGAACAGCGTGGGATTGTGCCGAGTGAACAGTCTTCATACCTGAGCTGCCAGCCATTGAGCAGAAACCGTTTCATTTTTTCCCTATGGCACGCCGCTGGAATTTGGCTGAGGTAGTCTACGGGTAGCTTCCCTATTCTCAGCCATGACTCAAACGCTCTATGCCTTGCTAGTCGGCATCAACACCTACGACGCCAGCTCTAGGGTGCCAGCACTGCGGGGCTGCCAGAATGATGTGCAAGCGTGGCAGGCTTACCTGAAAGCCCGAGTGGGCGGCTATCAGTTGCAGGTTAAGTCGCTGGTTAACGAACAGGCGACGCGCAGTGCGGTGATCGAAGGGCTACGGCAGCATTTAGGGCAGGCGGGTGAAGGGGACACGGCCTTTTTTTTCTATGCGGGGCACGGTTCGCAGGAGATGGCACCCGAAGCCTTCTGGCCGGTCGAGCCGGATCGCTTAAACGAGACGCTGGTGTGCTACGACAGCCGCACCGATGGGCAGTGGGATTTGGCGGATAAAGAACTGGCAAAGCTGGTGGCGGAGGTCAGTGCCAAGGGCGCACACACAACGATTGTGCTGGACTGTTGCCACTCAGGCTCGGGAACGCGGGGAGATGGGGACGTGGCGGTGTCGGTACGGCGTGCGCCGACGGACCGGCGATCGCGGCCTGTGGATACCTATCTTGTTTCTCCAACCGAAGTGGAGCCGCCGCGCCCGGTCACGCGGGGGTTGGTGGATGCCACCGCGGGGTGGCGTTTGCCCCAAGGGCGGCATGTGTTGCTGGCCGCCTGTCAGGATATAGAAGAAGCCAAGGAGTATGTTGCGGACGGGCAACCTAGGGGGACGTTTTCGTACTTTTTGCTGGAGACGTTGCAGACCGCCAACGGGGCGTTGAGCTATCGAGATTTGTTTAAGCGGGCGCATGCGCTGGTGCGGAGCAAGGTGACGGCGCAGACGCCGCAGCTGGAGGCACCGCATTTGGCGGATCTGGATCAGGCATTTTTGGGAGGCGCGATCGCACCTCATCCCCCGTACTTTACCGTCAGCCATCCCCCGGACTACGGCTGGGTGATCGACGGGGGGGCTGTGCATGGCGTGCAGGCGCCGACGGCAGGGGAGGCCACTCAGCTGGCGCTATTTTCGTTTGACAGTGGAGCAGAGCAGCTGCGGGAAATGGGGGGTGCGATCGCAACGGCCACCGTCACTGATGTACTGCCGCAGCTCAGCCGGATTCAGCCCAGTACCGCCCTGGACACCCAGACCACCTATAAAGCGGTGGTGACTGACCTGCCGCTGCCGCCGGTTGGTGTCTTTTTAGAGGGGGACCCCGGCAGCGTGGCGCGTATCCGTCAGGTGTTGCAGCCGTCTCGGGGTCAGTCCGATGCGGCGCTGTACATTCGGGAGGTTGCGGATATTGGTGCAGCCAAGTTTCGGGTCCGGGCAGCGGCCAACGAGTATGTGATTACCAGGCCAATGGAGGCGCGCCCATTGGTCTCTCCCGTCGCCAATGGCATCCCGGTTACCCCCTATCAGTTGGTCGCGCGGCTGGTGCACATGGCCCGGTGGAACACCATTGTTGAGCTAGAGAGCCCAGCGGCCAGCCAGCTCCCGGCGGATGCCGTCAGGCTAGAGCTGTACCAGAACAACGAGCGGGTTGAAACGCCCCAGCTCCATCTCACCTACGAGCAGCGAGATGGACGGTGGCAACCGCCTCGGTTCAAGGCCAAGTTAGTCAACACCACCGCCCAGCGGCTGTACTGTGCGCTGTTGGACCTGACCGAAGAGTTCTCGGTGAGTGCGCCTTTCTTCAGTAGTGGGGGTACCTGGCTAGACCCCTATGGTGAAGCTTGGGCGACGGTGACGATTCAGAACCAGCTGACGGATCAGATACCAACTAACGTGCCAACTGTGCTGTGGGAGCAGGGGGTGACGGAATACCAGGACACGCTGAAGCTGATTGTGAGTACGGCGGAGTTTGATCCGACGCTGCTGTTACAGAGCAAGCTGGACAAGCCCCAGCGCCGGACCACCCGCTCACTCCGCCCTCGCAGCACCAGTACGCTGAACCGATTGATGAATCGGATGACCACGCGGGACATTGGCCTAGAAGAAGAGACCGAGACGGTGGACGACTGGGTGACCAGCCAGGTCAACATCACCACTATGCGCCCGCTGGAGACTGCCAGCCTCACCCCAAACCACGATGTTGCGCTGGGGCAGCAGGTGACCGTAGCGGCCCATCCGCGCCTCACGGCCAAAGCCCGATTAGTGTCTGCGCCAGAGCAAACCCGCAGCCTAGGGGAACCGCCACTGCCGCCGCTGCTGCGAGAGCAGACGGAACCGCTGGTGTTTACGCCGTCGATGACCCGCTCAGGGCCGCGTAGCCTTGCGCCCAGCCTGACCACGCTGGAGCTGACGGAAGTTGCCAACCCGGAGGCGGTAACGCCAGCGGAGCCGCTAAAGCTGGTGATGGATGCACCCCTGGCAGAAACAGAAACGGTGCTGCCAGGGGCCTATGACGGAGAGTTTTTCCTGCCGCTGGGCTACGGACAGCGACAGGGGCAGCAGACGGCGATTACGCTGGAGCGGTTGCCGCAGGCGCAGTTGGTTGAAGAACCGGCCATCGGGACGCGCAGCTTGGGTGGGGCGATTCGCATTTACTTTCAGAAGGTGGTGACGCGCAAGCTGGGGAAGTCGCTGAGTCAGAAGCTGGGTATTACCTTTGAGTACCCGATTTTGGCGGCGGTGGATGTTGAACAGGGCGAGGCGACCTACAGTGCAGAAGCGTCAGCCGTTGCAGACCGAGTGGCTGGAGCCCAAAAGATTGTTGTTTTTGTGCACGGCATTATTGGCGATACAGAATCGATGGTGCCGAGCGTGGAGACGGCGCAGGCTGTTGAAGATGGGTTACTGAAACCGCTAAAAGAGATTTACGATTTGGTGTTGACCTACGATTACGAGAGCATTAACACCACTATTGAAATGAATGCGCTAAAGCTGAGGCAGCGGTTGCAGTCGGTGGGCCTGGGGGCGGGGCATGGCAAAACGGTCCATATTGTTGCCCATTCGATGGGCGGTCTGGTCTCCCGCTGGTTTATTGAGCAGGAGGGGGGCAATGAGATTGTTCAACACCTGATCATGCTGGGGACGCCGAATGCCGGGTCACCCTGGCCGAATGTGCAGGCGGGGGTGACGGCTGCGATTGGCTTTGCGATTAATGGGCTTTCGACGGTGGTGTGGCCGATACGGCTGCTGGGTAGCGCGGTGGAGAAGCTGGAGACGATTGATGTAACGTTGGACCAGATGGAGCCGAATTCAGAATTTTTGGCGGAGCTGGCGACGGCGAGTGATCCCAAGATTCCCTACAGTATTGTGGCGGGGAATACGTCTCTGATTGAGGATGGAGAGAAGGGGGCGTTGCGGGAGCGGCTGAAGAACCGAATACTGGATGCGGCTGAGCTACCGTTTTTTGGCAAGGACAATGACATTGCGGTGTCGGTGGAGAGTATTAAAAATGTGCCCGGTAGTCGAGCGCCACAGCCTGATGTAAGAGAGGTAGCGTGCAATCATTTAGTGTATTTTGTTGATGTGGCGGGGTTGGAAGGCTTGAGCTGGGCGGTTAGTCGAGCGTTTGTGCAATCGGGTGGTTTGCCGAGTGGCCCAGAGACTGCTGAGCCGGGGCAAAGGGAAAGAGACGGCGCGGTAGGATCGTCACCTGCTCAAGGTGGACAACAGTTTTGGGTTGGTGTGATTGCTCTAGCTACGGCGGTGGTAGCGGCGGTGGGTGGCATGATTTGGTTGCAGGGGCGGTCGTCGCCGCAACCGGCAACGTCTACAGGTGCTAAAGCTAAGCAACTGCATAGCCGGTATGCTTCCGAATCTCCGGTGTGTGAAACGCTAGGACAATTCGATCCACCGGAACGCCTGCTTTGACGAGATCATCCGCGATACCCACTTCTGTCCCGTCGTAGTGAATCCAGAACTTATCATCACGCACCTCAACGTGAATCACCGTCCCATAAACTCGATGATGATCTTCCCAGCCTTCCTGTATGAGTAAAAACTGTTGGCGATCCTGACTTACAACAACATGGTGCGCTACGTCACCATATTTGTAGGGAAGATGTGCATAGTACTGTAAAACCGGTATTCCTGGTTAGGTAAGGATATCGATGAGTATGAACGCTTAGGCGAACGCTACGCCGTGTTTCGCCTAAGCGCTGACCTGTCATTCGTAAGCATCCCAATCACGACTCAGCCCGCCGGATAGGCCGTTCTATCTAACAGCGAACAGACCGTCAACAAAGCGCCAGGGCGACTGATCACCGCTCTGGCGCTTTGTTTTACCTAGGACGTGAATACCCTTTCGTTCTGTGTTGAGCCGCATGGTCGCATTCCGTCTCCCAATATCAATGCGGCTATCTACAGGTAGCGAAAATACGGCAAGAACTACAATTTATAGCGTTTCTCGCTTGACTTGACCTGTTCTATCCCGGCGAAAGCTTGGCAGACTAGCAGGTCAAGCGAGGCGCAAGCTCAATGCAATTGAAACTTGCTATATGCCTAATCCCACTGTCCGGGGGCGCGTCCGGTCAGCTCGGTGAGCTGTTTCAGCTGGTCGGTGAGGGTCTGGGACAAAACCGACTTGGCAAAGCGCCACTCCCAGTTGCTATCGGGCTTGCCGGGGGTGTTCATTCTGGCCTCGCTGCCGAGCCCTAGCAGGTCTTGCAGCTGAATGACGGACTGATTGGCTACCGAGGTCATTGCCAGGCGAATCATTGTCCAATGCACTGATTCGGGGGAGATGCCGCCCGCATAGGCGGCTAGGCGGAGCTTCTCGTAGTCTGAGGCGGTGTTGAACCAGCCCACGGTGGTGTCGTTGTCGTGGGTGCCGGTGTAAATGACAAAGTTACGATCAACGTTTTGGGGCAGATAAGGATTCCGATGGTCAGAGCCAAAGGCAAACTGGAGAATTTTCATGCCGGGGAAGTCGAACTTGTCCCGTAGGGCTTCGACTTCTGGGGTAATGACACCCAGGTCTTCTGCCAGAAACGGCAGCTGCCCCAGCTCCGATTCAATCTGTTGAAACAGGGCCTCACCCGGCGCTTCGATCCACTGTCCGTTCATGGCCGTGGTTTCGCCCTGGGCAACCGCCCAGTACGCTTCAAACCCACGGAAATGGTCAATGCGAATCAGGTCTACGTACTCTAATGTGATGCGGACTCGCTTTACCCACCAGGCAAATTGGGTCTCCTCTAGGGTTTCCCAGTTGTAGGTGGGGTTGCCCCAAAGCTGGCCGGTTTCGCTGAAGTAGTCGGGCGGTACCCCGGCCATTTGCGAGGCCGCTAGGGACGCCGGGTCGATGTTGAAGTTGTTGGGGAAGGCCCACACCTCGGCGCTATCGTGGGCCACGTAAATGGGCATGTCGCCCATAATCTGCACGCCCCGCTCGTTGGCGTAGGCTTTGAGTTCAAACCACTGACGGCAGAACTCGTACTGCATAAACTGATGCAGGAAAATGGTTGGGGCTAGGTCCTGACGGGCCTGTGCGATCGCGCCTTCTTCTTTTCGGGCTAGGTCACTGGCCCACGCTGTCCAGCTGGCTCCGCCGTGGCTGTCCTTTAGCGCCATGAATAGGGCATAGTCGTCCAGCCAGTCACGCTGGGCCTCGCAAAATTGGTGAAACTTTTCGGCGTAGTCGGGGGTGACGGCGGACTTGAACCGCAGGGCCGCCCGCTTTAGCAGGTCTAGCTTGAAGGGGACAACGCGCTCGTAGTCGACCCGCACCGGGTCAAACTCGGGGGCGGCAGCCAGGTCTTGCTCGGTTAGCAGGCCCAGCGGGAGCAGCGCCTCCAGGTTAATGAGCAGCGGGTTTCCGGCAACTGCCGAATAACACATGTAAGGCGAATTGCCGTGCCCCGTTGGCCCCAGCGGCAAAATTTGCCAAATCTGTTGTCTCGACTCAACCAAAAAATCAACAAATCGATAGGCTTCCTCACCCAGATCGCCAATGCCAAATCGGCCCGGCAGCGAGGTGGGGTGTAGCAAAATTCCACTGGAGCGAGCAAAGGCCATGGGCTAACGGAGGAGCGAGTAAAACCATCCGACTTTATCACGGGACTAGCGGGGCACTATCCTTCTGTAGAAAGCTTTTCATGCAAGGTGTGTATGACCTATCGCAATCCAGCGCCGACGGTAGACCTGATTATTGAACTGAGCGATCGCCCCCACCGACCGATTGTGCTGATTCAGCGGCTGAATCCACCGCTGGGCTGGGCCTTACCCGGTGGGTTTGTCGACTATGGCGAATCGGTAGAAACGGCCGCTCGACGGGAGGCGGCTGAGGAGACTGGACTTTCGGTAGAGCTGATTGAGCAGTTTCAGGTCTATTCTGACCCGACCCGCGACCCCCGCAAGCACACGCTCAGTATCGTGTTTCTGGCAACGGCTGTGGGTACGCCCAAAGCTGGGGATGACGCTCAGCATTTAGACGTGTTTAACCTTTGGGAGCTGCCCGCGTCGCTGTGTTTTGACCATGGCCAAATTCTTCAAGACTTTCTGCGCTACCGTCACTACGGGCAGCGTCCGAGGCTGACCAGCTAAGGCGATTAGAATCGTTGTATACCTGAAATCTACGGTTCTTGAGGCAAACAGCGATAGGTTTCCTCTCTCTTTCAATATAGTTTTGTATCTTTTTTGTCTTTTTACTTTCGAGAAGTTAAGAACTTCTTAAAAGTAACCAGCTTCTTCAATTTCTGCGGATAAGGTGTAGACAAGATACCTCCTAACTGCGTCTCCAGCCCCATCTAGCCCTCTGTCGGCTAATCCTGGTGGGGCTGCTTTTTTATGGAGAGTGACTAGAAGATCCTCGAAGTTGTTGATTCGTTTGCTTTGTTGTAGCCAACGACTAAAATGACCGACCACTGGGCAAAGTGCTCGATCCAATATTACGGGTTTTGGCCCGTACCTTAAAACACTGTGGATGTCAGATGAGTATCGATGCAGCAGCTTTTCTTTAACGCTGTGACAATAGGGCGCTATGGCAATGGAGAACGAGATTTTTCTAATGCGAAGCTTTCAGACGCGGACCTGCGACAGGCTGATCTGCGCGGCGCTGGGCTAGCGTCTGCGGATCTTAGGAATGCCAACCTTATTGATGCAGAATTGATGCCAACCTGATGGAGTGCCAGTTTGCAAGGGCGGATCTCTGTGGGGCAGATCTGCGGGGTGCGGACATCTACGGGGCAAAGCTGACCGATGCCTATTACGACGACAGCACCCAGTTCGACCCTGGCGTTAATCCAGCGCTGCTGAAGATGAAGGAATATAGGCATCAGGCGTCAGAAAGATGCTGGCTCCTGACGCCTGACGCCTACCTTCCCTCTAAATGTCAGGAAACGTGGAAAAAGAAATGCAAATACTTAGCATTTTCATAGCGAATCCGAAAAAACAGTTGTGTATTATACAGTTGTAGAAAGTTTTTTGTAGCGACTGATACGGCTCGACCTATCTGTCCCTTTGGCACAGCCCAGGAGATCCCGCAATGACTCAGCTCTCAGTGTACGAAGTACTCGAAAAAGTGCAGCACCGGCAGTCGCTGCGTCGGGCTGAGTTGAGTCACATTAACCTTTGCGGAGCCCGTTTGGATGACAGCAACTTTACCCAGGCTTACCTCCGTCGGGCTAACCTGACTGGGGCTTCCTGTAGCGGTGCCGATTTTTCTAAGGCAACGCTGGTGTTGGCAGTGCTGTCGGGTGCTTCCCTAGAAGGGGCGCGGTTAGAGTCTGCTGAGCTGACGCAGGCGCGGCTCAATCGCGGCATTTTACGAGAGCTGTATGCGCCCAAGGCAAAGTTTCATGGGGCAGACCTGGATGAGTCGGATTTGTCCTTTGCAACGCTAACCCGTGCGGATTTATCGAACACAACCGGTCGCAGCGCCCACTTCAAAAATGCCAATCTGACACGGGCAAATTTGAACGGCGGCAACTTTAGTCAGGCCAGCTTTGGGGGGGCGACGCTGACGCGCACTCAATGGCAAGGGGCAGACCTACAGGGCACGGCCTTTTACCTGGCCGATCTAGAAGCCGCAGACCTGACTGGGGCAGACCTGACCGGGGCAAACCTAACTCAGGCAGATATGCTCAACGCCACACTCAAGTCTGCTTGCTTAGATGGGGCCGTTTTACTACAGACTCAGGCCGACTGGAGTGATTTTAGTCAGGCCAGCCTGGCGGGCGCTGATTTGTCCCGAGCATCGTTCTACGGTACACAGTTGACCGATGCTGTGCTGGCGGGTGCAAATTTATCTGGGGCTGACCTGTGCTCGGCTAGCCTAGAAGGTGCCGACCTGACTGAAGTAACGCTGACCGGAGCCCAGGTCGCCGGGGCGCTGTTGACCGATGCGAAGGGACTGACCACCGCCCAGGCAAGCTGGCTAAGAAAGGCCGGTGCGCTGAACGTGCCTGCTGTGGGCTAGTGGAAGTCTGGCTGTTCGAGTAGGCAGAAGAGCGTAATTTAAGCAAAGAATGATATGAAATCTGAACAACAGGCATCTCAGCCTATCAAATGAATGGGAAAGTAGAGGCAAAGGGCCAGTACTGCGGATAGCCCCGTGGAGTCGGTCAAGAAGTTGACAGCATCCTGGCCCGCTTCGAGCCACTCTAGCAGTTTGAGAAATCGATTCAATAGCGTCATCTCAGTCTCCTTGGGGCGTCTGACTAGACAGGGCATTTACGGGGTGGTGACGGGCGTTAGCACCTGGGAAAAGAGCGTTTGGAAAATTGGCTTGGGCACCTTGCCGACCAGGGTATCGACTTCCTGATGGGTGGCGTCGAGCAGGGTAAACTGCGGCACACCGGAGGCCCCGTAGGCTGCCACCTGGGATGACCAGCGGGGGTTGTCGATGTCGAGCATGACAAAGTTGATTTGGTCGCCGTACTGCTCGTGCAGTTGAGCCACGGTGCCCGACATGCCCTGGCAGGTGGTACACCAGTCGGCGTAGAACTCGATTAGGGTCGGCTGGGGGGATGCGATCGCAGCTTCATAATCCACGGCCTCAGCCGCCATTGCCTTGAGTGCAACCAGCCCAGACAGTGGCGTAAAGCTTTGAGGAGCTGCTGCCGGTCGCGTCAGTGCCAGCGTTGCCAACACAGCAACAATGACGGCGGCACAGGCCGCAACAACCTTAGTCGGGAAATTAGAATCTGTTGTCGTCACCGACGAGGACTGATTCGTTGTAGAAGCCATAAGCCGCGTTTGTCTGCCGTTTCAATGTGGATATGCTTGTTAGATATGCTTGGAGGTGATTTCGCAAGATGGAAGAATCATCCCTCTGCCTTCTGCCTAACCCCTCTGCCTTCTGCCTAACCCTTCTGCCCTAATTCTGACTTTACCTACTGGTAGTAGTACGCCAGAAAAATATGCAGGCCCAGCATAATCGTAAAGACACTTACTAAGAAGATGTGTGTCGGGAGCCAAATGGCTCGCATGCCCTTGATTAGGGTGCCCTTACCCATCTCAACTTTGCCGACGGGCAGGCTAAAGACTTTTCGGGTTGATTCTAAAACGCCGGTTTCTGCCACAACGCCTACCAAGGCTGACAATGTGACTGCAAAAAAGACCCACAGAAAAATAGCATTGAAATTTAGACCGGTGGCCCCCATCGTGTGGACCAAAACCACGCCGAGCAGCGCCACGCCGGTAAAAACGTGTAGGCTACGCCAGAGGATTACCGAACCCGGTATTTTTATTTTGACAATCCAGCCGCGACTCCGCTTCCGCAGCGTCAGCAGCATTTCTAACAGCACAAAAAACAGCGCCACATAACCGCTAATCTGCTTGTACAGCTCGCCTCGTAGCAAGTGATGCAGCTCGACCGAGCGGTCTCTGAGCACATCAAGATAGACTTCGCTAACCGCAAAGGGAGCCAACAGAGCCGCACAGATCAGCGTAAGAATAATGAGAGTGGAAAACTTCGGCTTCATGGCGAGAGTTAGGAGGTGTTGCACCAGGGGCACAACTGGGTGTGTCCCTGGTGCGTCCGACAACAATCTATGCTGCAGGCATGCTATCAACGGGAATGTTGATAATTACGCCGCCCATCACTTCATCCAGTTCAAACACCTTGTCGGGGTAACGCTCTAGGTGAATGGGGTGAGTGTTATGGCAGCTTACGCAAGCCTCGGCAACGGCCAGGTCAGGATACAAGGCAGAGAAATAGGCCTGATCGCCCACTTCCTGATAACCCTTGAAAGGCTCGCTAGACTCAACTACGGCATCCATGGCTTCAACTTCGAAGTCACTCTTAGGACCGTGGCTGTCGTTGATGTACCAAGGCGAAATCAGGTTGTAGGTGAAGTAGCCCGACTCGTTGGCAATCTCGGAACCCAGACGGAACATCTGTGCGGGAAGGGGAATGCCGTCAGTATCTTGCCAGCCTTCAGTCGACTCGACCTCTAGGACACCAGAGTCGTTGCCCTTACCCTCTAGTGTCTTAACACGACTAACGACGTGCTTAGTGTAAGCCGTACGGTCAGCAGCCATAACGGTGTGGATGTAATCGGCCACCAGTTCAGGTGCGATCGAAGGGCCAGCTGCGGTGGCAGTGGGGGTACCGCCGCCGCTGCAGGCAACTGCGGTAAAACAGACGACTGCGGCCAAAGCCAGCAGCGCTACAGTTCGAGAGCGGATACGCTGTATCCAGTTTGTGATCGCCATTGCAAGGTTCTCCAATTGGTTTGACGTCCTCAATTTGTTGATACGGGAAGGGGGTCCCTGTGGGTGAGGTAAACAACCTCCAAGTCGGGTGCAGAAACTACTCTGTATCCGTCTCAGATTCATTGCCCGAACGCCGCTCCTCTAGAGCCCGAATGAGATCAAAGGTCTCCAGCTCTAGGGTAGGCGGTCGGTCAAAATTGGCTTCGACCAACTCTGGGTCGAAAATACTGTTGTAGGCGTACTCGACGCCGTGGCAGTTGAGGCAAACATCCCCAACCATCCGATCCTGTGGCTTCAGGGTGTAGGTGTTGTTGTGATTCACCTTCACCAGGGTAGTCCCGTCACTTTTCTCTACGCCTGTGCGCGGCAGGTGACAGGTGGCACAGGTCACAGCCCCCGAGTCGGGACGTGGCAGCGACTTATCAACCAGCTGCGCATGCTTGGAATTCTGATAGTTGAGCGAGTGATTGTCGTTGTGGCAGGTCAAACACGCATCAACCGAAGCCTGCATGGTGTTGCTGGTGTGAACATCGTGGCAGGCATTGCAGTTCATCTGTTTCGTGAACGCATCATGCTTCATCGGGAGACGTGCCATCGCAGGCGTCAGCGGCGATTCGTCTTCGAGCAGACGAATACCGTGTTTGCCCAGCAGGAAGGTATCGACGGGCTCCTCGTGGCACGACTGACAGCTGGTATAGGTCGGCTTGGCCACAAACTCTTTGGTCTCGCTGTCCTGATGGCAGCTGGAACAATTGATATCGTTGAGCGCATGGGCACTGGTTTCCCACTCACTGGTAATTTCATCCAGCTCGGCTTGGGAAACGGCCATGGTGGGTAAGGCTGGCCCTAACCACATGGCAACCGTCAACAGAACTATCACAAGCCTGGGGAGAAACCGAGAGACTAACGACTTCATGTGCCACCTCCCAGAAACTCGCCTTGCAGGTTAGGCGCAGGGGCGACATCTAAGCTCGTTGTTACCACTCGGTCCGGTAGCTCCTGCACGGGCAACATTGGCGGCTGGCCGATGTTGCTACGTAGGAACCCAGTGGAAATAGTGCGATGGTCATGGAAATTATGACAGCCCGCCGTCCAACAGCCGTCGGCCTCAAAACCTTCGTGGCTCTTGAGCTGGCTGACGGTCAGCTCCTCGTGGCAAAGCATACATAAGTCGGGCTGGAGGTTGACCCCGCGCCCAAACATGTGGACATGCTCGTTGTGGCAGGCAGTGCAGGTGAGAATATCAATACGTTCGCGATATTCAGCCCAGCGCGGATCACGAAACTTTTTGGCCCCGTGGACATCCTCTGCTAATTCCGCCTCGTGGCAGCGATTACAGGTTTCGTTTGTTACCGGCTTAAAGCCCTCATGGCAGGAGGCACAAGAAGTCTCGAACAGATAGTGCCCCTCAGAGGTCTCACCCGGCAGAAAAATTTGCTTCTGCTCTAGGGCAAAGGCCGCACCAAACCAAGCCAGTACCAAAATCACTGCCAAGATCATGGCAGTGCGCAGATTGAACAATCTGCGCAGCTTAGATCGTTGGTTGACGTTTCTAACCATCAGAGATCTGTCAGCCTTACCGCTACAGGAAGATAAACAACATGATGATCAGGGCAACTGCACCGATGCCTGCGACGCCCGCAGCCGTACCACCGGAAATGCCGTCAGGCGACTCTGGCGATGCAGCAACAGTACCGGAGCCAGCGGGTTGGACGGTACCGAGGTCAGTGTCCTGCTTGTTGTAGTCTGCACCCTCTAGCATGAGTTCAGTGATGGCTCCATAGGCGCCCACCCAGGCATCCTTAACATCTGCTGTCCAAGCACTGCCAGCGTATTGCTCCAGCGTCTTCAGCAGACTGTTCCCGACCAGCGGGTAGTGTTCGGGTAGGGCCCCATACTTGACGTGGCGAGCCCCTAGCCCCTTAAGTGCCTTGCTAAGAACGTCGGGCTTGCGCAGGTTCTCAACTACCATGACCAGAGCACCTTTCAGCATTTGACCTTGCTTGGCCATGTCAGAGTGCTCGAACAGGGGTTTGGCAGCAGGATAGTCGGTAAACAGATTGTCGTAGAAGGTGGCTACCAACGCATCGGCTTGGGGAGCAACCAGGGCAAAGCTGTCCTCTAACAGCTTCACGTTTAACCCACCCTCCTCTTCTGGCGCGGGAGCAGGAGCAGCAGGCGCACTGTCCAGAGCAACTTCTTCTTCTGTGTACTCTGCACCCTCTAGCATCAGTTCTGTAATAGCACCATAGGCATCCGTCCAAGCCGACTCCAGCTCAGGCGTCCAGGCATCTCCTGCATACTGGCTTAGCGTCTTGAGCAGGCTATTACCCACCAGTGGATAGTGAGCTGGCAACGCCCCATACTTAACATGGCGAGCGCCTAATCCTTTGAGCGCATTGCTGAGTACCTCTGGCTTACGCAGGTTCTCGATCACCATGACCAGAGCGCCCTTCAGCATCTGACCCTGCTTGGCCATGTCAGAATGCTCGAACAGGGGTTTAGCGGCAGGATAGTCGGTAAACAGATTGTTGTAAAAGCTGCCTACGAACGCGTCAGCCTCGGGCTTAACGAGTTCGAAACTCTGCTCTAGCAGCTCTACTTTCAAAGACATAACAGATTAAACTCCACTCGATTCTTCAATACTCAACGGTACGTTTCACGTTTCCAAAGCTGCGATAGCTTCGCTACCGAACAGTGCGCAAGCAATGCGCATTGGCAGAGGACTCCAAAATATCTGCGATAACCGAGCTCGCAAAGGCCGCTAGCCTGCCTGACAATGTGCCAAAACAATAGTGTGCCAAAACAATATTGATAGCGATTGTGCGTCAAGCTCTGTCCTTAGAAATTGCCCCTAGAAATTGAGGGAACACCAAAGGAAAGCCCGCAATCCTCAAAAGAGAGATTTGTAGTGACTCACAGGCTTAAAATTAGGCGGAATAGAAATGCATTTTCGTATCTTGAGTTACTAAAAAGAAAGGATGATGTAGAAAATGCATTTCGTGAACGCGTTTGCCGCATATGTTTTTCTGCGTAAAAAGGTTATCTATGGGCTGAAAGGCTTGACTCGTAAAGGGTTTGGAATGCTGATAAAGCTGGTGAAAGTCTTGCTATGACAGATTGATTTAAGGTTTAGTGCAGTATGCAATTTTTGTCTTTTGCTGATGTAATTATTGAATGCTGGCTTGAGGTGAGCAAGATTCTGCAACTTTGGATACAAAAAACATCGAAGCCTTCTATGACGATATGGCATATCCTGATTCACTAATTTAATATGACAAGGGGTGTCTGAATTACTGTTTTTGTGTGTCGGTTCTCATCCAGGTTTTTGCGGTTGAGTCTGTCAAAGGCCTGTTGCAGGTGCCAGATGTTGTTTGGGGCAACATTTCTCAAGTTCCATTTCTCAAGTTCACAGATATCAGGCTCATGGCACTGGGTCACTGGCGTGTCGAAGTGCTTTTCCCGAGCTTTGTTAAATAGCGCTTTTCTGGGCGTTTTCTGATGTGACTGGCTCTAAGCCGTGCCAGCTTCCGTCGGAAGCTGTGCTGATTACCTACTGTTGCAAACTGTTTTGTCATGGCGTCGAAGCTGCTGAAGTTGTCGGAGTTCTTTGGGTCGATCAAGCTGGCGGTACCGCTGCTAGTTGCGATCGCGGCTATTTTGGTGGGGGCAACCTTTTACGAGTCCGAAGTCGGTTCGGCGGTAGTCCAGCAGACCATTTATAAGAGTCCCTGGTTTGGTGGACTGATGTTTTTGCTGGCACTCAATCTAGGGCTGTCGACGCTGCTGCGCTACCCGTGGCGCGGTGCCCGGAAGGTCGGGTTTGCGCTGACCCACTGGGGGCTGGTCGTTATTATTGCGGGTTCCGCCGCCGTCATTCATTTGAGTGTGGAAGGGATGCTGCTAGCCCGTACGGATGGAGGGCCGGTCAGTACCCTGAGAGTCGAGGGCGACCTATTAGAGGTGGCTGCGCCGGGCTCGTCAACCGAGCAATCGTCTTTGTTCATTAAAGCTGACGGTACGGTTGTGCCGGATCGCGTCGGTGAGCTGGCAGTGCTGGGCTACAGCGATAACACCATCAAAGCTGTTCGGTTTGAACCGGGGGCAGGGGTGCGAAATCCGGCGGTACAGCTGCGGCTACAGAGCGATCGCATGGGACAGTCGTTGGACCGATGGATTGCAGCTGCGCCAGCCGCCTACGGACAGATGTCTGTGGGGCCGGCCACACTTCAAATTGTGCAGGCCGACTCTGCGGCTGACGTGGATCGGGCCCTCGCACCAGTGACGCCTACAGAAGCGGTCAACCCCCTGGGGCTGCTGACCCTAACCTGGGCCGGTGAAACTCGCACCGTTGACGTTGCAGCGGCTCGACAGCAGCCGTTGCCCGTGGGGACGGGTACCGTCAGCGTTGCCGGGTTCTGGCCTGACTTTCGGTTGAACAGCGATCATCAGCCGACGACGGCCTCTGACCAATTGTTAAACCCGGCTGTGGAGCTAGTCTTGTCGAACGGGGCGCTGACACAGCGCTGGTACGTGTTCAGCAAAGACAGCTTTGATCCGATTCCGCTGACGGGACAGAGCAGTCACGCCGATTCGACGGTGGATTTGACAACCGTGCCCGTGCAGACTGCGGATCTAGTTGCGCAATACAGCATCGAGCCAACCGTGGCAGAACCCGATGCCTTTTTCCGCGTGGTGGTTGATGCCGACGATCATCTTTATTACGCCGCCCGGTCGTCCAAGGGCTTTGTCTCTGGGCCCTTAGCGTTAGGCGATACCGTAACGCCCGGATGGGCTGACTTTACCGTTACCCTAACGACCTATGTTGCTGACGCCCAGGTGCAGCGTGATGTTGTTCCCTTGCCAGATGGTGCGCCAGCGGAGGGCGAACCGGCCCTGCTGGTGTCTGCGGGTGGGAGTGACCCGACCTGGATTCCTTGGGGAGAGGCCTATGCGCTAAATGGCCCCGGTGGTGACTGGTATGTCTCTTTTAGTCCAAAGCTGCTACAGCTGCCCTTTGGCGTGAAGTTGGATGACTTTATTGTTGAGCGCAATGAAGGGTCCGAATCGGTGGCCATGTGGACAAGCGTGATGCGACTAATTGATCCGTTGTCTGGTCAATTATCCAACCGACGGGTGTGGATGAATCACCCCACCTGGTTTAAGGGATGGAAGCTAGCGCAGGCCTCCTGGAATCCGGGGGATCTGAATCAATCGACGCTCCAGGTCAAGCGTGAGCCCTGGTGGGTAACGGGCCTCACCTGGCTCGGGTCTTTGATGGTAACCGTGGGCATCGGGGTGATGTTCTACGGTCGAGCGGTGGCGAAGCAGGTAAAAGGGATTTCATCGCTGCTGTCAGAGCCAGACGACAACTCGACTGCGGGCACCATTCCGATTCTGAGCGTGTTTACCAAAGGTCGTGTTCAGGAGAGCTAGTTTGAGTGTGTTGCATTAGCCTGCTGCTGGCCAACCGGCTTGGATGGCGGGCTTGACTTTTAGACATTGAATTACCCATAGGCCGACAAAACAATTTTGAAAACCACAGGAACGATGAAGCTGTTTAAGTTTGCGATTGGACTTTGCTTAGGGCTATTGCTGATTGCCCTGCCGGTAAATCAGTTTCAGGTCTCTGACACGGATGCCCTAGAGACGCTGGTGGTGCAGCAGGGCGGCCGTAAAAAGCCGCTGGACACCGTTGCCCAGGAAACCGTTGCTAAAATCCACGGCAAAACCACTTACCAGCACGAGGATGCCAACGGTAACCGCGTCACTGAAAGCGCCATGGAAACGTTTTTGTCGCTGTGGCTGAACAATCGCAACTGGAACGAAGAGCCCTTTGTTCTAGTCAGCTATCGCCCCCTGAAGGAGCGGGTTGGTCTGCCGGTGGACGAGAAGTATTTTTCTTTCAAGACGCTGATGGGCAATGCCGAGCTGGGCAGTGTTGTTCGCAGTGCCCACGAGAAAGAGCTAAAGGACGAAGACCTCACCCGCGATGAGCGAGAGGCTCTGACGATAGAAGACCGACTGACGCTGATGCTAGGGTCGGTAAATGATGATGCGATCGCTATCGTTCCCCATCCGACCGACCCTAAAGGCAAGTGGTTAGGGATCAGCGAAGCCCCGACGCTGTATGCACCAGAATCGGTCGCGCCCCTGCTGGCAGACTTCGCGCTGATCAAGCAAACGGTTTTCTCTGGGACAAGCCACATCGCCATGATTGGCCCTTTGGCTGCTGAGCTGAAGGACGGGCTGGCGGCGTTGAGTCCTCAGGTGTATCCGGTCAATGCGGTGATGCACCGGGAAATATTTTTTAATCACTTCCATCCCTTTGCTAAAGCGTGGCAGCTGTATGGCCTAGCCTTTCTGGTGATGCTGGGTGTGCTCTGGATTAAGCCCTTTACGGCCTACTGGACCGCCATCGGTTTGTTTGTGGCCGGGGTGGGTGTGCAAGCCTACGGTTTTTGGGAGCGGATGCAGATTGCCGGTCGTCCGCCCGTGACCAACATGTATGAATCTGTGGTTTGGGTTGGGTTTGGCATTGCTGCGATCGCGCTTACCTTCGAGCTACTGCAGCGGTCTAAGTACTACCTGCTGGCGGCTGCCCCTCTGTCTGTCGTCTGTTTGATTTTGGCCGATAGCTTGCCCGCCGTGTTGGACCCCAGTATTGCCCCGCTGGTTCCGGTCCTGCGCGATAACTTTTGGCTCAGCATTCATGTCCCTACCATCGCCCTCAGCTATGCCAGTTTTGCGCTGGCGTTGGGCCTGGGGCATGTTGCCCTGGGTAGCTACCTGTTTACGCCCAATGCCAAGAAGCGGATTCAGCTGTTGTCGCAGCTGAACTATAGAGTGCTACAGGTGGGCGTGCTGTTGCTGACGGCGGGCATCATTCTGGGGGGCATCTGGGCGCACTTCTCCTGGGGACGGTTCTGGGGCTGGGATCCCAAGGAGACCTGGGCGCTGATTGCGCTGCTGTGCTACCTGATTCCCCTACATGGTCGGCTGGTAGGCTGGATTGGCAACTTCGGCATCAGCGTGGCCAGTGTGGTGGCCTTTAACGCAGTGTTGATGGCCTGGTACGGGGTTAACTTTGTGCTGGGTACGGGGCTGCACAGCTATGGCTTTGGCACGGGTGGATCAGAGCTAATGATTGTTGCGGTAGTCGGCGCAGATCTGCTGTTTGTGCTGGCGGCGGCGGCGCGGCACCAAGGCTGGCTAGGTAGTGAGATGTCGGATGCCGATGTCAGTGTGACGCCAACGCCTCAAGGAAATTAGGGGCGATGGCTAAACCGCGTCTAGGTTGAAACCTGGGGCTTTCCCCAGTTCAATGCAATTGAACCTTGCGATAAGTTCGCGCTGAATCGTTCCGGTCTTGTTTGTTCAACGGGTACGTCGTACCCTAACTCTCCCATAAATCTATGAAACGACGTGAATTTTTGAACTGGGTTGGGCTGGGCTTTGTAGCAACCTCTTTACCCGTTGCCATGGCGGCTTGCACGCCCGAAGAAACGGCTGATGCGCCGACCTCAGATGACGCCCCGGCTTCCTCCGGGCCCACCCCAGTTGACAGCAGCATCCGAGAGGACGGATTTGCGGCGCTGGGCACTGTCGAGGACCTAGACGCCAACGGTTCACTCTCAAAAATTGGCTTTGTTGCTGGTCAGGTTGTTGCTATTCGCGATCCGGGGAATCCGGAGGGGGTTGTGGCCTACAACTCACTCTGTACCCATCAGGGTTGTACGGTCGCTTGGGATGGCGACCTGCTGGCCTGCCCCTGCCATGGGTCTAAGTTTAATGCCGACGGCACCGTTGCCGAAGGACCCGCATCCGGTCCGCTGGCTCCCTACGAAGCCAAGGTAGAGGACGATCTGGTGCTGATTAAAGCGCGATAAATCAGCCCTATTGAACCCTTCCCTATAGTCCGCTGATCAGGTCGCTATCCCAGCTCTCATCGTAGTTGGGACACTCGTCTGCGTCGGTGGCGGGGCTAGGGGATGTAGAGCTTGCGCTAAGCCTCAACCCACGCTCGCCATTCTTGGATTCCAGCGCGATCGCGTTTCCTCGATATGCATAGTTTCTTCGTTCTTCTTGAGATGGCGGGGGCTGCTCTCAAATGCAATAGAAGAGGGTAAGGCATCGGGGCCGTACTCCTCTCGAATAAAGGCGTCTACGGTCTTGTACGAGGGTGGAAAGCCATCTTTGATGCCTTCTACCGTTTCCTGGTATTGCTTCAGCGCTGCTGAGAACAGTCCTGTTCCATCATCAAAAAAGCGCTCGGACGTCTCTCCGTAAGCCTCGTAAGGATAGTAATTTAGGTCTTCTGGTGCGTAATGGGCAACCCAAGAGGAATAGCACCAATACTCGCCAAAGGTGCCAAAATCGTTGGCTGACTGCATCATCAGCTGCAGCCAATGGTCGTCAGACTGGTAATATTCACCGAGCCGTTTGCCAAAATCTCGTAGGTGCGACTGCTTGAACCACATGTGATGGGGAATGAACGTACCCACGGGGTCCTTGGCTGCTGGAATACCCAGCACGGTGTTGATCCAGTGCTCCCATTTGGCAACAATCGCTGGATTGCCGTAGGCATTGTGCTGAATCAGTGCGAAGCTATGCTTTGCCTCACCGTCAATATCTTGAAACAGCGGCCAGGTTTCACCTGGCAACAGGTCACTATCCCATACCAGGTACCACTCGCTCAGTCCTTCGATGCCCTCATAGGCTCCTAGCTTTAGCAGCTGCTGGTAAAACCAGCCGGGGGTATAAAGCGACCCACTCAGGTCTAGAACCTGACAGATCTGGTCTTTGGTAAAGCCGATAGGCTTGAAAAAATCTTCTTCTGGATGAATCTGTAGGGGTGCAATGTCCCAATCTTCAGAGACTGAGGACAACAGCTCAGCCTGCTCGTGGGGCGTGACCACATGGATAGACCGAGGCTGGTAGTGCTGGGTTAGTCCCTCTAGCGTTGCCCGCGTATTCCAGCGCACGCGAAAGAGCGGAATAACAATATCAAATGCGTCTTTAGCCATGGTTTGGTTCCTGAACATCCATCCTAAATACCGTCTCAAGAGGCCGCAGGGACTCAAAAGGCTGTAGGGGTACAGCGGCGGACTGCACCCCTACCTGTCAGCGTTACGCTTAAGCTATTAAACCGCTGATAGGGCCTCTTCCAGTCCGGCTGCATGGCCGTTCTCTGCGGGCTGCGTGGTAGTCAGACTATGGCCCACGGTAGACGGGTCTTCTAGCCCTACGTCGGCGCAGTGGGGGTCGATCCCCCAGCCCTCCCGGGGGTATTGGGCACAGATGGCCTGGTATTCTTCAACCGCGTTGAAGAGCTCTTGCTTTGTCAACGAGTTGAGGTAACCACACTGACCAATCTCACCTTTGGGTAACGGTGCAGCCAGATTCTGTCCCCGCTTCTGAACAATCTTTTCTTGAGATTCCCAGAGCGTAACTTTGTTGTGCAGAATATCGTGCCACAGACTCAGACCAAAGCTGCTGATCAGCTTGAGGATGCGGTGCATGTGTTCTTCGCTAATCCAGCCAACACTGTGGCTCAGGTAAGCGCCGAAACCCATACCAATGGCAACGGCATGACCATGTAGCAGGCCGGCTTCAATTTCAAAGCCGGGAGACCAGGTGTGGCCATAAGCGTGAGGGCGGCACTGGTGAGTTTCGTACAGGTTGTCGTACTCGGCCGCAACGTAGCTGCGCAGCGCACCCGCACAGATGCGCCTCGAGAGTGCGGCGATCGCTTCATCGGGCTCACAGTCAACAGTGCCAAACCGTGTGTCGATGAGGGCCGATCCTGCCTTTTCTAGATTCTCGAATAGCTCAGCGTCCTTAACCGTTGCCATCTTGATGATTTCGGCAATGCCATGGCGCAGCCAGCCTTCTTTTAGCGTCTTGAAGAAGTGACGATCGGTGATGGAGAGAACCGGCGGGTGGTAAGCGCCAAACAGATTCTTGTAGCCAAACCCGTCGCAGCAGGTACGGGGCGATGGACCCGCATCAATGCCTGCAACAATAGAGGTAGAGAGCATCACGTAGGGCGTGTTGCGGTGATAGAGCGCACAGGCCAGACCGGCCGTATCGGTTAGAACACCGCCCCCGGCAATGAGCACCGGTTCGTTACGAGAGACGCCCAGACGTTTGAAGTCACCCAGCATTCTCTCTACGGTAGAAATCCCTTTGTCGACTTCCATTGCCCGATAAACAACCTTGTCAAGCTGGATGCCGTGGTAGTCGAAGTAGTGCTCTATCTGCTCACCGTAGTAGCGTTCGACGTTTTGGTCGACCACGCAAACGCAGCGCCCCAGCGACTTGTAGGTATCCCTTAAAATGGTCTGATCGGGGTCTAGCGCATGGTCTACTAGCTTGATTGAGGTAAAGGTGCTGGAGTGCATGACCGCCTCGACATGGTGGTCATCCTCGGTGTTGACCACGTAGCCCCGACTTTCGCGATAGCTGGAGGTGGGATAAATCGCGTGAGGGTTCTCTTTCACCAAACGCTCAGCCAGGGCTTCATAGAACCCTTTGTCACGGCTACGGAGCAGGCGTTCCAGCAGTTTGACCTCACCTAGGTTGGATAACAGCAGCCGGTCAGAAAAATTGCGCCAGGCTAACCCCGCGGCCATGTCGAAGGCACCCACCATTTCTGCAAACAGGGCAAAGAAACGCTTAAGGGAGAAATTGAGACCGCTGCGAAGACTGCGGCAGGCGGCTAAGCCAGCGATCGCGCCCGCTGCTGCAAAGTCTTCTCCAAGCTCTTTTGCAAAAGCTGGACTGTCAATCAGGGAAAGCAAGAGGCTGCGAAAGTGCCTATCACAACAAATTGCCTCAACCGCGTTGTCCAGACTCTCGTAGGTGAGGGGGGCGCTGTCGTACGCGGCAACAAAGGTCTTAACTGCTGAAGTGGTTGTCATCATTACCTAAATTTGGGAGAAACCGCATCTACAGCGTTTTTCCGGGACGCTGAACCCTTGTCGATACTAAACCAAAACAAATCTTAAGACAATATTATAAAAGTTATTGCTTCGTAATACGGCAGAGCCACGAAAATGTTCAGAATGCCTACTAATAGCCTTTCTTATTTTTCTTCTTTGAGAATTAAAAGAGAAAAATTGAGGCATTTTGGGCGATTCTGTGTCTATTTTTAAGTGCATTCTTGGCTTTGCAGCCGCAAAAAAAACGAGCAGCAGAATCTGTCGCAGGCATGTCATTGACAAAGAGATTGTCTAATGCATGTAGGATGGTGGCCGCTAGGCTCCGTTAGAACAAAGCTATATGCTGCCTTAGAGCTATCTCCTGCTTAGGCTGAAATTCTCCAGTTCGATACCCCGACGCCAGCGGTGAGGCCGTAAAACTCAGGTTGGGTCATGATCGAATGGCTGCTGCCTTGGAAAACAGCAGGCGTCGAACAACATCAGCTAGACCTACACCTAATGCCAGGTCAGGCTAGTTACAGGTTAGAGCGGTTACTAGTTTGCAACGGGAATGATGGCAGCGAGCACTATGAGAACGCCGACAACTAAAGTTGTCTCAGCGGAAGTTGTTATTTGTGCTGTCTGACTTAACGACGCTAACGTTGAGCCAAACAGTAATGGAGATATTTATGTCAAGGGTACTAAGAGTATTGAACCCAAGGCGCTGGAACGGTCCGGGAGATCGTAAAACAGATCGGGACCGTAGAACAGTAAAATTAAAAAACGCTGTAGTTAAGTATGGCTCATTATTACGGTAGCTGCAACATCTGTGTCTGTATGCCTCGATACTTCGCTCCTTTCACGCCTTACTGAGACAGTTGGCTGATTTTGCACGGAAAAGGCTAAATATTTAATAAAAAACCGTTTTTTGGCTGTTGGGTAGCTGTTGAATGCTGCCCTGTTCTTAAGGTGTAAAAATAGGTGAGCTGGCCCGATTGGGTGACTGTGATCCTTGCCCTGCCTGGACTCTATGGAATGCATAGACTTTGTCACGGTTGAGCCGAATATCCGCCTTAGGTTAGAGCCATGATGCGGCAGTGACGCGTTTTTGGTGTCTGCTTCTAGTAGGGCACGGCTACTCAACCCAAACGCAGCAGTCGTCTTCTAGCTGCCGGAGTGGCTGTAGGCCCGTGGAGCAACGTCCGCAGCTGTCTGAGATTGGACGGCATTGATTAGGCGCGCGAGCTGTTCTGCGACGTGTCCTTTTGTTAGATCGTGCCGGGCGCGGTCTAACCCGAGGGCCAAGTTTTTGGTAACGCCACACTGCCACAGGTAAAACCCGCCGTTCCAGATGATGGACTCGGCCAGGGTGTTGGCTTTGCCCGCCAGTGCCGCTTGGAGCTGAGCCGACAGCTCAGCATCGTCGGTTAATGGCGGATCGACGTCGGCTAAGCCGTAGTCTCTAGGCTGGAGCAGCAGTCGCTCAAATGGGGTAGACGGGGACTGGGTGCCGATAATTGCGGTGCGTGATCGCGGCAAATCGCAGCTGCCTTCCAGTCCTTTAATTGTGCTGAAGCGTTGAGTGCCTCTCATGGCAAACGCCGCCTGCGTTCGCCCTTCCGTAGGGGGATGAACATAGCTGCTGACGACATGGGCCGTGCCTGCATAGGGGGACCACATGAGTTCCACCGTGGCAATGGGGGGACGCTTGCCCAACTGCTCTCGATAGGGAACCAAGCCTTGGGCGGCAGGAAAGTGCTGAGGCAGATAGACAAAGCCGATGCCCGTTTGTTCAAAAACGCGCTGAGTCTGAGCAAGCGTCAGTGGACGCCAGTTGACCCCCAGTAATTGCCACAGCTCAACGAGAGGGATGCCGTATTTGGTGGGCATGCGATCGCCCCCGTGCAGGACGGCAGGTGCTCCGGCTGCGGCCAAGACCAAGGCAGTGATCGGACTGACGGGCGCAGTGCGACTGCGACCGTCGTAGGGTGAACTGAAGACGGTGACCGGGTAGTTTGACGGGATGGGCTGAAGCTGCGGTCCCATGTGTTCGTAGCAGTCCAGCATGCCAGCCAGTTCTTCGGGGACCGGGCGACGGATGCGATGGGCAATCATGAATGCCCCGATCTGGGCTGGCGTAGCGATTTGCTCCAGCATCATCCGGGTGGCTTGAGCCGCCTCAGTCCGGGTCAAACTTTTGGAGGTGTGACTGCCACTGCCGACTTTTTTCAGCAAGTCCCTAAAATCGTCACTGGGGGATGGGCCGCTCATGACTGTGTCCTCCGACTACCCTGCCAACAGCATAGGTAGATCATCTAGCGCCTTGAATGAAGCGTTGGCCAGATCTTTGACCATTTCACAAAAATGACGCACGGGTGGTAGCTGTAGCCGGTCTTGGGTGGTGACCATAACCACCTTGCGGGTCAGCTCGGGCTGCGCCGTTTTGCGGACAGCGAGGGCCGTATCACGGCGGCTTTCTGCCAGGGCTGATTGGGGTAGCAGGGCAACCAGATTACCCTGACGAACTACACCACGAAAGGCGTCCAGCGTATTGAGTTCTAAGGCAACCTTAAGTTCGCCGTCCACTTCGTTAAACTGAGCCTGCACCAGACGCTGCATGCCATAGCCGTCTTTAAAGACAACCTGGGGATAGTTAGCCAGCGCCGCCCAGGGGATCGTGCTGTACTGACTGAGGGGGTGAGACGCGGACATCAGCACCTCGACAGGCTCCTCGTACAGGGGGGTAACGACCATTTCTTGGTTGCTGGTCAGTAGCGGATTGTGCATGACCACCGCTATGTCGACGAGCCCATCGCGTAGAACCTTAAGGGAGCGATCGCTGCCCAACGCGGTCAGTCTCAGCTGGACATCGGGGTAGCGCTGACAAAATTGAATCACAATCGGCGGCAGTAGGTGCGAACACACGGAGTGAATGCCAGCGACACAAAGCTCAGGCTGTTTACCGGCCACTAGGTCGGAAATGTCGCTAACGGCCTGTTGCCATTCCTGGCAGATGCGGCGAGCCCGAGGCAAGAGCCGTTCGCCACCGACGGTCAGCTTGGCTTGAGCAGTACGATGATACAGTGGCAGGCCAAGGTCGTCTTCTAGGGCACGAATCTGGCGGCTGACGGTCGATTGGGTAACCCCACAACGCCGTGCAGCAGCCTGAAAGCTGCCGGTGTCGGCAATCGCTAAAAACGTCTGGAGCTGCTCGAGTCGCATGGAGAGGCGTTACCCCTGTAAAGGCCGTCCCCAGTAATGGGGTTGGATAAAAAGGCGTATCTAATCTAGGATAAGCGGTCTTTATAACTGGTTTGGTAAGACTGGCTACAGGCCCATTAACTGAGTGCTTGAACGATGGGGCCGTCAGCTAGGTGATGGCTATTCAGGCATTTTGTGTCGGCTGTCGTCTTGCCCGATTTGAGAATGACGATTTGAGAATAACGGCTTGAGAACGACAATGGGTTATCCGATAGGCGATGACACCTGAGCTCAGTGGTCGGTCGAGTTAAATACCCTGAATGAGGTGGTGGCTTTTACACATATGGACGACTTTTATATGTATATGTATCCCGTATCGATGTGTCTCACATACCTGCTGGTCAAAGTTTTTTGGGTTGCCATCTGTGAGAGCTCTGCAACACTCTACAGTCCTGTAGTCGATAGCACAGTTAGCAGTCACTAACCCCTATCTCAATCGTTTGTTGGGCTGTCTTAACGGTTTGTTAATCTTTGCCCCAAAGCTTACCACGTCTCTAAGTGAGCTTCGATTTGGGTTTGAACGGCCTCTGGCAACGTATGACCGTTGAGAATGACTTCCAAGTCGACTTCTAGGCTGTGGGATGCCAGCTGTTCGAGGGCCCGCAGGCAGTGAAACTGCACCTGGCGATTGGGATCGGCCAGTAGGGGGACTAGGGATCGAAAAGCCGCCTTGTCGCCGAGCTGTCCTAGGCTCAGCGCGATCGCTCGCTTAATGGCTACGTTGGACGATGCTTCCGCTGGGGCCTGAGGATGCTGGGCCTGTAGATAATGGGTTTGTAGATACTGGGAGAGGCGATCTAGCAAAAACTGCACGGCCTGGTCGGGTGAGGTCTTCAATTGCCCCAGTCGTCGAACAACCTCTAGCTGAACAGGGGTCGGCAGTTGGCCGTAGTGTTTGAGCAAAATATGCTGGGCCTCAGCAGTGTCGAACCAGCTGAGCGATTTTACTGTGTGGCGTAAGAGCAGCTCTGGCGTATTGACAGATGCCATGAGCTGCTCTAAGGCCGGTAGCGAGTCGGTCAGCCCCAATCGGCCAATGGCAACGGCAGCCTGGCAGCAAACCTCTAAATCGATATCCCAAAGGCGCTGTTCGAGGGGGCGCAGGATAGCAGGCTGATGGCACAGGTCGTGGCGATGGCCTAGGGTAATGACGGCCTCCTTGCGCACCGGGCTGCTCGTGTCGTTCAGCGCTGAGAGCAGGGCTTGGGTGACTCGTGGGTCGTGAAAGCTACCCAACGCCTCCAGGACCGTTTGCCGTAGTACGGGGTCCGGATCGTTGAGGACGTTTAGCAGTGGCTCGATAATAGAACGCTGACGGATTTGCCCCAATGCCTTGACGGCTAGCAGCCGCTCAGCTGGGTGGTCGAGTAGGGGCACCAATGCGGCTACAGCCTGCTTGCCCATGCCAGCCAGTTGCTCAGCGGCCAAGGAACTGAGATCGTCACTATCTGTCGCTGTGACCAGGTTTCCCAGAGCGGTAATAGCGTCAGGCGCGGTAAATCGACCCAGGCTGCGAATGGCAAACCAGCGATACTCAACATCGGCTGCCTCGTCTTGGGCTGCTGCAATCAGTGGTGCGATCGCGCTACTGCCAAAATCTGGAAAGCGTTTAACAATTTCCCACCGCCCTTGAAAGTCACCTTCGGACAGCACCTTCAGCGCTTGGTCAATATCGGTTACTGCTTTGGCAAAGCTCACCCAATCTGTGGTCACCAGCTCAGCTTGGATCGCAATTGGGACCCGTTCTGTGGGGCCTACAGTGCTTGTTTCTACTTTAATAGCGGTCGAACGAGTAGATTCAGCGTGAATCGATCCTGACTGGTGTTGAGTACTGCTCTCTTCGATGCTGACTGCCGGGCCAATACGTGGTGCCGCTGGCTGCATGCAAAATGACTCCTAAACTGTCAGCTCCCATTATCTAAAATATATCGCCGACCTTGCAGCCTATATTTGCGAAAACGTCATCTCTATTATGCAGACAGCGCATGCAGCTAGCTTTAGGGATTTGACAAGCTGCAGTGTCGCGGTTCTAGTCAGCAATTACCGTAAAACTGTCTGTTCTGTTGCTACGTCAAACCTACTATGACAGAAACAAATCTGCTGATTCCTTTTACAACGAAGGGGTTTTACAGAAATTAAAAGTTCGCTGTTATTGAAAGTCCTGCTGTTTATTTAATCCTTTGATGGTTCATCAACGCCGTGTTGACTGTGGCGCTGACCCGTTACCAACCTCCCAGGAAGTAAGGGAAAACACATAGGTTTAATGCAGTTTTGGCAAATAATGAATGCGAAAATAGCAAATCATGTTTCAAACGGTAACCATTCATACAAAACTAGCCGGGGAACTTCACTAGTCTGAACTCAATTGACAGTAAGTGAGTTAACAACTCCTGAAGCGGTTCCTTATCAGTGTGTCTGGCGAGTGAAGGGTTAACCCCCATCACTCGCCTTTTTCCAAAGCACGGTTAGCTGATAAGAGTATCTTTGTGCTGACTTACTAGCAAGACCGGCTTGAAGCATACTGTTCAAGACAGCGTATTATTCAAGGCAGTTCATATCGTTACGAACAGGTTATCGCCGTGGTAGCAGCGACCAAGAAAGTAAAGCTCAATAAGTTTGAGAAGTACAAGGCTGAAAAGGATGGCTTAGCCGTTAAAGACGAACTTGAGAAGTTCGCAGAGATGGGCTGGGAGGCCGTAGATGAGACTGACCTAACTGGGCGTCTCAAGTGGCTAGGTATTTTCTTTCGCCCTGTTACACCGGGTAAGTTCATGCTGCGGATGCGGATGCCCCACGGCACCATTAGCGCCGAGCAAATGAGAGTTCTGGCGGAGATTGTTGAGCGCTACGGAGATGACGGCAGCGCCGACATTACGACACGTCAAAATCTACAGCTTCGGGGGGTTCGTCTCGAGGAGATTCCCGATATCTTCAGTCGGCTTAAGGTTGCCGGTATGACGTCGATGCAGTCTGGCATGGACAATGTTCGCAACATTACTGGGTCTCCTGTCTCAGGTTTAGACGCCCGCGAACTGTTCGATACGCGCGGGCTGGTGCAGGCCGTCCAAGATATGATCACCAATGGCGGTGAGGGTAACTACGAATTCACCAACCTGCCACGCAAATTCAACATCGCCATTGAGGGCAGCACTGACAACTCTGTCCATGCTGAGATCAACGACATTGCTTTTGTTCCGGCTTACAAGGACGGCGAGTTTGGCTTCAATGTTGTTGTCGGTGGATTCTTCTCTTCTACTCGCTGCGAGGCGGCTATTCCCCTCGATGCTTGGGTTCCCCCCCAAGAGGCTCCGGTTGTTGATCTCTGTCGAGCTATTTTAGAGGTGTTTCGCGACAATGGTTCTCGCGGGAATCGTCAAAAGACGCGGATGATGTGGCTGATTGAAGAGTGGGGTGTTGAGAAGTTTCGAGAAGAAGTGGTTAAGGCTTACGGGCGCGAGCTGGCGACCGCTGCCCCAGAGGATGCCATTACCGATGAGAAGCGCGACTACCTCGGGCCCCATTCTCAGCAGCAGGCAGGGCTGTACTACGTCGGTCTACATGTACCAACGGGTCACATGCACGCTGAAGATTTATTTGATATCGCCCGCGTTGCTGACGTTTACGGTGACGGCGAGATTCGATTAACGGTTGAGCAGAACGTCATCATTGCCAACATTCCAGAATCCCGGCTGGAGGCGTTCCTGTCTGACCCCATCGTGCAAAAGTTTCCTACCGAGCCCACGCCCTTAGTGCGATCGCTGGTCTCCTGTACCGGATCAAGGTTCTGTAACTTTGCCCTAGTGGAAACCAAACAGCGGGCTCAGGCGCTGGCAGAGCAGCTGGATGCTGAGCTGAACTTACCGGAGTCGGTGCGTATGCACTGGACGGGTTGTCCCAACTCCTGCGGACAGCCTCAGGTGGCTCAGATTGGCATGCTGGGGACCAAGGTCCGTAAGGATGGCCAAATGGTCGAAGCCGTTGACATCTACATGGGCGGCAAGGTAGGAAAAGACGCCAAGCTCGGTGAACGGGTGATGCAAAAAGTCCCCTGCGACGAGCTGCATGGCGTAATAACAGAATTGCTGGTGAAAGACTTTGGAGCCACCTCCAAGTCACCAGCATAAACGGGTGCAGTGACTCCATAGTTGTTTGAACTAGCGGTCTGACTGCCTACACAAAGAAAAAGCCTGCGTCTGACAGGCTTTGGTTCATATCTTGTTCTAATTAGGAGCGTAGCACAGATGCTCGGAGAGTTGGTTACCAAAGCAACTCAGGGCAGGTATAAAATATTACACCTAACCTGGTTTGCCTTTTTCCTTACGTTTGTGGTGTGGTTTAATTTCGCACCCTTTGCAACAACAATTCGGGAAGATTTCGGTCTTACCCCCGCTCAGGCTGGAACTATCGGCCTGTGTAATGTCGCCCTGACGGTGCCGGCCCGTATCATCATTGGTATGGTGTTAGACCGTTTTGGTCCTCGTCTCACCTATTCACTGCTGCTGATTTACGCAGCCATCCCCTGTATCATTTTTGCCTCGGCCCAGAGCTTTAACCAGCTCGTGTTTGGCCGCCTACTGATGGGCATTGTCGGTGCAGGCTTTGTTATCGGCATTCGTATGACTGCCGAGTGGTTCCCGCCTAAGGATGTGGGTACTGCTGAAGGTATCTACGGTGGCTGGGGCAACTTCGGCTCTGCTTTCTCAGCCTTCACCATGGTTATCTTCGCCGTAGCGCTAAGTGCCTTACCCGGTGCCTTTAACTTTGGCGAGCCCCAAACGTTCCGCGTACTGATGTTCCCGCCCTTTGAGGCCAGCGTTTTGAACTGGCGTGCAGCCATCGCTGGTAGCGGTATCATCGCAGCGCTATACGGTACGTTCTACTACTTCAACGTTACCAACACCCCTCCTGGCAAGGTTTATCGCCGTCCCAAGAGCGCTCGCGGCATCGAGGTTACTACGAAGCGTGACTTCTGGTTCCTGATGCTCATGAACATTCCCCTCACTGTCATTCTGATGGTGCTGGCTTGGCGTCTGACTAAGGTACAGTTCCTGACAACGGGTGGCATGTACATCGCGTGGATTGCTCTGATTGGTCTATACGCGTTCCAAGCCTACAACTGCTGGGCTGTGAACAAAGAGCTGTTGGCAGGCACCAAGGTTTATCCCGCAGAAGACCGCTATCGCTTTAAGCAGGTCGCTATCTTAGAGCTGACCTACATCGTTAACTTCGGCTCCGAGCTAGCTGTTGTGACTATGCTGCCGGCGTTCTTTGAAGGCACCTTCGGTCTCGACAAGGCAACAGCTGGTGTAATTGCCGCAAGCTATGCCTTTATGAACCTGGCGTCTCGCCCCGGCGGTGGCATCATCTCTGACAAGATGGGTAGCCGTAAGTGGACGATGGTCATCCTGACCGCAGGCATGGGCATTGGCTATCTGCTAATGAGCACAGTGAACGGTGCTTGGCCTCTGCCTCTGGCTGTGATTCTGACCATGGCTTGCTCCTTCTTCGTACAGTCTTCTGAGGGTGCGACCTTCGCGATCGTGCCTTTGGTTAAGAAGCGGATTACCGGCCAGATTGCTGGTAACGTAGGTGCTTACGGCAACGTTGGTGCTGTGGCCTACCTGACGACTCGTCTTCTGTTTGTTGATGCGTCTTCTGCTGCCAACGGTGGTGAGCCGGTCATGGCGGCTGTTAACTCTCAGTTCTTCCAGGTTCTGGGTGTAGCCGGTCTGATTGTGGCCTTCCTCTGTGTCTTCTTCCTGGATGAGCCCAAGGGGTCCTTCGCTGATGCTCACGCTGATGATGAGCTACCACCGGTTGTCGGTGTGCCCGAGTCGTCCACTCAGGTTGCTTACAACGAATAAGGTGATTCTTTGACGCAACTCAGCGTGCCTAATTAGGCGGACAGTTAGGCAGAAAGGGGTGGTCCGCCGCCCCTTTTTGCTCTCTATTAATTCGTAAATAAAGCTTAAAGCGCTCGTTACTAGCAGACGTGTTATTCGGTCATGTGTTAGGCAATACAAGCCAGCGGCGCAAGCGCTATGGCATGGCCCTATCCTTTAATTGAATTGCATCGGTACATCATCAACCGCTGTACAAGCTCCATCGGGAGGTCCTGAATGACTGAACCAGCCAAAACCCTTTGCCCCTACTGTGGTGTCGGTTGCGGGCTAGAGGCATTACCCCCGGCTCGTCCTGGTCGACCGGTGAACCGGGATAGTGAGGGAAATCCGGTGTGGCTGACGCGGGGTGATCGTGCTCACCCTTCCAGTAAAGGTCAGGTCTGCATCAAAGGCGGTACCCTGGGCGAATCGTTGGATAAAAACCGGTTGCTACATCCGATGATGCGCAACTCGCTGGATGAGCCCTTTCGTCAGGTTAGTTGGGATGCTGCCCTGGGGCGGATCACCGCAGAAATTCAGGCGGCGATGGATGGCCGAGGGCCTGAATCGATCTGTATGTACGGCTCTGGCCAGTTCCAGACTGAGGACTACTACACCGCTCAAAAACTCCTCAAGGGTTGTCTGGGTACCAACAACTTTGACGCTAACTCACGGTTATGTATGTCGTCAGCTGTAGCGGGCTATATCCAAAGCTTTGGGGCTGACGGGCCACCCCCCTGCTACGACGATTTAGAACTGACCGACTGTGCCTTTCTCATCGGCACCAACACCGCAGAATGCCACCCCATTGTCTTTAATCGACTGCGGAAGCACCACAAGAAAAACCGCAAGGTGAAGATGATTGTGGTGGACCCCCGTCGTACTGAAACAGCGCAGGCCGCTGATGTGCATCTGGCGATTAAGCCTGGTACCGATGTCGCCTTACTCAACGGCATCGCCCATTTGCTGCTGAAGCATGGCTGGATTGACCCAGCGTTTATTGACGAATGCACAACAGGGTTCAGCGAGTTTGCCGAGGTCGCTCAGCATTACCCACCAGAGCGGGTAGCCGAAATTTGCGGCATCACTACTCAAGAGCTCATCAAGACTGCTGCGCTGTGGGGTAAATCTCAGCGGGTGCTGTCGCTCTGGTCGATGGGCGTGAATCAGTCCACCGAGGGCACCGCAAAGTGCCGGACGATTATTAATCTGCACCTGATGACGGGCAACGTTGGCCGTCCGGGGGCAGGGCCTTTCTCATTGACGGGCCAGCCCAACGCCATGGGTGGGCGTGAGGCGGGCGGTTTGGCGCACATTTTACCTGGATATCGCCTGGTCAAAAATCCTGACCACCGCCAGGCGGTTGAGCAGGTTTGGCAGGTCCCGCCGGGGAGTATCTCCCCTGAGCCTGGTTTAGCCGCTTGGGACATGATGCTGGCGCTGGAGCAGGACGCGGTGGGTGTGCTGTGGGTGGCTGCAACGAACCCTGCCGTGAGCATGCCGGATGTCAAACGGACTCAAGCAGCGCTAAAGCGATCGCCCTTCACCATTTGCCAAGACGCCTACTACCCCACCGAAACGGCTATGTTTGCCCATGTGGTGCTGCCTGCATCACAGTGGGGCGAGAAGGCCGGGGCGATGACTAACTCCGAACGGGTGGTCACCTACTGCCCCGCTTTTCGTCAGCCACCGGGCGAAGCACGGGCCGATTGGGAGATTTTTGCTGAGGTAGGTCGTCGGCTGGGCTTTGAAAAGCAGTTTGCCTGGGTCAACTCAGCCGAGGTCTATGCAGAGTTTCTGACGCTGACCAAAGGGCAACTGTGCGATATGACGGGGCTCAGCCACGAGAAGTTGGCCGCAGGCCCGATCCAATGGCCCTATCCTCAGAATGAAACACCTGAAACTGCCCGAGACAAGTTCGATAAACGGCTCTACACCAACCTACAGTTCAAAACTCCCGACAAACGGGCGCGGTTTGCGGCCTTCCATGCCAAGGGCCTAGCCGAACCGCCCAATTCAGACTATCCCTTTGTCCTGACCACCGGGCGGCTCTACGGCCACTGGCATACGCAGAGTCGGACAGGCCGCATTGAAAAGATTGTCAAACGCCATCCGTCTCCGCTACTCGAAATGAATCCCCGCGATGCACAGCGGCTTCAGATTCAGTCCGGAGATTGGGTTGAAGTGCAGTCTGCTCGTGGGTTTGCCCAGCTCAAGGTGCTGGTAACGCAGAATATTACGCGGGGGACGGTGTTTATGCCTATGCACTGGGGCTTCTTGTGGGCTGACAATGCTGAGGTGAACGCATTGACCCATGCTGAGGTTTGTCCGATTTCGTTGGAGCCAGAGCTGAAAGCCTGCGCAGTGCAACTGGTGCCGATTGAGGGACCGACGATGACGGTGGTCGATTTGGCTGGGTTAGCCGTAGCTGACGAATCGGCTAAAAACAAACTGTCCATTGCCAGCCGGTAAGTGTATGGCCGTAAGTAAATCAAAGCTTGTGTCATGCTGAGCTTGTCGAAGCATCTCGGCAAAAGCGCTATGCATCGAGAGATTCCTCGACTCCGTTGCTCCAGAGGAGCCGCTAAAGCGAACGGAATGACATGCCGTCAGATAATTAGGGCTGCCTACTTAGTAGAACGGCGGCGCTATGCGCTTTAGGCAGACATTACCGTCCGCCAAACCTGCATCAGTACGGCAGCCTGGTTCGGTTTCTGGGCGTCAGGGTTAACGTAATTCAGCATTGTCTCTGCATCAGAGACGGTCGGCATCGACTCAAAACCATCCGGCTCAATAAACATTTTCTTGATGATGCCGTTGTCTACCAGCATGGAATAGCGCCATGAACGGTAACCCATGCCTTTGTCAGAAAGGTTGACGAGCATTCCCATTTGACGAGAAAAGTCTCCTCGCGTATCTGGGAGAAAACGCACCTGATCGGCTCCCTCATCCTGAGCCCAAGCTGTCAACGTAAACGGATCGTTGACGGCGATACAAAAAATCTCGTCGACGCCGCTGGCCTGCAACGCCTTGGCATACTCGTTATAGCCTAAGAGCTGAATGGGAGAATGTGGGCAGGTGAAAGCTCCGGGTACAGAGAACGCCACGATCGTCTTGTGATCAAACAGTGCAGCGCTGGAACGATCAACCCATTCCCCCCGGTTGACTATTCGAAAGGTTGCTTGGGGAACATGCTGTCCTTCATGATTGACTAACATCTACGCTATTCCTTACTCGCACGAGTATCTTTCGGACGTTGCTGGTGGCGAGATAAGTAGCGGTCTGTCAAATATGACCTGCTTCTATGCCACTTTTCAGTCGGCATAGAATAATCTGGCTATAGGCCAGGTTCAGAACATCAAGCGTCGCTACCCCGTTCAACCAACAGCGGCATAACGCCAGGCAAGGTGAACAGCATTATCCTGGCGGTGCTGCCCTTCAACCCATACTCATCTCGGACTCTCATACCTTAAGCGTAAGCAACTAAACTTACTTTTGTTCAGCAAAGCGCAACACTAATTCTTGATTCTTGATATCTCTACAAGATTTTTCTGGAAAAATTCTGTTGTGTAGGCAGATCAACAAAGGGACTTAAGCGGCAACGAAACAACCGTGGCACAGCTGTAGTGATGCTGCAGGCCTATCGGACAACACAGCGTATGTATTGCCGCCCATCTGAACAGGACTGGCTAGAGACCATTAAACATTGTTTCCATAATTCATTTTTAGCAACCTGAGCGGTTTGAGTTGGGATAGGCTTACGATATTGCTTTAGTAGAAGCCGTAATGATTATGACTTACTCGTTGCTGTGATCCTAATCATTGCAGCGCTCACCACTGAGGAAAGAACCTATGACCAGTAGCTCGGCCAGTAACCCCCTAAACCAACCAACCAGTCGTCAGACCCGATGCCCATTTCCTATTCTGGGCCGTAAGCTTGTACAGGTTTGGCAGACGATAACGTCATCTCCCGATGCTGGTCGTATGGCCGCCAGCATCGATACGGGTAACGCCAGTGCGACCAATGCGGCAAAGACTAGCGGTGGTCGGCAGATGGCTGCGTCTCCAGATAGCAGTGGTGATATTAACAAGTGCCCCTTTATGGGCGGCCCTCGAAATTTTGCGGCGGGCGGTGGGACGTCAAATCAGGACTGGTGGCCCAACCGGCTCAAGCTAGAAATGCTGCATCAGCACTCGCCTAAGGGCAACCCGATGGGCGTAGATTTTGACTACGCTGAGGCATTCAAGAGCCTAGACCTTAATGCGCTACGGCAAGATATCTACGAGCTGATGACCACGTCCCAAGACTGGTGGCCCGCAGACTATGGCCACTATGGGCCGCTGTTTATTCGCATGGCCTGGCACAGTGCAGGGACCTACCGGATTGGCGATGGTCGAGGTGGTGCATCTTCGGGCTCGCAGCGGTTTGCGCCGCTCAACAGCTGGCCCGACAACGCCAATCTAGACAAGGCCCGAATGCTGCTATGGCCCGTGAAGCAGAAGTATGGCAACAAAATCTCCTGGGCCGACCTGATGGTCTTTGCCGGTAACTGTGCGCTGGAGTCGATGGGCTTCAAGACGATTGGCTTTGCCGGTGGGCGGGAAGATATTTGGGAGCCCGAAGAAGACATTTACTGGGGCTCTGAACATACCTGGCACGGCGATGCAAGCTACAGCGGCAAGCGGTACAGCGGCGATCGCGTCCTTGAAAACCCCTTAGCGGCCGTCCGTATGGGCTTGATTTACGTGAATCCAGAAGGTCCCAACGGTGAGCCGGATCCAGTGGGTTCTGGACGGGACATCCGCGAGACCTTTGGCCGCATGGCGATGAACGACGAGGAGACGGTGGCGCTGGTGGCAGGCGGGCATACCTTTGGTAAGTGCCACGGCGCGGGCGATGCGTCGCTGGTTGGGGTGGAACCCGAAGGCGCAAGCATTGTTGAACAGGGTCTGGGCTGGAAGAGTACCTTCAACTCTGGTGTAGGCGTTGATGCGATTACTAGCGGTATAGAAGGGGCCTGGACGCCGACCCCAACCCAATGGGATAACAGCTATTTTGAAACTCTGTTTTCCTACGATTGGAAACTGGTCAAGAGCCCAGCCGGGGCACATCAGTGGGCACCCGCAGACGGCAGTGTTGCCACGGTGCCCGACGCTCACGATCCGTCTAAACACCATGCGCCGATGATGACTACGGCGGACATGGCGATGAGAAAGGACCCGGTCTACGAGCCGATTTCACGCCGTTACTACGAGAACCCAGACGAGTTTGCCGATGCCTTTGCCAAGGCCTGGTTTAAGCTGACCCACCGAGATATGGGGCCACTGTCCCGCTACCTAGGGGCGGAGGTGCCCGCAGAGGAATTCCTGTGGCAAGATCTGGTTCCCGCCGTCGATCACCCACTGATTGATGGGCAGGATGTGGCCGCGTTGAAGGCAAAAATGCTGGCTTCCGGGTTGTCGGTATCGCAGCTGGTCTCGACGGCTTGGGCTTCGGCAGTAACGTTCCGCAATTCTGACAAGCGAGGTGGGGCGAACGGTGCCCGCGTTCGGCTGGCACCACAGAAGGATTGGGAGGCTAACCAGCCGCAACAGCTTGCAACAGTGCTGCAACAGCTAGAGGCCATTCAGACAGAGTTCAACAATGCTCAGTCTGGTGGTAAGCGCGTCTCGCTGGCCGACCTGATTGTCCTGGGCGGTTGTGCTGGCGTTGAGCAGGCGGCGAAGCAGGCAGGGCATGATGTGACGGTTCCCTTCCAACCCGGACGGACGGATGCGTCCCAGGAGAACACAGACGTTGAGGCGTTTGCCCCACTGGAGCCGGTCGCAGACGGGTTCCGTAACTACCTGAAGGACAGCCCCTCTGTTTCTGCAGAGGAACTGCTAGTTGACCGGGCGCAGCTGATGACGCTATCGGCCCCCGAGATGACGGTGCTGGTGGGCGGCATGCGCATGCTGGGAACTAACTACGGGGGAACCCAGCACGGCGTCTTCACTCAGCGACCGGGGACGTTGACCAATGACTACTTCGTCAACCTGCTGGACCTGGGGACGAAGTGGGCAGCAGTATCGGACGATGAAATGGAGTTTGAAGGGCGCGATCGCACCACTAACGAGCTCAAGTGGACGGGCACCCGTGTGGACCTGATCTTTGGCTCCAATTCTCAGCTGCGTGCCATTGCCGAAGTCTACGGATCTCAAGATGCCGAAGCGAAGTTTGTTCATGACTTTGTGGCTGCCTGGGACAAGGTGATGAACCTGGACCGCTTTGATCTTGATTAGTGGCGGAAGGCGGAAGGCAGAAGGAGCGTTTTCTTGTCCCAACGCCCTCACAAGGGTAGAGAGGCTCAGTTGGCGTTCTGTTCTGCCTTTTGCCTTCCCGCTTTTGCCTTCCCACTTTTGCCTTTTACGGCTGCGCAACCGGTTGCTTCTTTAATCCAGACTTGCCGCCTAAGGTGTACCAGTAGAACCAATCGCCGCCCGAGGCCGAGGACCAGTCATTCAGGTCAAATTTGCCAACTCCATCGGGGGTACCTGCAATTCTGTAAACGCGGACCGCTTTGCCGTCGTTGTCCCACACCAGCGGCCAACCGGGCTCAAACTGCTCGGGTAGCGCGCTGTTGGGGGATAAAAAGTAGGCGTCTTGTCCTCTTTTGCTTCCGTTACCAAACACGCGGGCAATGCCCTGGGCATTGATGGCGACAAAGGCACCTTCTTCTAGGCCAATGGCGCGGTTCTCTAGGTCATTATTCTCCATCCAAACAACTTTGGCTAACAAGCCCAGCCGCCCCCCATAGCGGGTTTCTGGGTTGCGACTGTTCATTCGGTCCAAGTGAGTGTCGGTAATCACTTTGGAGAGTAGGGGAACGCAGACAAAATTGCTATCGTGGACGGTGTCTGTGTTGAAGTGAAAGGGATCGTTGAGAATTTCTGAACTGAGGACGCCTTGGTGGTCGGGTGAGTAGTAGTGACTGCCCAAAATGGCCATGCCTGCGCTGGTTCCTGCTATGGGCACTTGTTTGTCGTTGATCAGATAGTTGATCGCATCTTCAGTGCGGGTGCCTTCCCAGTATTCTAGATATTTGTTCTGGTCACCGCCTGCAATGAATAGCGCATCCGCTGCTCGAATGTAATCTTCTACCTCTGGGCTGTTGGCTGCTGCGCGGCTATCGATAGAGAGCTCTGCGGCGGAGTGAATGTAATCACGATAGTTGCGGCAGATAAAGTCGGCCTGTCGGCCCACGCCACCTGTGCGTATAACCAAATATCGACCGCCACGGGCATGCTCTAGGAACCACCGTGTTGCGGCATCTTCACCTGACAGCCCGCCTTCTGCGCCACCAATGAGGAGAATGGCAGGCTCAGGCTGGCAGCGCGGCTGACTTCGATCACCACAGCTTCGATTACCACAGCTGAGCCGATACTCGAAGTCGCGCTGTTTGCCCATTACAAGCCCCATTACAGGTTTGGAAGTCAGTTGCCAGGGGGTATCGTATCACGCAGGTCCATCGGTTTTGATGTTGGGAATTGATCAACCTGAATGCGCTGCATGTGGGCCTGTTCGGGTTGAAAGTCTGGAGGGAATCGAGTCAGTCCTGGTGCATAGTCAGCTGCGGTGAGATTGGCCTCCTGTAAATGAGTGTCGCGGAGGTCAGTACCAATTAGGCTGCATCCCCGTAGGTCAGCCCCAGTCAAGTTGACACCGCTGAGACTGGCGTAGCTCAAGTCTGCGCCCCGCAGGTTGGCCCGACTTAAATCTGTCTGGTTCAGGTCGGCGTAGCTCAGGTCAATGCCTTTGAGGTTAGCTTGAGTCAGGTCTGCTGCAGTTAGGCAAAGACCGTTAAAGTCTCGCTGGCCTTGATGATAGCGGTGGATTAGATCAGGGGCTGATGTCATGGGATGCTTCCGAGAGATGAGGGCGGGGATAGGCTGAATGGCTATTCTGTGGCGAGTACAGGGGTGTGGGGACTGTGAATTAGCTGTTCGGCGTTGGGCTGCTGACAGGCCACCATCGTTTTGACATGCTCCATTTCGTCGTCGCGAATGGCGACAAACACGTCATAGAGATTGTCAATTTGTGGACGACGATCCGTCGTTGGACGAGCGGTTTGAAATTCATCAAACATGTAGAGATCGCCATCGCGGTAGTAGCTGAGTGCGATCGCAGGAGCCGGTTGTGACTTGAGGTCGGCTTCGCTGGTTTGCAAAAACTTGTCGTAGCTGGCGTAGGCGTGTTCTTCAACCAGTTCCATGAAGTGATAGGCCGACTTGGGAGACACCATGTACAAACCAACGATAATCCAGTAGTACAGTAGCGCCACGTGGCGGGCTAGAAACCGATCGATCCAACGGCTGTTACCGCCCAACGCTTCCATAATTAACAGATGGTGTAGTTCATTCCACGATTCGGCAAAGTGAACCTTGAGCCAATCTACTCGACGCCACCAGCCTAACGTTTCATAGAGGTGCAGGACCGATAAATACGAGAAGTACGGAACACGCGCGACCGTTTCTAAAACATAAAACCTGGGGTAGGGTCGATTACGATAGACCGTGTTGATGACAAAGACTAGAATGCCAACCAGTAATCGAATCATATGAGTTCTCCTGAGTAAGAGAAAAGCTTGGAGTTGTTTGGGTTTTGGGGTGGCCTTGCGCAAGCCTGTAGCGGTAATGCCTGTAGCGGTAATGCCTGTAGCGGTAATGTTGGTAACGCGAAAGGTTCACCCTGTAAACACTGGTACTCTAGCAACTTTGCCCCCTGATGAGATTGAATTGTGACACGCGTTAATAGACAACTCATCTGTTGTTAATGCGTCTTTTGAGAGACAAAATGGTATCAAATGTGTCGATTTAGAGGCGTCTTTTGTTCGTTCCAACGATTATCGACAATCCCTGAATCAGTATGAATTGAGAGAAATCAATTAAGGGAAATCACAATGCTTGATTCTGTAGCCGGTCATGATGGTGGGAGGCCCCCATGAGAGCTGTTTGGTACGAACAGCCGGGTGCTGCTGCCGAAGTGTTGCAGTACGGTGAGCTGGAGACGCCTGAACCTGGGCCCGGGGAAGTCCGCGTTCGCGTGCAGGTCTCAGGGATCAATCCCTCTGATGTGAAGTTCCGCAGTGGGTGGATGGGGCTGCGGCAGCCTTACCCCCGTACTGTGCCGCACAATGACGGGGCTGGCATGATTGATGCGGTGGGGAAGGGTGTTCCGGAAACCCGACTGGGTGAGCGGGTGTGGGTCTATGAGGCACAGCGTGGGTCGGCCTTTGGGACAGCGGCTGACTATGTGAAGGTGCCTAGTTACAAAGCGGTGCAGCTGCCGGACAGCCTCAGTTTTGAGGCCGGGGCCAGCTTCGGCGTTCCGGCCATGACGGCTCACTTCTTAGTCTTTAGCGATGGTCCGGTAGACGGGCAGACGATATTGGTCCATGGCGGTGCCGGGGCGGTGGGGATGTACACCCTGCAAATGGCCAAATGGGGTGGGGTAAAGACCGTGATCGCGACCGTCAGCAGCGATGAAAAAGCAGAGGTTGCACGGCAGATGGGGGCCGACTACACCATCAATTATCGGGAAGAGGACGTCGTGTCTCGGGTGCGAGAGCTGGTGGGTAAACGGGGGTGCGATCGCATCGCCGATGTTGCCCTTAACGCCAACATGCCAGTCAACGCCAAACTAGTGAGCCGCAATGGTGTGATTGCCACCTACGAGTCGGGCGATGCCCCCACAGTGGAAATGCCCTTTTATGATCTGCTGTACAAGAACGCCACCCTGCGAACCGTACTGGTCTATGCCATGAGCGATCAGGCCCACGCTGCTGCCGTCCGAGACCTGACTGTAATGGCCGAAGCCGGTCAGCTTCAGCACCGGATTGCTCAGCGCTTTTGCCTTGATGCAGCCGCAGCAGCTCACGAGGCGGTAGAGCAGGGGCAGATGATCGGTAAGGTTATTCTAGATTTATCCCGCTAGCCATTCGTTGTCATCGCAATCTGCGGGAAGTTTGAGCCGGATTGCAGGGCATGGAGTGCTCTGAGCTAACAGGCCCAACCGTACGCGGAAGCTGAAGCACCGTGGAAAAAGCTATCAACCTGATGAGCCCGCTGGGGCTGCTGATTTTGCCATCGCCGTAGGAATTGCCGTAGGCTTGAGAGCAGTGTGGTTGGTGGAGGTCAGATGGCACGACGGCTGAAGGATTACATCGTCTGGCGGGCGAGCGACGAGGGCTTTCTTAAGGGGACTAGCCAGTTTGAAACGCTGGTGTCTAAGTTTCTGGCAGTGACGATGCTGGTGGTGATCATCGTCATCATGATTGATCTGGTGCGGTTTCTGGCGATCGCTCTGTTCGAACCCAGCGCTCAGGGCTTTTTTGCAACGACGTTGAGCGAGATCTTTGGACTGTTTCTAAGTGTTCTAATCGCCTTAGAAATTCTTGAAAACATCACGGCGTACCTGAAGCGGCACGTCGTGCAAGTCGAGCTAGTGATCGTAACGTCGTTGACGGCAGTTGCCCGCAAAATTATCATTCTCGACCTTGAGAAAATCAGCGGCAGTCAGCTTTTGGGGCTGTCGTTAGCCATTTTTGCACTGTCCATTAGCTACTGGATCGTGCGTAACCTGCATCGGACAACGGCTCGATAGGTACTAAAACTAAGTCAAATAACGATGTCAAATCAGCCTACTGATTCGTCCCAGCAGCGGCCCCGGCGGCTTTTAGTCGCAACGGATTTAGACGCTACGCTGCTCGACCACCAAACCTACCGTTACGATGCTGCCTTACCTGTTCTGAAGCAGCTGAAGGCACTAGCTTGTCCTGTGGTATTCAATTCCAGCAAAACTGCTGCGGAGCAAGTGAAACTGCGAGCAGAGATGGGCCTGAATGGGCCGTTTATTGTTGAGAATGGCGCTGCTGTCATTATTCCTGCGGGGCAGTTGAGACGAAACGAAGCTGAAACCAAGGTGTTTGGCCCAGCTTATGCCGAACTCACCGAACAGGTGGCTAAAGTTCGTGAGCAGTTGGGCTGTAACTTCCGTGGATTTACGGATCTTTCGGCCGCTGATGTTGCTGATTTAACGGGGCTGACGGTGGCTGATGCGGCCGCAGCGAAGCAGCGCTGCGGGTCGGAGCCGCTGTACTGGGAAGATTCTGAGGCGGCCTGGGCTGACTTTCAGACTGCGGTGGCGCCATATGGGCTGCAGACGACCCAGGGGGGACGGTTTCGCCATGTGACTGCAAATACCGACAAGGGTAAAGCGCTGCGGTGGCTGGTGACGCAGTACCAGCATCAGTTTCCAGACATTTACTGGCGAGTTGTGGCATTGGGCGATAGCCCCAATGATTTGTCGATGCTACAGGTGGCCGACGTTGGCGTGCATGTGCCGAACCCCCACCGTCAGCCGTTTGCGCTAACTGGCGTGCGACGCCTAATCACCGCCCCTGAACCGGGACCCGACGGTTGGGCCGCAGTGCTACTGGCCCTACTGTCCGAGGAAGGGCTTCTGAGCAGGGGCTGGCTTAAAGGTTAAAGAAACCGACACTTAGTTGCGGTAGATACCGACGCGGGGGGCTGGCTTCGGGGTAGAGTCTATTTGTCGTTGCCGTAGAAAAGTCATGGCAGATCTGTTTCAACATGGTGCGATCGCAACCCTGCACAACCTGAGTAACCGTTCTACCGAAGACCTTGAGGCCGATCTGGTTAAGTTCTCGCAGAAACAACGACTAGGGCTGATCCTGCCGGCGCTGTTCTCTGAGCTAGAGTCCGACGCGCTACACCACATTGTTGAAGAGCTAGCGCAGGTTCCCTATCTGTCTGAAATTGTTATTGGTCTAGATCGGGCCAGTGAAGAACAGTGGCGCTATGCTCACCACTACTTTTCGAAACTGCCCCAGCACCATCGCATCCTTTGGAACGATGGCCCTCGGCTCCAGTCACTGCAGCAGGAGTTGGTTGAGAAGGGAATTGCCCCCCGGCAGCGGGGCAAAGGCTACAACGTTTGGTACTGCCTGGGCTATATGATGTCGACCCAGCGGACAGATGCGATCGCGCTGCACGACTGTGACATCACCACCTACAACCGCAGTATGCTGGCGCGGTTGCTATACCCGGTAGCGAACCCACGATTTGACTATCGCTTTTGTAAAGGCTACTACGCTCGCGTTAGCGGCAATCAGCTCAAGGGACGCGTGACGCGACTGCTGGTGACACCGCTGTTGCGGGCATTGAAGCTGACTCTAGGGCCAACCGATTATCTCAACTATCTCGACAGCTTCCGCTATAGCCTCTCAGGCGAATTCTCTTTGTTGACCTATATCATTCCGGGGCTGCGCATTCCCAGCGATTGGGGGTTAGAGGTGGGAATTCTGTCTGAGATTCACCGGAACCACGCGGCCCACCGGATTTGTCAGGCTGAGATTCTCGATATCTACGACCACAAGCACAAAGCGCTGTCGGAGGCAGACAAAGCAGCGGGCCTTACAAAAATGAGCATCGATATTACTAAGGCGCTATTTCGAAAACTGGCGATTCACGGTCATGTGTTGAATAACGAGACGTTTCGAACCATTAAAGCGACCTACTATCGTACGGCCCTGGACTTGGTGGCAGTGTATCAAAATGATGCGATAGTCAATGCGCTGCGGTTTGACCGCCATGCTGAGGAGCAAGCCGTAGAAGCTTTTGCCGACTGCATTATGGAGGCCGGAGACCTCTACATGGCGAATCCCAAAGAGACGCCGTTTATCCACTCCTGGGAGCGGATTCAGAGTGCTGTTCCAGATTTTCTGACGCGGTTTACTAAAGCAGTAGAAGAAGACAATCTTGACCCAACGCTGTAACACATTGACTATTCTACGGTGTCGGGCTGATTCGTAATCCAGACCGATTGGTAGGGGCTAAGTGTAAACACTTTGGCCTCTGGATTGATGGCTTTCCCGCTGATCAGGTCGACCCAGGGATCAGTTCCAATCAGGTTGATATCCCGTAGGACAATCTTTTGGGGTATGGCGGTCAAATTATGAATGGAGAAAATGCTTTGGTCTCGGTCGATGCTTTGTCGCCAGAAGCCGAACAGTACCTGACCGAGCTGTAGGGTGTATTGGGTCGCGTTGGGGTGGAAGGCGGGTTGCTGGCGGCGAAGCTGGGTGAGACGAGAGAGTTCTTTTAGAACAATAGCCTGGGGGGATTCTGGATTCTGAAGTCGGTCAACTAGCTTTTGGTACTGCCAGCGGTAGCGGTTAATCGAGCGGTTTCTTTTTGTTCTTTCTACCCCTTCATAATCGTTAGAGGTTGCTAGTAGGCTGTGGATATAGAAGGCAGGGATGCCTTCTAACGACATCATGATGGTCTGAGAACAGACAAACCGCTGAATTTGCCAGTCGTCCTCGCCTTTGGCGGTGCCTTTCATGGCATCGAATAGCGAGATGTTGATCTCGTAGGGGCTCTCGCTACCGTCAGATTTGGCCCGCATGCTGATCTTGCCGCCAAATTCCTGCATGCAGCGCAGCAGATCCTCGTATTCTTTATCGTCTAGCAGCCCTTCGGTGGGGCGCATGCCAATGCCGTCGTGGGAGGCGGTGAAGTTAAAGTAGGCGCAGCCCAGCGGGGCTGGCGGCATGCTCATCATCCAGGTTTTGAGGTGGTCTGAGCGGCCTTGCAGTAGTGCGTTAACCACCAGAGGCGGCAGGCTGAAGTTGTAGATCAGGTGGGCTTCGTTACGATTGCCAAAGTAGGTCAGGTTCTCGCGGTTGGGTACGTTGGTTTCCGTCACCAAAATGGCTTTGGGTTTTGCGATCGCAACTACTTCTCGAATCAGTTTGATCAGCTGATGGGTTTCTCGTAGGTGAATGCAGGGGGTGCCCAGCCGCTTCCACAGGTAGCCAATGGCATCCAGCCGCAGGAACTTGGTGCCGGTATTGAGGTAGTGGAAGATGATCTGGAGAAATTCGATCAGAACGTCGGGGTTCTCAAAGTTCAGATCCACCTGGTCGTGGCTGAAGGTAGCCCAAACGTGCTGCTGGCCGGTCGGGGTCTCCGTTGGCCTGAGCAGGTCGTGACTGCGGGGGCGGGTAACGCCCGACACGTCGGTCTCCGGCATCACCGTGATGAAATAGTCTTTACCTGGCCCCTCTCCGTTGACAAACTGCTGAAACCAGTCGCTTTGGCTAGAGACGTGATTCATCACCAGGTCCGTCATCAGGTCGAACTTGCTGGCAATGCGTTCAATGTCGTCCCAGCTGCCCAGGTCCGGGTTGACCTGGAGATAGTCAATCACGGCAAACCCATCGTCGGAGCTGTAGGGAAAAAAGGGGAGGATGTGGACGCCGGTAATCGTCTCTTTGAGGTAGCTATCTAAAAAACGGTCCAGCGTTGCCAGGGGCGGCTCGTCGGGGTTATCTGCATTGACAATGCTGTCGCCGTAGGTGATCAGCAGAATGTCATCCTGGCTCCAACGATCTCGGGGCGGTAGGTCAGTAGGCGGACGGTTGCCGGTTTGCTTCGAGAGGAGGGTTTGAACGCGATCGCACAGCTCGTCTACATCGATGCCTAACGGTTCGTATACTGCCGTAATCAGGGGCCTAACACGCGAGGTAAACCGTTCGGACTGTGTAATCTGTGCCATGCGCTGGAGCTAATTGTGGGCTGGAGGTCAAATTAGCCCTCACCCTAACGGTCTAGACCCAGGAAATGCAATAAAACCTTTGTTAGATTTTATTGCTCTGTCTCATGAAATGCTGACTCAGCGAGTCCCGCTGCCATCACCGTTTGGGCGGTATCTACTGGCACCCGGTGAAAATAGTCATGTCTAAATTGTTCTTCTTGCAGTGCCAAGATAAACCGCTGCGCGGCTCTGGCGATGGTTTCAGTTGAGGCGGTTTGCGATATGTGCTGAATATGCAAGCTCTCTTCTGATTGATTAATCTCAAACCCCAAACTGGACAATGCCTGAAGCCCTGCGGTTAAAACTGCATCGCTGATCTGCAAGCGGTTACCCAACTGATCTCTAGAGACTGTCTGCCCAGTACGACTCAGATACTTTGCCAGCCCTACCAGAGTTTGCCAACGGTCATTCAAGGCGGCGGCTTCTGGCACGCGATAGGCGAGGACCAAGGGTTTTTGGGCTGTTGTCGCCTGTTTATACCAGGGGCGCAGCGACTGCCATGCCGACGGGCAGTTAGTAATGGCGAGCTCGTTGGGATGTAATTCGGCTCTGTTCGTCTCCGCCTGTTGACGCTGATCAATAATCTGCACGGGCTGGGTGTTTGTTTGGGATGTACTCTGAACAGGTCGCAGCTCGATTAGCCGCAGTTCGTAGCGTCCGTTGGGGTCTTTTTTAGTCGAGAAACTGTTAAAGTCTAGCTCGACCACAACGTCGCATCGATCTTCAGGCAGGTCGTCTTTGTAATGGCCCCACCAGGTTCCGGGAAAGCCGTTATTAGTAGTCTCATCGTGCAGCATGAAGCTGGCTTTGATGTACTGAATCTTGCGATTGGTCTTGGGGTCTTTGATCTTTTGGTGCCAGGTATTGGTAAACCAGCAGTTCTTAATCAGTAGCTTTGGCGCAGCATTTCCCATGCCACAGGGCTCTAGCAAACTGAGCTGCTTAAACAAGTTTGCGCCCAAATCGCTGACGGTAACCCGAAGGTCTGGGGTGATTATTCGTCCTTGGGGTTGACCCGATTGGGTTTGGCGGAGCTTTCTGTTAATTGCGTCTTTGAACAGAGGCAAGTTCTCAATCTTTAGGCTCATTCCCGCCGCAAAGGGGTGCCCGCCAAAGCCTTGTAGTAGGTGGGCTTGGCTGTCGACTAGCTCGTACAGGTCAATCCGATTAACCGACCGAGCCGAGCCTCGGGCAATCCCTGCCGTTTCGTCCAAGGTAAATAAAATTGTGGGTTTGCCATATTCTTGGGCGATCTGCCCGGCAACAATACCCAGCACACCTGTAGGCCACTGCGGATCGGCCAGGACAATGACGCCGGTAGTGGATAAGTCACTATCCTCTAGTTGGCGCTTCACCTGATTGAGAACGTCGTTTTGCAGACCCTTGCGGCGGGCATTGGCGGCTTCGGTTTCCTGGGCCAGCTGTTCGCAGCGGTCGGCGTCTTGACTGGTCAGCAGCTCGACACAGAAGCTGGCATCGCCGTGGATGCGGCTAACCGCGTTGATGCGAGGGCCAATGCCAAAGGAGATATCGGTGGGGCGATCGCCTGTACGGCGGCATAGCTCTAGCAGACGGGCAACACCTGGACGGCTGCGGGTTTGGCGCTGCTGCTGTAGCTGTTGGATGCCCCTCTGTGCCAGGTAGCGACAGTCCCCCGTGAGCTGTACCAAATCGGCGATCAGACCAATGGCAACCAGATCTAAGAGTGATTCTAGGGGGCGAGTGGGCACATCCGGCAGCGTTTCATACAGAGCTTCCACCAGCTTGAAAGCAACCGCTACGCCTGAAAGGTGCGCTAGAGGATGGCTAGACTCCAACGCGCGAGGGTTGATAATTGCCACAACCGGAGGACGCTTGGGCGGCAGGGTGTGATGGTCGGTCACAATCACATCAATACCCAGCTCATTGGCGTAGACAATTTCGGCAAGGTTGGTACTGCCTGTATCGCAGGTTGCGACTAAGCTGACGCCCTGTTTAGCAAGCTGGGATAACCCCGACGCAGACAGTCCATGAGACTCTTTTAATCGGTTAGGGATGAAATAGCTAAGCTGTTCTGTTTGCGTAAAAAATTGACTGAGACCATCCCACAGCACCGATGTAGCGGTAATACCGTCAGCGTCAAAGTCTCCCCAGATAGCAACTTTTTCGTTCTGCTCTCGGGCCTGTACGAGTCGGTCTATGGCCCACTGCATCTCTTCCCCAAAGGCAAAGGGGCTGATGGGCTGATAGTCGTCAGGTTTGAGAAAGCCCTTTAACTGGTTTTCATCGCGGATGCCTCGCTGCCAAAGCAGCTGTGCCCCAAAGTGAGGGGGCGAGTCAAACCCTGCCACGCGCTGTACGGTGTCTACCCACTGGGCAGGCATATCACTTTTTGGCGGTAGCTGCCACTGGGCAAGCAGTGTCATAAGGGTGTAATCGATAGATTTGCTAGCTTCACTCCGATTGAGGGGACTAGCTCGGTCCTGTTGGCAGTGAATTAGATGTCCCGAGCAGTTCCATGAGCGTATGTATTTATTCTACTGATGCACTTTCAGCTTACCCTCGTTGACGATACAGCCTGCAAAATTGGAGCATCCTCGCGACCTCGGCTAGAATGGGCGCAATTTCCGGCAAAACTCTAGTGTGTGGGGTGTTTAGTGAAGCTAGGTGAATGGATTGGGCTGGTTTGTCTGGCGGCGGCGCTTTACGTCTTGTGGCAGATCAAGCAGCTTTTGCTATTGGCTTTTACGGCGGTGGTAATTGCGATCGCGCTCAATAGCCTGACGCGACGCGTGACTCGATTCGGTATTCCCCGTCGGTTTGCCATTCCCATCGTCCTGTCCGGGTCGTTGCTGCTGGCCGTCCTTTTCCTGCTGGGTATTGTCCCACCGTTTGCCGAGCAGTTCACTCGGTTGGTCGAGCTGATTGTTAGTGGTATTCAAGACCTGCCTAACCGTATTCGTTTGCTTGAGGCGCAGCTGCCCGAACAGATTCGGCTGCCTAACCTGGATGAATTTTTAGAATGGGCCACCGGTCCCGATTCGGCGCTGCTTAACGTCTTCAACAACTTCTTCAACAACTTTTTCACCTTCTTTAATACGTCCTTGCAGGCAGCTGTACAGGTATTACTGGTGCTCATCCTGTCGATTATGCTGCTGAGCAATCCCAAGGCCTATCGAGGCGGAATGCTGCGGCTTTTCCCCTCCTTTTATCGCCAGCGGGCCGATGCCATTTTGCAAGACTGCGAAGTTGCCCTGTGCAACTGGCTAGCGGGAATCGTTCTGAACTCGCTATTCATATTTGCGCTGAGCTTCATTGGGCTATGGCTTTTGGGGGTGCCGCTGCTGTTTGCCCATGCGTTGCTGGCAGGCGTTCTGAACTTCATTCCTAACATTGGTCCGACGCTGAGCATTGTCTTTCCAGCGATGGTCACGCTGCTGTCACCGGAGCCGTGGAAGGTGATCGGTGTCATCATTCTCTACGTCATCATTCAACAGGTCGAAAGCTATTGGCTGACCCCTACGGTGATGGCTCGTCAGGTGTCGCTGCTGCCCGCTTTTACACTGATCGCTCAGATTTTCTTTGCGTCCATTTTTGGCTTTCTGGGGCTGGTCATGGCACTGCCGCTGGCGGTTGTGGCTAAAACTTGGATTCAGGAACTGGTGATTAAAGACATTCTTGATGGCTGGCGTTCCCCTTCCCGAAAGCGCTGGTTAGGGACGCTTGGCATGGACCCTGTCCTTCCTGCTGTGGCGGCTCCGGCGGAAGGTCCAATACAGACGCCAGAGCCGCCATTGGTTGCGGAAGGTCCCTCTGAGGATGTGTAGTCCTAATGGGGAATCCTAGCGATAGTTCCGTTTGCTCATTGGTTTAAGATCATGCCCTTCGCCGCCAGCGTTCGTCGCTTTCAAACCCTGGTGATGTCGTTTCATCCCATTGTGATGATGGAGACAGTAGAGGAGGAGCGGGTACAGAAGCTGCTGAACAAAGCAACGCTAGACCTGCAGTTGCCGGTCTTCGAGTGGAGCGTGGCCCAAGGGCTAGGTCGTTTGGATGGTAACCTGCACAATCGCTGGCAGAGCGAATACGCCCCGCCGGGTACGAGTCGTCCAAATATCATTGAGCACACCTCAGAGCCAATGGACGTGTTGCGACACATTCAAAACATTGGCTATCGAGCAGTGTATTGGCTAAAGGATTTTGAGACCCACTGTGAAGATGCCGCTGTCGCCCGTCTGCTCAGGGAGGTCGCTCACCAGTTTTCCTTCAACCAGTCCACGCTGGTAATCACCGGAGATCGGGTGTCGTTGCCCCGAGCGGTTGCCCATGAGGCTGTTTCGTTTGACGTTCCCCTGCCCGACCGGGACGAGCTGCATGAAGCGATTGCACAGGCTATATTTGCGCTCAAAGGCAAGGCCAAAATCACACTGACGCCGGAGGAGACCCAGGCGCTGGTGCGGACAACCCAGGGGATGACGCTAAAGCAAGCCAAAAAGGCCGTTGCCTATGCGGCGCTGGAAGACGGGCAGCTCTGTGCGAAAGATATTGGCCGGGTGCTAGAGCGTAAAACTCAGCTGATTCACCAAACCAGCCTGCTGGACTATATCCCCCTGGAGCGAAACCATGCTCAGCTGGGCGGCTTTGACCGACTGAAGCAATGGCTGGCGCGATCGCGCGTAGGCTTCAGCGAGCAGGCCCGCAAGTTCAACCTGACGCCACCCAAAGGCATTCTGATTGTCGGTATTCAGGGTTGTGGCAAGTCGCTGGCGGCCAAGACCATTGCCCGTGAGTGGAAAATGCCCCTGTTAAAGCTGGATGCTGGGCAGCTTTATGACAAATATGTGGGTGAGTCTGAGAAGAACTTTCGACAGGCTGTGTCCCTGGCAGAGAAAATGGCTCCGGCGGTGCTATGGATTGACGAGATTGAAAAGAGTTTGGGGAATAGTGGTGGGGATGCCGATGGCGGACTAAGTCAGCGACTGTTTGGCTCGTTTCTAACCTGGCTACAGGAGAAGTCCCACGAAGTTTTTGTTGTAGCAACGGCCAACAACCTGTCCCAGATTCCGCCAGAGCTGTTGCGAAAGGGACGATTTGATGAAATCTTTTTTGTTGATCTACCTGACGAGACCGACCGACACGTTATTTTTCAGATTCATCTCATGCGGCACCGGCAGGACCCCCAACGGTTTGACCTGAATGAGTTGGTGGTGGCCTCCTCGGGGTTCAGCGGCGCTGAGATTGAGCAGGTAATTGTTGCAAGCCTATACCGAGCTATTTACGAGCGGCGTCCTGTGGATACTGCACTGCTCGTAGAGACAATAAAGGAGACGGTACCGCTGTCCGTCTCCCGTCGAGAAGATATTGAGCACCTCCGCCAGATTGCTCAGGAGCGATTTGTCAGCGTCAAGTAAATCTGGGCGGCTTTCGGTCTTCGAAGGCTATAACCTGGGCTTGGGTTGATGCTAGCCGCCTGCTACAGCTGGGACGATGCTGACTTCGTCGCCGTCCTTTAGTTCAGTTTCTTTGCCGTCTAGGAAGCGAATGTCTTCGCTGTTGACGTAGAAGTTTACGAAGCGGCGCAGTTCGCCCTTATCGTCGCAAAGGCGGGCTTTGATGCCGGGATAGCTGCTTTCGAGCGAATCGAGCAGGCCAACGATGTTAGTGCCGTCAATCTCGACGGTGGCCTCGTCGTTGGTGAACTTTTGCAGGGGGGTGGGGATGAGGACTTTGACGGCCATAGGAAAAACCTAAAAACGTTTACAAGGGCTGATAAGGAGGGAATTCGAAATTCGGAGTTCGGAAAGGAAATACATTCCGATTTTCGATCCTGAACTCCGGATTTCAAAAGAGATGTTATACCGGGGTCTGCTGCCATTCTAGGTTGTTGAGGGTGTTGGCTCGTTCCCAGGCTCGCTCGAAGCTGTCGAGCTTGGGCTCAATGGTCAGGGGCTCGCCAATGTAGCCCTGGACAGCTTCCTGAGTTTTGAGGCCGTTACCGGTGATATAGGCCACGGTGGTTTCATCAGGGTTGATTTTGCCTGCTTCTACCAGCTTTTTCAGTACGGCAATGGTGGTGCCGCCTGCGGTTTCGGTAAAGATGCCTTCGGTCTCGGCCAGCAGCTTCATGCCTTCAACAATTTCAGGATCAGACACGGCTTCGATGTTGCCGTTGGTCTGGTTGGCAATTTCTACGGCGTAGATGCCGTCGGCAGGGTTGCCAATGGCAATGGACTTAGCAATGGTGTTGGGTTTTACCGGCTTGATGAAGTCGCGGCCTTCTTTGAAGGCTTCGTAGATGGGGGAGCAGCCTTCGGCCTGGGCACCGCTAAAGCGGACAGGCTTGTCTTCGACCAGGCCGACTTTTACAAACTCGTTGAAGCCTTTGTAGATTTTGCCGTAGAGGGAGCCAGAGGCCAGAGGCGCGACGATGTGGTCGGGCAGCTGCCAGCCGAGTTGTTCAATGACTTCGTAGCCCAGCGTTTTGGACCCTTCGGAGTAGTAGGGGCGCAGGTTGATGTTGACAAAGCCCCAGCCGTGGGTGTTAGCCACTTCAGAACAGAGGCGGTTGACCTGGTCGTAATTGCCCTCAACTGCCATCAGTGTGGGGTTGTAGATCAGCGTGCCAAGGACTTTACCGGCTTCCAGGTCGGCGGGAATGAAGACGCAGCATTCGAGACCGGCATGGGCTGCGATCGCAGCCGTCGAATTGGCCAAATTACCCGTACTTGCGCAGGACACTGTCGAAAAACCCAGCTCCTGAGCCCGAGTCAGGGCTACAGACACCACCCGGTCCTTGAAGCTCAGGGTCGGCATGTTGACCGCGTCGTTCTTGATGTAAAGCGCTTTGAGACCCAGGCGCTTAGCCAGACGGTCTGCCTTCAGCAGCGGCGTCATACCGGTACCCACGTCGATGGGGGTGTCGGTCTTGACGGGCAGAAACGCCTTGTAGCGCCAGATGGAGTTGGGGCCAGCCTCAATGGTTTCACGGGAGACTTGGCTACGAATGGCGTCGTAGTCGTAGTTGACCTCTAGGGGACCAAAGCATTCTTCACAGACGTGCTTGGCAACCGGCTCGTAGGTGGTGCCGCATTCTTTACAGCGCAGTTCGGTGAAGGTGGCGCTGAGCGAAACGGGGGGCGCGATCGGCCGGTCAATTGCTTGGGTCATGGGTGTGGCTGCCTCTGTGTCTACGTTTCCATTGCTGTGAATCGAATGCTAGCACGCGCGGAAAAACAGGGTCAAACATACCCGATAAAAATAGTCGGTTATGGTGAAAGCCTTGATTTACAAGCTTTCTATATTTGTCGGTAGCAAAAAGCACGGTTTGGGAGCAAAGATCGAATCAGAAAAATGATTGGAAAATTTTTAGGGCCATTTCTCCCCTAGCCCCCACTGACGGGTGGAATCATCACGATCTCGTCTCCGTCCTGTAAGACGGTCTCGGCCGGGACGAACTGGAGGTTGACGCCAAAGCGGGTGAGCGAGCGCCACTGCTGGAGTTCGGGGTGTTCAGTGAGCATGCGATCGCACACCTCTCCCACCGTCGTTCCCTCCGGCAGTGTCCACTGCAGCTCCGGCTGACCGTAGGCCTCCTGGTAGGCGGCAAACAGTTTAATGGTGATGTGGAGAGTGCTCATCGGCTCAGCTTCTGCAAACGGCTTGAGCAATACGATAGCGCAGGCGGTCTAGTGAAACTGAATCGTCCCCGATGCACAGGTTTGCGCGTCGATGGGTGGCTTGAGTGTCTCGGGGGAGGGTGACATACAAATGATGGTGTCAGTAACAGATGCTTCGGAGGCGGTACCTGGTACCTCAAAAACCCCACTGACAAAGCTTCTTTGACTAACCGGATCGGTCGAATAGGCGTATGTGAATGCGGCAGTTTCAGTGACTTCGATTTCGATGTCTGTCGCGACAGTAGAGAGGGTTTTATTTGCGTCCGACCAATCTTCGTTAATGCCCAAGTCCTTGATGGCGGTAGCAAATTCTCCCTGTTCTATAAAATGCGCTTGCTGAGCCCTGGCAAACGTACCTGCGTAAGACTGGCTGGCGTTACCGCAGGCACAGGCCGGCTGGGCAAAAAAGTTTGTCTTTGCCAACAGGCCAGTGCTGGTTACACCAATGAGCCCCAGAACACCAAGCCACACATACTTTCTTGCTGTCATTGCCATACTGTTGTTACGTCTAGAGCTATCTACAGGCAGTGTTCCCAGCGTTCCTGGTGATTTCGAGGGGTAATCGGCGACCAGCGGTGTTTGCGAACGGGCTAGGTCAGGGCAGTAATGTGTCCCAGCTCATCGGGAGACATGTGGCTGTTAAGGACTTCCCCGTCACGGAACCAGACCACCCGGTTGGTTAGACGGGCCACCTCTGGCTCGTGGGTGACCATGACAACGGTGATGCCAGACTGATTTAATGCCGCGAAGATGTTCATCACTTCCTGCGTGGTCTGAGTGTCCAGCGCCCCAGTGGGTTCATCTGCCAAGAGCAGTAGGGGGCGGTTGACAATAGCGCGGGCAATGGCAACCCGCTGCTGCTGCCCACCGGAAAGCTGGGTGGGCTTGTTATTGAGCCGGTCCCCCAGGCCGACCTGCTGTAGAGCTACCGTGGCGCGTTCGGTGCGCTCACGCGTGGGGACGCCTGCGTACACCATCGGTAGGCTGACGTTCTCCAGCGCCGTGAGCTGGGGTAGCAAATGGAACTGCTGGAATACAAAACCGATTTTGCGGTTGCGAATCTCGGCTAGCTCGTCGTCGCTCAGGTGGGCGACGTTTTGTCCATCGAACAGATATTCCCCGGTGGAGGGGCGATCCAGGCAGCCCACCACGTTCATAGCTGTGGATTTACCAGAACCGGACGGTCCCATGATCGAGCAGTATTCACCGGAGTCAATGGTCATATTGACATCCCATAGCGCCCGCACTTCGGTGTTGCCGCTGCCGTAGACCTTGGAAATGTGGCGAAATTCGATCAGATGTCCCATGGGTTTGGTCGTGGTGTGGCACAACGTGTTGTGTCGTTACGGTTATGCGCTTCTGAGGGCGACGATGGGGTCGAGCTTGGCGGCTTGGCGGGCGGGGACGACACCAAAGAAGAGACCAATGCCGCCGGAGACGCCGACAGCTAGGGCGATAGCGCTGAACGAGGCACCGGCTTCGAAGGGGCTGATGGCCGCGATCGCAACAATGCCGCCGACGCCCACCATCGTACCGACCACCCCACCTGCTACCGAGAGGATGATGGCCTCGATTAAGAACTGCACCAAAATATCCTGCTGGGATGCGCCAATCGCCTTGCGTAGGCCAATTTCTTGAGTACGCTCCCGCACGGATACCAGCATGATGTTCATAATGCCGATGCCGCCAACGAGTAGGGAAATACTTGCGATCGCGGCCAGCATTAGCGTCAGTGCACCGGTAATCGTATTGGCAATGTCCAGCAGCGTGTCCTGGCTATTGATGAAAAAGTCGTCGTTGCCGTCCGTGATGCCGTGGCGCAGCCGTAGCAGGTTGGTGATCTGGAATTCTGCAGTTTGCATGCTCTCTTGGTCGCGGGCCGATACCGAAATAAAAGAGACTTCTATGCCGTAGGGCGAGGTTTGGCCCACAATGCGGCTCGATAATGTCGCAATCGGTACCATGACCGCGTTGTCGTAGTCGAGGCCCAGGTTAGAGCCTTTTTTCTCTAGTACGCCCACCACATCAAAGGTGACGTTGCTGGCGCGAATCTGTTTGCCCAGGGTGCTCTCACCTTCAAACAACCGCTCTGCCAGGTCGGCTCCCATAACGGCGACCCGCGCCCGCCGCTGCTGGTCTAACTCGGTGAGAAAGCGCCCCTGGTCGAGTTCGAAGCTGCGGACGGTCAGAAAGTCTTCGTTGGTGCCCACAATGCTGGTGTTGGTGTTGCGGTTCTGGTAGGTCACCAACCCCTGTGTTGTGTTTTCTGCGGCCACGCCGATGACGGAGGGAACCTGCTCTGCAATGGCCTCGGCGTCAGCTACGACCAAATTTCGAGGAATTTCTAATCCCCCTAACTCTCTCGTTTCCCGACTGCCAGGGACGATAAACAAGACATTGGGGCCCAAGCTTTCAAGCTGTCCGGCAATGTAGCGCTGTGCGCCTTCGCCCAGGCCCACCATGGCAATGACTGACGCGTTGCCAATGATGATGCCCAGCATGGTTAGGCCGCTGCGCAGCTTGTTAGCCGTCAGCGTTTTGGTGGCCATTTTGAGGCTTTCTGTGAAATCCATGGCTACCTCCTAACCGTCGTCGCGCCCGAAGCGCAGATTGTCCAGGGTTTGCCCTGGGGGCAAGTCAACAAATACACGATCGCCATTTTCGATGCCTTCAAGGATCTGAATCTGTTCGCCTACCTGAGGGCCCAGCGTGACCGGACGAAACTGAATGCGACGTTCTTCGCCCGGTACTAGCACGCCGGTTTCACCGCCTTGGGTGACAATCGCTACGGCAGGGACAACCAAAGCATCGTCCAGACGATTCCCTAGAAACGCCACATCCACATTCATGTTGGAGCGGAGTTCTTCGAGCCCCCCCAGTAAGCGGACGCGGACCTGAAACACGGTAACGTTTTGCCGCTCAATGGCCTCTGGCGCAATCAGCCGAACCTCGCCCTCAAAGGTTTGTTCAGGGAAGGCATCGGCCAAAATCTCAACATCCTGGCCAGGAGAAATTTGGCCGATGTCGGCCTCAGGGACTTCTGCAACAACTTCGAGACCGTCAGCCAGAGAAACAATAGCCGTGGATGTCGCGGAGGAGACATCTGAAGCAGAGGTGGTGGGGGTAACAAATGCGCCTTCGGTGGCAAACCGTTGGGTGATGGTGCCGCTAAAGGGGGCTCGGATGACGGTGTCGGCAAGCTGCGTTTCGATAGCCTGGACCTGCCCCTGAGCGCGGGTGACACGGGCTTCGGCTTGGGCGATCTCTTGAGGGTCTGGGTCATCCACCACGTCATTGACGCGCTCGTTGGCTTCTAGAACTCGGGCTTCAACCTGCTGGAGAGCGGCGCGGGCGCTGCGAATTTCGTTGGCGGACTGGTCCAGCTCTAGGCGGGAGATAGCTCCCCGGTCATACAGGCTTTGGTCTCGGGTGAAGTTGTTTTCGGCCAAGGTAAGGCGCGATCTCGCCTCAACCACCTGGGCCTCTACCGCACTCAGATTAGCCTCCGCCTGCGCGACCTGGGGGGCGTCAGTCCCCTGGCGCACGTCAACCAACTGGGCCTGAGCCTCTGCCAAGCTAGCGCGAGCCTGTACCAGCTGCGCCTCCAGGTCATCGCGATCCATGCGGGCAATCACCTGCCCCTGTTCGACCTGGTCCCCTTGCTCCACCAGTAGTTCTTGGACGATGCCCCCCACCTGTGGACTCAGGTTGACGGTGCGGAAGGGCTCGACTTCGCCGCTGGCGGTGATGCGCACCGTCAGCTCTGTTGTTTCGACCGGAACGGTTAGCTCGGCAACGTCAAACCCGTCGCCTCGACTGCGCAGAATTCCCACGGTAATTACGGCTGTGCCCAGCAGGCCCACTGCTGCCAGGGCTAACAGCCACGGGAGAGGATATTTGACTTTGCCAATGAACGGTAGCTGCATAAGCCGGTACATGAATCGGTTAACCGACTGGAAAAGATGGTCTGGTGTTGGTCGATGTTGACAGGTTCTGTCCCTGCCATCTGGGTTGCCCGCATTTCAGCTTAGCGAATTGCCACAGATGCTGCTGCGGGGGACCAACTGTCGGTAGGCTAGGGAGGCTAAAACGCCATGGAGACGGAGTCATGACAACCCTGGGTGTGGGAATTGTAGGGACCGGGTTTGGTCAAAAGATACATATTCCTGGTTTTAAGGCCCACCACCGCACTGAGGCGGTGGCGGTCTATCACCGAGATGAAACAACAGCGCAGGCAATCGCGGCTGAGCACCACATTCCCCATGCCTGTAAGTCGGTTGAGGACTTGGTGGCTTTACCCGATGTTCAGGCGGTAGCGGTGTCTACTCCGCCCTTTTTGCACTACGACATGGCCTGCACCGTGTTAAAAGCGGGCAAACACTTGCTGTTAGAAAAGCCAACCACTCTAAATGTTCAAGAAGCTAAGGCGCTACAGCAACTTGCCCAGCAGCAGCAGGTTGCCGCTGTGGTAGATTTCGAATTTCGCTTTGTGCCTGCCTGGCAGCGATTTGCGGAGCTGCTAGCCGATAATTATGTGGGGCAGAAGCGGCTGGTCAAGATTGACTGGCTAGCCGGAAGTCGGGCCAATCCACAGCGGGGCTGGAACTGGTATGCCCAAAAGGATAAAGGTGGTGGGGCGCTGGGCGCTATTGGGTCGCACCTGTTTGACTACATTGCCTGGTTATTTGGCCCTATTGACCGGCTCTCAAGCCAGATGAGTACGTCGATTACAGAACGGCCTGCGCCCGACGGTGCCCTGCGACCGGTTGATGCCGATGACACCTGCATGATGCTGATGGTATTGGCGGATGGCACCCCCTGTCAGGCTACGATTAGCTCGGTGGCCTACGCCGCACGGGGGCACTGGATTGAGGTCTACGGCGATAAAGGGACTTTGGTTCTAGGCAGTAGTAATGCCAAGGATTACGTGCATGGCTTTACCCTTCAGGGTAGCCAGGGCGGGGCTCCGCTAGCAGCAATAGAGATTCCGGAACGGCTGGTTTTTCCCACTGTCTATGAGGATGGGCGGCTGGCCCCGTTTATTCGTGTTGTGAACCACTGGGTAAACTGTATCGATAGTGGGCAGGTTACGGCCCCGTCCATTGCTGAAGGGGTCTACTCCCAGCTGTTGATGGATCTCACCCATCGATCCCACCAAGAGCAGCGCTGGGTCCAGGTTTCCCAGTAGATCATGCCATTGGGAACAGGGCTCTCTAAACCTTGGCCATGTCCAGAACTGGAGTTTTTCCAGCGGGAAAGCTACAGGTTTCAACTTGGACGTGGTTTATCGCTGTAGTGTTTTCCACTGTACAAGCGATCAGGATTGTCTAATATTCCCTCGTCTATTCACGCAAGATGTCGCCGTCTCGTCCTTTCACCCAGCTGAGTTCTCCCTCCTCGTCATCGTCGATTCAGCGGGCGGTGACGAAGGTGCTCCAGCGGGAGGCGCTGCGCAACGAGCGTTGGGTGGCCTATGTGCGGGCGGCGATGCTGGTGGCATCATCTTGTCTAGACACGCTGGTGTTCTTTTTTCCGCAGACGCTGCTGGGGCAAAGTAGCGTTCCCCCAACGGTGGCGCTCATTAGTTGGACGGGATCGATAGGGGCGATTACCATTGCCGTCTTGCTCAATCAGCGTCTGGGGATTCACTATCTGTCTCGATTACAGATTCTGGTTCCTCTATTTGATGGGGTGTTGCTGGGTATTTTTATTACCAATATTTGGGATGTTTTAGGGGAGACCCAGCCGCAGATCATCATTAACATCACGGCCTTTTGTTGTCTGTTGGCGCTGACTGGGGCTATTCGTTTTCGGCAGCGGGCATCTATGGCTACGACAGTGCTAGCGCTGCTTAACTTTGCCTATGCGTCGGTTCTGTTTGGGCTAAATCCAGCCATGGCGGTATTTGCTGGAATTACGATTACCGCAATTGGCGCATTAGGCATGTTGATTAGTAGCCTGGTTCAGCGCCAAGTCAAAAACGAAGCAGGCCGCGCGCTAATGACGCGATTCTTGCCTGAACAGCTGGTGGATGCGGCCTTCGATACCCCGCTAGAGCTGCTACAGCAGCCCCGCAGTTGCGAGGTGACGGTGCTATTTTGTGATTTGCGCGGGTTTACCCAATATTCTGAGAGCCTGAGTCCGGCAGAGGTATTGGGCTTTCTCAGCCAGTTTCAGGGATACCTGTCCAGCGTCGTCGAGCAGTATGAGGGTAGCGTTATCTCCTTTATGGGGGACGGCATGATGGCCGTATTTGGTGCCCCTCAACCGCTGACCAATCACGCTGATCAGGCCCTCCAAGCGGCTCAAACCATGCTCCGCTCTATTCACAAAGTCTGCCCGCTGGCGATGGGGGTAGGGCTACATACGGGGGCCGTAGTGGCGGGCTGCCTGGGCAGTGAGGGACACCTGGAATTTAGCGTTATTGGCGATACGGTTAACGTGGCCTCCCGCATTGAATCGTTAACCAAGCAAATGGGGCAAACCCTTCTCGTCAGTGCTACAACGCAGCAGCAACTGACAGCGCCAGTTTTGCGATCGCTGGGTTCGCACGCCATTCGCGGACGTTCAGCCCAAATAGAGCTGTATACGCTGCTTGACTAGCCATACTAAGCCTGGGCCGCGTCGTCCCTAACAAGATCTATAGATTTCAGGGCAAGCTAACGGCAGGCATCAGAGAGGGGCACCGTCAGCTATACGGTCGTGAATCCATGTTCAGTTACGGGCACCTTAGAGTATGCTTCCATTGTTCCTATTGCACGGCTTCTCTGGGCGGCACACGGCAGCATGACGAATGACTCCATCTGTTTGGCGTGTTGCTGTTTTAGTGTGTCGTCGTCGCGGTTGAAATTGGGCTGGCCGAAGCTGTTGCAAGCAGGTAGGCTGTTTTCTTGCTCGTTCGCCCAGGACGGGTAATCGTGTCCCCGACGGGGAATCAGGTCATGTCACTACAAAAGCTGTCTATCGCTACGCTTCAAAAGGTACAGGGCTATGTCCGGCAATCGTTGCAGCTCCCTGAGCTGGAGGATCAGCCCCGGACAGAAGCCGTCAGCGATGGCATGGACGAAATCCCTGAGCCCTCTTCCTTGGACGGTTTGGGAGATTTATTTCGGGTGGGCAGTACACCTGATGAGAGTGCGTCTACGCCAAATGTGAATGGTCGTTGGTTTCTTAGCACAGCCGATGCAGCGCGTGCTCTGATGCGTTTGCCGATTCAACTCAAGCCCAACCTGCGGTTGGTAACCTATCTTTACCGGACTGAAGACGTGGGTGAAGGCGTCACTTGGGCCGTTCCTGAACATCTCAGTTCAACTGCTCAGCTAGAGGCGGCGCTGTCGGCAGCCCCAGATATTGACAATCCGCCCTATCCCGAAGGCGCACTACTGAAGCTGATGTCGGGTATGACGGGGGACCGCTCGGCTCTTTCGTTTGTGACGGCTTCTATTTTTTCAAGGGAGCTGGCAGAGTTTGGACGTACCGGAGGGCGCTGCGACTGGAGCCACCACCGCTTTATTGCCACCGTGCCTAAGCAACGTGACTGGAAGTGGCGGATGACGCCGCCAGCCGATTTGCAGCCAAAGGTCAGGCTGTTGCCAGATGGGCAGGCTGCCGTGGAGTTTTATACCTGCCGGGTGGTGACCCCCATCGGGATTTTTCGGCATGTGGATCAGTATCAATCGAACAGCTATTTGGCCAAGTCCATGGACCAGCCTGTGGCGACCGTACCGGCTCCGGTGGTGTCGGTGTAGCTGCCATTGTGTCTAAATCTGACAAAGACTAGCGTTTTCCAAACAATTACACCAGATGGTGCGGGTGTCTCCAGGGCATAGGTCAGAGCGTTATCTTGGGGCTATGGACTTCCACCATGTGCATTTCTTCGTAGATGATGCCCACCGCTGGGCTCAGTGGTTTATTAAGACGCTTCAATTTGCCCGGATAGAGCGGACATCGCAGTCGATAGATGAGCAGGTTGTGACCGACACAATATGGTTGCGTCAGGGCGGCGTACAGGTGGCGCTGTCTGCGCCTAGGTGCGATCGCGGTCCCGTTGCTGCCTACCTGCGTCAGCATCCCCCCGGTGTAGTGGATATTGCCTTTGTTGTCTCGGATCTGCCAACTACCCTACAGGCGCTTTGGCAGCGCGGCGTTGAATTGCTTCAGCCTATTCAGCGCCTTTTGGTCGGAGACCAATGGTTGGCTTGCGCACAGGTCTCGGGTTGGCCAGGGTTACGTCATACCTTAGTCCAGGCGCAGCCTGCCGTTGAGCGCCATGCCGTAGCGCCTTGGGCAGCAGGGATTGACCACGCGGTGCTAAACGTACCGCACGGCGAGCTAGGCTCAGCTGTTGCCTGGTACTGCAAAATGTTTGAGTTTCAGCCCCAGCAGCGATTTGATATTCGGACCTCAACCTCGGGGTTGCACAGCCGGGTCCTGGCCCATCCCCAGGGGGATGCCCAGCTGCCAATTAACGAGCCCAGTACTGCTAACTCGCAGATTCAAGAATTCTTAGTTGAAAACCGGGGGGCTGGTGTGCAACACATTGCCCTGCGGACCCCAAACTTGATTGAAGCCGTCCAACGGCTACAGGCTAGCGGGCTAGAGCGCCTATCGGTGCCGCAATGCTACTACGAACAGCTGGCCGGTCGTCCGGGGTATGGGGCGCAGCCGATGGACTGGTGTGCCGTGCGGGAACACCAGCTCCTGGCCGACTGGCCGACGACACAACCTCAGGCACTGTTGCTGCAAACGTTTACGCAGCCGGTGTTTGACCAGCCCACGTTTTTTTGGGAGTTGATTGAGCGGCAGCGCTATCAGCAGGCAGGGCGGCTCCAGCTGGCCCAGGGTTTTGGGGAGGGTAATTTTCAGGCGCTGTTTGAGGCCGTCGAGCGGGAGCAGCGGCAGCGGGCTCTATCTGGTGTGGCGCGCCAGGGTGATTGAGCAGAATTGAGCTTGTGCTTGAGCTACCGCAGAAAACTGCTGACAAACCAAAACAGGACGAGGGTGACGATGGCCGCGATCGCGCTTTGCTGAGCCGCGTCAATGTTGCCGCCTTGCTGGCCAATCAAGCTAAGGACAGCAAATCCCAGAAGCAGCCCAACCAACAATGCACCTGTTGAGAGCAAGATTGATCGCCAGAATCGATGCTCTTTACGGTTGAGAAAATAGATACATACGGTGATCCCGAAGCCCAGCGCGACAGAAGCGCCAGTACCATCGGTGGCTGTGAACCAGCACAGTACCGCCAGACCCAGGTAAATGACAGAAGGCCACAGGATGTCGTCACGGGTTGGTGTATCGAGCCATCCCCGTAGCCACTCTGGCGGCTGAGCGGGCCGCGCTTCTGCCTCTGCCTTTGCTGCAGACTCAGCCTGCTTTTCGGCAAATCGAATCCGGTCAGGTACCTTGATTTTGCCTTCCTGTCGCCGCCGCAGTCGGTCCATCAGAATAGCGTCATAAGCGGCCTCGATCTGCTCTTTGCGCTGCGGATCTTGGCCCTGCTCGTCAATCAGTCGCTGTTTTGCAGACTGTACCTCTTCAAAGGAGGCTGCGTCCGATAACCCCAGCGCTTCGTATGAATTTTGATCGCTCATTCAAAACCCTCTTGCAAACTCAAGGTAACGACAAGGCATGGGTGGTCTGCATCTGTTGTAGCCATTGCTGGCTCAACCTGTCCGCTTACTTGTCCTATCTGCACCCGATTTTAACCAGTTCGTCTCAGAAATCGAAACGAGTTGACGTAAATGTCACAGAACGCGAATGTCACAGAACGCGCTACCCGTCCTTGTCTGACTCTATTTCTCCCTCTATATAATATTGTGCCATTCTCGACGACACTTGGACGTCATTCGGGGCATCATTCGGATGTCACGCAGACTAACGGTACTCGGCGTCCTAATTTACAGCCAGTGCCATATAGGTTGAGACCCTGAGTACGGCGATCCTGCCTGGTCTAGAACCATAAGTCGTAGGCTTTAAGGCCACTGGTGGCTGCTATAGATGGCGTTTATCAATCGGGTTAGCTGAGCATCTTGCCGCGGCCTGATCGAGTTGCGGGTATCCTGCGTCATGATCCGCCAGGTGGGGCGGACGAGTAAGGACTCGGTACGGTGCTGTCGTTTAGTGCGTAATTTCCCTTAACCTTGGCGAAATCTGGTGCAAAGGTCAGCAAACATATTCCAAAAAACCCTGTATTTCACTACGGCGGTTCTCGGAATTATTTGATATGGTGTGGATGCATTATGAAATCTTCGCTGAAACTAGCGAAATCTTATGAATTAAGTCTCTAGGACGTTTCTAGGGAAACCTCATCCTGGAACCCAGTTAATTTTATTACCCCCTTGATCCGTACATTTCTGACCCGTACATTTTCTCGGTGCGATTATGACTATGGCCTCTGCCAAGATTCTTGTCGTTGATGACGACCCTGCCATCCGTAACCTAATCCATCGCTTTTTAGCTAAGCAGTCGTATCAGATGGAATCTGCTGAAGATGGAAAAAGCGCATTGGCGATCTTTGAGCAATTCAATCCTGATTTGGTGGTGTTAGACGTCAACCTACCCGATGCTAACGGCTATGACCTGTGTAAAGAAATGCAGTCGCGCACGGGTGTGTTCGTGCTGATGCTGACGAGTCGTACCGATGAAGCCGACAAAATCCGCGGCTTTAACCAGGGGGCAGACGACTACATTACCAAGCCCTTTAGCTTGGGAGAGTTAGAGGTGCGAGTCGGTGCTATCCTCAAACGCCAACGTCCGGTTACCGCAGCTGAGCAGCAGTGCCTTACCTTCAACAAGCTAGCCATCGATCCGATTCGTCGAGAGGTCACCTTGGATAGTGAGCTGGTCCCGCTAACGGCCCTAGAGTTTGACCTGCTCCATTTCTTGGCGAGTCATCCAGGTCGGGTATGGCGACGCACCGAGCTGATTCAAAAAGTTTGGGACTATGAGTATGTTGGCGACCAGCGTGTTGTTGACGTCCATATCGGTCAAATTCGTAAGAAGATCGAGATTGATACGACTCAGCCAACGCTAATTCAGACGGTTCGCGGTGTCGGTTACAAGTTTGAGCCTCCAGAGGTTGCCATGGCGGCAGCGGAGGCGGAAGCGGGATAGGCTGGCTGCTTGACCTCCTGCTTGCTTAAGGTTGTCAGTAGGCGAACACAATCCTTAATAGGCATATCAGCGTTACTAGAAGACAGGAGGTCGTCGTCAGAAGCCTCCAGTTTTCTGGCTTCGACCTCCTGATGGCGGAGGTTAAATCGCGTCCAGCCTGAAACCTGTAGTTCCGAACCGCGTATAGCCTGAAAATTGACGGCTTTTCCCCTGAGAAAACTCCAGTTCTGGCCGTGGCAGCGGTTGAGTAACGCTGCGCTTTAATTATGGCGACCGGCTGATCAGCTTGATCAGCTTGTTGATTAGCGGCCAAGTCGGCTGTGACGCGCTGGCTGGACTGGTAATAGAGCTGCAGTGTCGTGCTCATGGCAGTCCTGCGACACAAAAAAAGCCCGCGACGACGGCGGGCTTAGCGTGCAATACAGATAAAGTTGCCTGAGAGCCGTAACCGGTCGTTAGGCCAAATTGCGGCTGGCGTTGCGAGTTTTCCAAGCCATTGAAATAATCTGACTCCAGCGACGCTTGACCCGCTTAGGCGTCCAGCCGAGCTGACGGGCAATCTCTGTATCGGAGGGGGTTGCCCGCTGAGGGTCCTGCATTTGCTGACGTTTTAGCACTAATAGCCGCTGCTGATCGCTGTCGAGCTGTTCGACAAAGGCTGTCCACTGACTAGCCGAGAGACCCAGATTCTTGTCGAGGTCAGCGCCCAGCCACTGGTGAACCAGTTCCCAGTTGTGGAATTGGGCAAACTTCTCAACGTGATACTTAAACCGCTGTTGGAGATAATCCCGCTGTCGAGGGGTCAGTCCTAGCACCTCATCAATTTCAGAGGCGGCCATGTCTTCTAACCGCAGGGACAGGTAGTCGATGCAGGCTTCCTGGCCTTGCTCTTCTAAGTAGTCCACGAGCTCACGGATGATGCGATCGCGAAGAACAGCCTCCGCTGGGTCCGTGACATCTGCGACCATCTGTTCCCGGATCTGTTGCAGGGCCGGGGAACGAGAATAGCCTTCAGCATCTTCTCCCTTGGGAGAGTCTACCGCCATTTCGATGTCAACACAGGTCTCAGCAGGCTGCTTGCGAGCAAAGGACTGCGCCCGGAGAACCACCAACTGTTGGTTGTAGCAGCCGGGTAGAGCAATACGGCGCTTGGCGTACTGTTCGCTAAAGGCCATGTACTCGGCCAGCTCTAGCCGGGTGCGCGGCGTGTAGTCGGGCTCGACGTGGTTCTCCCGTCGAAAGGCCTTAAGGACTTCAATATAAAAGCCTTGCAGGAAGTCTTCGAGCAGGTTGCAGCGGGCCTGGAAGCCGAGCTGAGCCTGGGCTGGCGCAATGTATCGATAGGCAATCGCACTCAGGCGGCTGTGCAGTTCGGTGCGACCGTTGCGAGAGCCAAGCGTGTAATATTCAATATATTTGTTGAGCCGGTTCTCTGCTAAGGAGAGCTGCCAGGCGTTGACTTCACCGCTGGCCTGAATGCGATCGCTTTTACGGCAAATTCGGGTGACTTCGATAGCGAGCCGGGTGGCAACTGTTTGAATAACTTTTTTACTACCGTTAACCGCAGGCTCGAGCTTATTAAGAATATAGCCAATCAGTTTTTGGTCAACTGGACAAAGCGGTAGCTCGCAGCTGGGGTGGGGGTCAGCCGCGGGACGATTTCCCGCTGTGGGATGTAAAAGAACGTTGGAGGTGGGTTGAGCTGCAGTTGAATTAGGGCTAGACGGTTGCGAAATGGATAGAGTAGATTGAGCTTTCACGGGTAGATCTCCTAGTAGTGCACGCCAGTCCGAGAGGGCCATTAAGGCAAGCTAGTCAGCTGTTGGCCGGTCTCTCGTTTGATTGACAGTTTTAATCTAGGAGTTCTCAATCTGGAACATTGGAGTCGCTGTGTCACTATCCAAACCAACTGTCACATAGCAATTGGCACAAGTGCCTGAGGCAAACGGTAGAGTGGCCATAGATGAACCTGAAGAATAGGTAGATAGGGCATTGCAGCGTGTGAATGAGGTTTTACCCTGGATGGGGTGGTGTCCAAAGCAACTTGTGACAGTTGAGTGGACAGTCCATCGAGTTGCTGCTGATGTGGAGAGGGTTGTCTGCACACTATCTACCTGTTACGGCGGTAGTACTGCCCGATCCGGTCTATTTTTAGAAGTCTCTGATAAAGGTTGTATGCAGAAACAGGTTTTGAACAATAACGGACAGTGAAGCGACGAGTAGATTTTCATGGCACAGGCAGCATTTCCAATGACGGGTCCGACGACGGGGCCAGCCACTGACCCAGCGACTGGGACTGCCACTGAGCTGGTGACCGGCAAGATTGCATACTTAGACTGTCCCACTGGGATTGCCGGTGATATGTGTCTGGGGGCAATTATCGATGCGGGTCTACCGCTGACCGTGCTGACGGAGCGTCTAGCGCAGTTGGGGCTCGGTAATGAGTATCAGCTTGTGGCCCAAACCGTGCAGCGTCAGTCCCAGGTGGCGACCCAGGTTCAAGTCAAACTGACCGAGCATCACTCCCATCATTCGTCCCATCATTGGTCAGGCGATCATGGCCGTCACCTACCCGAGATCGAGTCTCTGATTCAGTCGGCGCAGTTAAGCGAGCGTGCCACGGCATGGAGCTTGGCCATCTTTCGACGCTTGGCTGAGGCAGAAGCGGCTGTCCATGGCATCCCTCCGGAACAGGTTCACTTTCATGAGGTCGGGGCAACGGATGCCATTGTCGATATTGTTGGCACTTGTATTGGCTTAGATGAGCTGGGCATTGAACAGCTATACTGTGGCGCGTTGCCGGTGGGTGGGGGAACCGTGATGGCGGCTCACGGACGGTTACCGGTGCCAGCCCCGGCGGTATTAAGGCTGTTGACTCAGGCCCAAGCCCCGATCTACAGCAACGGGATTGAGAAAGAGCTGGTGACGCCGACAGGAGCGGCGATCGCCACAACCCTAAGTACACGCTTCGGGCCACCCCCACCGATGACGTTAGGGACAGTTGGCTACGGGGCGGGCGGGCGCGAGCTGCCGATTGCCAATGTGCTGAGGCTATGGATTGGTCATGCTAGCTCCGCTGGGGACGGGCAGCGAATTAACCATCAGGCTGATCACCACCATTCGCATACGTCGGCTCAGGGCAGTTCGCTGCCGCCACAAGACAGTCTGTCTCAAAAAAGCCTATCCTCTGACAACGCTGTAGGGGCAGGGGCCGCCACAGAAGACATTGTGGAGCTACAGACACAGGTGGACGATCTGGTTCCCCAGGCCGTGGGCTACTTATATGAGCAGCTCTTTGCAGCGGGGGCGCTGGATGTGTTTGTTCAGCAGGTCGGCATGAAAAAGAACCGGCCCGGCGTCCTAATCACGGTGATTTGTCCGCCTGCCCAAGGCCCTGCCTGTACTCAAGTGCTATTTAGCGAAACAACGACGCTCGGGGTACGGCAAACGGTTCAGCAGCGTCAGTTTTTACATCGCGAGTGTAAGCCGGTTCATACGCCCTACGGTCCCATCCACATCAAGGTTGCCCGGGCTTATCCGGGCGGCCCTATTTTGAACCTACATCCCGAGTATGAAGACTGTGCCCGCTACGCCCGCGAGCAGGCGGTGGCCTGGAAGCAGGTGTATCAGGGGGCGATCGCCCAAGCGGTCAAGCAATTTACCTGAAAGGTACGGGACTTGTCGCTGCTGAAGCGGGTCGGTAATAGGCTGATACACTAGCGCCATTGGCTAGACCATGGAGCCTTCGCCTGCCTCAGGAGAGAGCTCGCCCTCAGCGATGGCCGACCGACTGGCCTTGAGCATTTGAGAAAATACTCGGTAGTCATCAAGGGAGTCCGACTGGTGAGACTGGGCTTTGCCGTTGCGTGATTTAACTGGTTCGACCTCATCGCTTGTAGCCATACCGTGGTCAAGCGAACGAATCTTGACCAGGCTGTATTCCACATCGCCACTGTAGATCGCAAAGGTGACGCTGTAGATTTCGAGGAAGTTGATGATCCACTGGCATTCGTTGCGAGGGAACTGCTCGTAATAACGAATGAGATCGGCAATCCGCGCTTCCAGGTAGGGTAGAGAGTTGTGGGAGATCAGGACGACCTTGAGCAGGAGTACTGCCATCGTCAGCGGATTACCTTTGGATAACAGCATGGTAAACAGCTGGGAGGGCTGCTTTTGGTCTTCTGTCATCAGGTAGTCGATCAGTCGATTGCTGGTTCGTAGCACCAGCGACCGATCGACCACGCGTTTATCGTGTTTGCGGTAGAGCCGATCTAGCTTTTCGGCTAGGGAGCGCTTCAGCGTTTTGACTGTCTCGGGTTCACTGACGGAGAAAATGAGATAGCCAATCAAGCTGCGCTTGTAGCTCCGATAGGTGACGGCTTCGGTCTGGTCCTGGAAAATCCGTGCCAGGTTGCGGTAGCTAAATTGGCCGCGCTTTGCCACGATGGCCTTAACCAGGCGCAGCGTCCCGTCACCCAGGACGGTGGGGTTGGGGCGATGACGCCCGACGGGACGGGCGGTTTGGGAGTAGGCCGTATACATCGCCAGGTCGAACTTGAACTTATCCTTCAGTCGTCTGGACATCGTTCGCGCTGCTTCGCGCTGCTCTAAGGGATTGGCGGTGTCAATATATTGGGGAACGAGCAGATAGGACGTGTACCGATTAGCCCAATGCTCTTCGGGTGAGGCAAAGCGACTGGCAACGAATAGCTCTAGATCTTCAAAATCTTTGCTGGAGACAAAGTTGGCAATCCACTGCCGCAGCCGCTTGAGGGTAGGCGACAGCGTTGGTTTGTGGATGATGGGATCGGCAAAGAGGCGAATTAGCTCCTGAACCGCTTCGTGCTCGCGGGCGACCTCCCAGTTGTTGATCAGGATGTAGCAGGATCGCTTTAGCGTATTGTGAAATTCCACCTGGTTGTTGGAAAACACAATCGCGTAGAGGGCCGGTACCGTTTCGGAGCTGACCGACTCGGAGTGGTGCAGAAACAGACTTTTAAATTCCTCTAGAACGTCCTTGGGTGGCCACTTTCGAACAATTTCCAGCAGAAAGTTGTAGATGGTTCGCTGAGACTGCTGAATGTCTTGGCGACCGCGTCCATATCGTTTAGTAGAGGTGGACTGAAACTTATCGGAGACCCTATCAACAACCATTGAAGCCGCTAAAAGTACGATAAACAGAAACGAATTGGGGTAAAGCGGGATGGGGGGACATCGAAGACGCTACCGCAGGAGCTGACTAGAGTAGAACCTCAGCGGTGCCGGATGATTGGCACAAAGGGGGATCCAAGGAATCGGCACATAAGGGCATTGGCCGTATTCCTGGAGGGCGAAACCGGTGTTAGGGCTGACATTTGGAGCTAGGATAGCCAAACTCTTTGAAGGTTGCCCAACAGTAGATAGGTCTAACCTGTCTCCCGATCAGCGCCAGAGATAATGCCAGAAATTGTGGCTGTATTATTTCTTCCCATCATATCCGCAGGTCTACGGGGGGTCCAAGTAGATTTAGTGAAGCCGACCTGCGGAATGGTTTGATCTGTATAGCTAAGGTGAAGCCAGCGCTAGTCTGGGCGAGTTTACGAACAGTACAATCCCGTATTCGAGCGGACAGGCACAAAAAATATGGCAATCGGCATAAGGCCTGAGCCGATTGCGAGTCGCAAATTGTGGCTTACCACAGGAATAGTACTACTCAGTATGGCTTAAGCAGAGTGGCAAAGATTAAAAAAATGGGGGCGGAGGGACTTGAACCCTCACGACCGTTTAAGGTCAGCGGATTTTCATCCTCCCACAGCTTTCGCTGTAGCTGGCAGGCCAGCCTTGAGAATTGGACCCTCCCTTTACCCTCGCCTTAACGTTAGGGTAGCTCCCGTCGGGCCTCTGCACCTTCCCGATTAAAGGATGAAATCAGAAGGATGAAGGACGAATGGGTATTCTACCTTCTGCCTTTGACCTTTTGCCTTTGGTCGGGCTTGGCTCAGGATTGCCGTAGCGTTTGCGCCGAGGCAGTCGCCTTAGGTTTCCCTGAGTTTGAGAGCATTCACTTGGCAGATTTCTCCACCAAGGCTCAGTTTTCTAAGTCCGCAGCGTCTACCATTCCGCCACGCCCCCAGGTCGCCCGGCACTTGTGTCGGACTGACTGGGTAATCATTGCAGCATCAAACGGGGCGATGATGCAACTGATTGAGTCGATTTGTGACACTTTTGCGGACGTCTTTTGGGGGAATGCCTAGTAGGGGCGGCGTTGGACGTTATCATGAAGGCTGTACGTACTGAAGCCTTTAGCTTATGCCGTTTGACCTTAGCGCTCTTAGTCCGACTGTCCTGATCACCGCTGCACTCTATGTCGGGTTGGCCGGTACCTATTTGCTGGTGGTGCCGGGGCTGCTGTATCTGTATCTCAATCAGCGCTGGTACGTGGCGGGCTCCATTGAGCGATTGCTGGTGTATGCTCTGGTGTTTGTCTTTTTCCCCGGTATGCTGGTGCTGTCGCCATTTCTAAACTTTCGGCCCCAGCGTCGGGAAGTTTAGAAGTGCGATCGCGGTCAACGATTTGAGGAAAGGGGACGATGCGGCGCATTGATGTGCTCGGTGTGGGTTTAGGGGCCTTTGCGGCTGGTGGTATCCTCTACCTACTCCTTCAGGGTGCTGGCCTCGACGCCCTTTCTGCGGGGATCTGGAGTCAGGTGATTTTTCTGGGGGGGCTACTGGGATGGGTGGCCACTTACCTGGGGCGAGTGGTAACGCAGTCGATGACCTACAACCAGCAGCTTCAGGATTATGAGGACGCCGTGCTGCAGCAGCGTTTGGACGAGATGACGCCCGAGGAGCTGGCGCAGCTCCAGGCCGAGATTGCAGCTGAAAATTCAGCGCCTAGTAGCCCTACGGCTGATGCCGATACCCCAACCACGACCTCCCAGGCACCGACCCCATAAAGCTGTTTTGTCTATCTTGGCTCAGCCAGATTTAGCGTGGTAAGACACTGCCGTTAGCCGTGCCCCTATCAAGATTGGCCACCCGTTACCCTAAGCCGATATGATGGCCTGGGCATGGCCCACAAGCGGTTAAAGACGAGGGTTTAGACGGTAATGAAATCGGTTTCTGAGCAGTTCCAGGCACTGCGCGATCGCAACCAGTGTGCCTTGATTCCGTTTATTACAGCTGGTGATCCCGACTTGGAAACCACCGCTCGGGCACTCAAGCTGCTGGACCAGTCGGGCGCCGACCTGATTGAGTTGGGGGTGCCCTACTCTGACCCGCTGGCCGACGGCCCGGTCATCCAAGCAGCGGCAACCCGTGCCCTCCAGCGCCAGGTCAGTTTGGACGACGTGCTAGCGGTAGTGCAGCAGGTGAGTCCTGAACTGACGGCTCCGATTATTCTATTTACCTACTACAACCCAATCTTGAACCGGGGCATTGAGACTTTTCTCCAAGACATTTACGCCGCTGGTGTTCGAGGGCTGGTGGTGCCAGACCTGCCCCTAGAAGAAATGTCGCGTCTGCTGTCGCTGGCTAGCGAGGTGGGGGTAGAAGTGACCCTTTTGGTTGCTCCAACATCCCCGAAAGCACGCATTCGAGAAATTGCCGAGTGCGGTCAAGGGTTTATCTACCTGGTGAGCGTGACCGGGGTAACCGGGGTGCGACAGACCATTCAAGATCGGGTACAGACGCTGCTGGATGAGCTGCGCTCGGTGACGGACAAGCCCATTGGTGTCGGCTTTGGCGTATCGGGTCCCGATCAGGCGCAGCAGCTTAAGGGTTGGGGAGCCGATGCGGTGATTGTCGGTAGCGCGTTTGTTAAGCGGTTAGCAACTGACCCGCCCGAGGCGGGGCTGGCTGCAGTGGGAGACTTTTGCCAGTCGCTCAAGGCTGCGTTGGACTAACCCCTTCCTGCATCGGCCCTATGGCTTTATCTAGTAAAACCTAATGCCTGAATTTGGCAGCGCTTCAGTTGGCGCGGAACTGCTGAATGACTGTGTCGTAGTGCTGTTCTAGAATGCGGGTGTTCTGACGAATGTCAAACTTTTTAGCGATGTGGAGCGGCCCGGCTTGGGCTAAGCGGTGGTGCAGACCGGGATCTTCAAATAGGTTCAATAAGTGACGAGTTAGACCGGTTAGATCCTTTTCGGGCGCTAGTAAGCCTGTTTGGCTATGCTGTACCACCTCTGGAATGCCACCGCTGGCAAAGGCAACAACGGGCAACTGCATGGCCTGAGCCTCGGCAAAAACCATGCCGAGCCCTTCCGCATCCCCTGAATCTGCTGTAATGCTGGGGCCTGCTAGGCAGTGGGCTCGGTTCATCCAATGGCGCACGGTTGCTGGCGGCTGTGCCCCCAGGAATTGAACGTGGGCCAGCTGCTGAGCTTGAACTTCTAGGTGCGATCGCAATGGCCCGTCGCCAATAATAACGAGCTGGGCTTGAGGGTGGTGTTGCTGTACCGATGCCATTGCCCGAATCAGGTACTCACAGCCCTTTTTTTCGACCAGTCGTCCGACAAATAGGACGACTGGCTGTCGCTGGACGGTCGGGTCGGGCTGGAACTGCTGGGGGTCGATGCCAATGTAGTGAACGATAATTTTTTCTGCTGGGCAGCCGCGATCGATCAGCTGTCGGTAAATAAAGTTTGAGACGGCGATGACGCGATCTGCTTTGGCAAAAACGGCAGCGCGTTTTTGAAGCATTAGCGTTCTGAAGAAGCGGCCCCGGTGATAGATAAAGTCGTTGGCCTGCTGTAAGGGCGAAACGCTGGGCTGTTGCCAGGTGGCATCGTATCCGTGGAAGGTCACGATTAGGGGAACTTGCAGCTGCCGAGCCAAGGGAATGGCAAAACCGCCATCTCCGCCAAAGTGAGCGTGAAGCAGCTGGGGATGATGCGCGCTTAGGGCCCGCAGCCAACTTGGGGCACAGAGGCCAAACAGCTTGTAGGCCATCTTCCACGCTCCGCTGGGGCGGACTAGTGGTCCTAAAAGGGTTTGACGGTGTGCGGGTAGGGAGTATCCCGGCTGAGCTGTTGTGCCGACGTAACGTGCTGAGTAGCGCCGTAGCTGCTCAGCCTGGGCTGGAATAAAGGTTTCTGAATAGGGAAGCAGCTGATCTCGATAAATTAGGACGGTTGTGCCATTCCTCCTGACGGTTTCATTCGCTAGGTCATATTGCATTCGTTGAGTTGCTAGGGACAGGTCCTGGCATTGAAGTTCTTGACGCTAGGGGTGGGGTAGCTTGGTGCGGCTGTTCCCTAGACGAGACGGGGGCTGATGGTGCAGCGTTAGCAGGAGACATCACTACTGGACGTAACAGGGTGGGGCCAAGCAATCCTACGGTAGCGGGTTCAGTCTCGGCTACCGGACCCATCACCAGCGAGATAGTAACTGCTGTCGCCAGGTGTAGAACGGACTCCACAAGCTGCTGATAAACAGCTGTAGCTCGGCAGCGGCTACCACGTCAGAGCCCAAGACGTGGCGATATTTTATCAGGTGGCTCAAGACCTTATGGAGATCGCTGAGCCAGTAAACCCCGACCATCACTGGACGCTGCCACAGTGCGTAGGGCACCATACGCGTAGTGTACTTACTAAGGCCAACGCCTTGGAAGAACCGCAGCAAGTATTCTCGCTCGAACCGACGTTTGGGAATGTCGTGGCTGATGTGCATATCTGGGGTAAACCAGATCTCCCAACCGGCCTTTTTTAGGTACAGCAGGGCCTCGACGTCTTCACCTTTGAGCGCCAGCGAGTCTCCCACGGGCCCTTTGAGCGCGAGTTCGCTAGGGACGTGCTGCTGCCAAGCCTGGCGATGAACAACCAACCCCGCACCGGGGGGCATCCTGTTCGTCAAGGCACACCAGCCCCGAGTAAAGCAGAGGGGAGCCTCCCTTTCAATGACTGGAATGAATGAGGCCACCCGTTCAAAGTGCTGGGGGGGTGGGCTTTCGTATTGGGGATGGATTTGTCCGCCAAAAGCGGCAGCCCGAGGATGGGCTTGGGCAAATTGATAGGCAGCGCTGACCCAATTCTCATCTGGGACGTTATCGTCATCTAGAAACGCAATCCAACCGCCTTTGGCTTCTGAAATAGCGCGCTGTCGGGCATAGGACGCGCCCTGGCGAGTCTCTAGCACATAGCGTAGTGGGCAGATCTGCCAGGTGGCTTGGTAATGCCGGATCAGTTTGGCCGTGCTGTCGGTACTGTTATTGTCAACGACAATGACTTCCCAGCAGAGCGAGTCAATCCTAATCTGACGCTGCAAAGCTGTCAGAACCTGCGGCAAGCGCTGGGCACCGTTAAACGTTCGGATAGCAACCGATATATCAGTCATAGGCGGCTGGCATGTGCGCTTAAACGTGAGCGCTGAAACGCAAAACACGGCATTCAACCTCAGATCGCTTAGCTAGTCGGCCAAACTGCTGAAATCCTATGGCTATCCTATTCAGTTAATTTGACTAATGTATCCGTTGATTTATGGATATTGACCCGCTAACTGACTGAGTTGTGTCTATACCAGCCTACGGGAGCTCATCGCTAGGGCCATTCATAGCTAGCGCCACATAGGTCAGGACACCGAGTCGAGCGATCCTGCTTGACAGAGAGCACAATGGCCCTGAAATGACTGGGCATCATTGAGTGGTTTGCACGCTGGTCTGGCCCTTGTAGCAGCTGTTGCTAGCTGGCGACAGCCTGCTCCGATAGGCTATAGCGGCCACCTCGACCACGATGCCATTCTTTATTGCGTGCCCCGGCAGAGAGGATGTTGGAAACGCGATTGCGTGCTTTCAGGAAGGTGGTTTTTGGAATGTCGCTTTTGAAGATTGCTTCCATGACATCGGCGATTTTGAAGGCCTGGTCCGGCTGAGACTTCACAATGTTGGCGACAAGGTCCGGTAGCGGAGTCTTTTTGAAGGGCTCTTGGATATAGCGTGACCAGTTGGGCGATCGCCCACTGCGCGTTTTGCGAGTTGTCTTTTGGGTTGTCTTGGGTGCGGCCGCAACGGTCTTCTGAGATGGCGTCGCAGCTGTCTTAGACTTTGGTTTCCGACCTCGTTTAGCCTTGGGTGCAGCAGCCGGTGTCTCGGTGGGTGCTGCATCGGCCGCTGGTGTATCAGCCGGTGGACTGGAGGCTACTACAGTCTCGGCGGCGTCAGCCGGTACAGCAGCGACTGACCCATTGCTGCTGGCAGGGGTGTCAAACATTTGGATGACGGTCTGTAGTCCTTGACGCTGTTCTTGGATAACGGCAAGCTGATCGACCAGGCTATTTTCTTGACTGGCTAGCTCAGCGATCGCGGTCTGGAGTTGCGGAAGAATTGAAGCGCTCATTGTTACGGAACCTCGTGACGGTTTGTGGTTTGCGTTGTTTGTTCAGTTTCTTGTCGTCAAGACTGTTTTTATTGATTGTGCTTAAGGGTTTGATGCCTGCGATGAGTAGGATCATCCAACAAGGAATTAAAGTCTGTAAATCGTGGTAATAGATGCAATAGATAGATCGGTAGACCGACGGTCTGGTGCAACTTGGCATCCTTATAACGGGTACACGTTTGCAATAGAGGCGTAAGCTATTTGGGGGCTATGCTAGTTGCCGAGATAGTCTATTGATGAGACGACGCACCCTAGCTGTTGCCTGAGTCTAAGCAGTTAGAGTCTGAGCAGCTAGAATCTGAGCAGCTAGAGTCTAAACTGCTAGCTTGAGCGTGAATGTTCCGTTGATAGGGCCATATCAATGGGGCCACATCAATAGGAACACATCAATAGGAATATGAGTGCCATTTTAGCCATCCTATTCAAGATATAGCATGCATTCGAAAGTTGTTGCTGTTCTCAGGATGCCTGAGGTGAGTCAGGATGACCTGTGTCATTCCTGCGTAATTGGGATCTGTTATCGAATTGTCGCTTTAGAGTAGCGATACCTCCTGGTAATGGGGCACCTTCTGGTAATGGCTGCTGCGACAAAATGAGTTATGCCCAATTGTTATCGCTCACTGACGTGGCCTACTAAACCTTGGCCACGTCCAGAACTAGAATTTTTCCGGTGGGGAAAGCTACAGGTTTCAACTTGGACGCGGTTTAGCAAAGCTGAGGCCCGCCTGCCGGTGGAACATCTTGCCACCGGCCAGGACCAACGGCCCTAATTGCCTCCTGAAGAGATATTGCTTCGGTGTATAACGCTTTCCCAACAATGGCACCTGTTACCCCGGATGGGACTAGACCTAGCAGACCCAGCAAATCTCGAACCGAGCTGATTCCTCCCGATGCGATGACAGGAATCTCGATGTGGTTAGCCAAGTCTTTCAACGCTGCCATGTTGGGGCCTTGAAGCGTGCCATCTCGATGAATGTCGGTGTAGATAATCGCTGCCGCACCGCGCTGGCTCATCTGTTGAGCGAGTTCAGTCGCATCAACGGATGAGGTCTCTAACCAACCACGGGTGGCAACTTTGCCATTGCGGGCGTCAATACCGACGATAATTTGCCCTGGGAAAGCCAGACTGAGTTCGCTTACTAATTCTGGGGTCTCTACCGCGGCAGTGCCCAAAATGGCAAACTGTACGCCGAGGTCAAACAGCCCCTCAACCCGACTGCGATCGCGCAGTCCACCCCCCACCTGAATGGGGACATCTACGGCTGCTGCGATCGCGCGAATGGCATCCCAGTTTTGTGGTGTTCCTTCCTTTGCCCCGTCCAAATCGACCAGGTGAAGGCGGCTGGCACCCGCGTCTACCCACTGCTGAGCCATAGCAACAGGGTCGGTATGGAACACTTCTGACTGGTCGTAATCCCCCTGATACAGCCGCACACACTGGCCATTGAGTAAATCAATTGCGGGGATGACATCCATAGCGTTACGGGGGCAGAACGGTCAACAACAGGCGTATTTTACCGTGTGGTGGGAAGGTTGCCGGGTATAGGGATGTGCGGGTAGGTCTTGTCCCGATGGAATTTGGGGTGAGGGGAAAAGGTTAAGGGGGTTCGGCTAGTACCTTATCGGGCCGCCACTCTCTCAGGGCTCTGCCTCAAAGTCTTGTCCACTGCCGTAATGCAGGGCGTCTTGCCAGCGGTGCCAGTAGAAGGCTGGCTCCTTGTCTTCAGTGGGTGACTGGGTGAAGCTTTGTAAAAGCTGATAGGTCGCTAAGCCTCCATAATGGGCGCTCCATCTGAGTAGGGCGGGAAACCCAACCTGGGGGACAATTCTAGCGACAAGGGTTGGATGGACAACCGAGGTTCGCAGTAAGGTCTGGGCCAGGGGAGTAAACTGAACGACATCCTGCAAGAAGGGTCGCAATACGCCATCACCTAGGGCCGCCATGTCGCTAAAGATGGTTGAGAGTAGCTGGTTAATTCGGTTGGGGGGCAAAGACTGGTTAACGCCAACACTCATGGCCTTTTGAAACAGCCAGGTTACGGCCAAGTTGGGCTGATAGGGGTGAATCCAGCCTAGTGCCCGGGCGGACAGCTGCTCGGTGGTGAGCGCTTCGTGGATACCCTGGGTCAGTCGCGGAAGGTGGCGAATCATCGCGCCAAAGCCACCAAAGCTAAGGGGAGACTGATGACCGCTGCTGTCACCCACCGCTAAAATTCGCGACCAGGAATAGCGAAGCGGGCTGTTGCGGTAGGCCGGGAAAAAGCCAAAGAGGGCTCGTTTGATGTCGAGCTGCTCGAGGGCAACGGATTGGTAGGCCGGTAACAGCTCAAAATAGTCGTCAAACAGCGTCGTCAGACTTGGGCGACTAGGGTGGGCGTCAAGGTAGGTGAACAGATAGGTGGTGCGGCCATCACGGGCCGGAAAAGCCTCCCAAAAGTACTGGCACTGTCGCTGGATGGGGGTAAAAGAAACAATCAGATCGCCCGTGTCGTTCGCGGTATATCCCGTCGCACAGGTACCGACGACTAGACAGACGGCATCGGGTGCCTGCCCCTGTCGAGCCTGTTGGGCAATGGGGGAGAAATGGCCCATCGCGTCGATTAGGAGCCTTGTTGTTAACGTGCGCGATCCGGCCTGCACGGCTACGCCGTTTGGCTGAACCATGGCGTGACTAAAGGGCGTGTGCTCTAGCAGTTCTCCACCTGCGGCTAGAAAACGCTGTTTAAGCGTTTCGAGCAGAACAACAGGGTCAACGCCGATGTTGAGCACATCCTTGACCCAGAGGTCTTCTCCGCCCTGAAAGCTGACTCGAGCGGGGTTGTAGGTGGTTGCGATCGCGCTGTCCAATTCTTCTGTGGTTAGCAGCCTCATGCTTACGAAGGTCTCTAGCTCTCGCCGAGAGATATTCCACTCCTGATCGCGCCCCCTCAGTTTGCCGCGTTCGAGCACTGCCACCCGCCACCCACGCTGCACCAAGGCAGCCCCCAACAAAATCCCCAACGTGCCCCCGCAGATCACCACGTCATACTCGGGTGTTGGGCCAGGCTGGGTGTCGGTGTGAATGACATCGGGGACGGGAATGTTGCCGTGGCGGTAGCGGTGCCAGAGCTGATCGGCTTTTTCTAACCCGTGCAGGGGCTGGCCAGGAACCGATGACAGATAGGTTTGAGTGAGGGACATAGTGGTTG
>CAWUKV010000003.1:0-72775 GCA_963923025.1 uncultured bacterium
AGAAAAAGTTTTCACCGCCCAGGACTGCAGCAGCATGGTTTTCACCGTTCTCCACAGCCACCGGAAACGGCAAAATGCCGTAGTCCACCCCTTCAGCTGTTAGCGTGGGCAGCACCCAGGGTCCGGTGATTTGCATCGCGACCTGCCCCGACAGAAATGGGGTGATGTCGTAGCCCTGCTCAGGGGACGACAGCTGAGCGTAGGGCAGGAGAGATTGGGCATAGGTTAGGGCCGCGATCGCACCCGCATTCACCAAATCCGGCTGCCCGTTTCGAACCAGGTCTCCTCCGGCACTATACACAAAGGGCAACCAGCAAAACACCGTCCATTCCCCCTTCCCAAAGGACAGTAGCAGCCCGTGCTGGTCTACCCGACCATCGGCATTAGTATCCTGGGTCAGTCGTCGAGACACTTCCCGCAGCTCGTCCCAGGTTTGGGGCAGAGCCTCGATACCCGCCGCCTTAAATAAGCTGGGTCGATAAAAAATTGCCGCATTGTTCGTCGCAAACGGGACCGACCACAGATGCCCCTCCAGCTGCATGGTCCCCAGCAGCGCCGGATCAAGATCCTGGGCGTAGGGCGTCTGCTGCCACCACTCGTCCAAGGGCTGTAGCGCTTCTAGCTCCACTAGCTGCCCCGTCAGCGGAGGCAAATACCAGAGCAGGTCGGGGGCCACGTCTCCCACCACCGCTGTCAAAATTTTCGGAATTTGCTGGTCGGGCTGGCCCACGTATAGCGAGTTCACCCGAATGCCGGGGTGCCTCTCGTTAAACCGTTCTACCAATGACTGGAAAACCTGCCGGTTTTCAGGCGGGCCAATGCCTTGCCATAGGGTTAGCTCAACGCCATCAAAGGTTTTGGCGGGCTGGCAGCTTTGCAAAGCGATCAGCAGGGGGGCAACCACCAGTAGGGGCAAAACCCGCCACCCAAACAGTCGCTGAACGGTTCCCGCCAGAGTGTTACAAACGGCATCGACAATCTTTATTCTTTGGGAATCTAGATATTCCCTAGCGAGCTGCCGTAAGCCCTTATCTTTGGCTATTTTCACGGCGAAAGCTTCCTTTTCAACTGACAGATGCCGTCCGGTAAATAAGAGGTACTCACGATTCTGTCTGAATCAAACACTTACCTCTTCATACGGAGTGCGTTATGGATTTTACGCTGATTGCGGGTAATGCCGTCGACATTCTAGTGGCCTTGGGCCTCAAGATTATCGGTGCCATTATCTTTTGGATTGTCGGCCGCTGGCTGATCAACCTGGCCATAAAGCTGTTGACCAACAGCATGAAGCGAACCAACGTTGAGCCCACCCTGCTGGTCTATCTAAAGTCTACGGTTGGGGTACTGCTCAACGTTGTGCTGGTCGTTGCCCTACTGGGCTTTTTTGGCATTGAAACCACGTCGTTCGCCGCCCTATTGGCGGCAGCGGGCATTGCCATCGGCGCGGCCTGGAGTGGGCTACTGGCTCATTTTGCAGCCGGTGCTTTTTTGGTCATCCTCAAGCCGTTTGTGGTGGGCGACTTTATCACCGCTGGCGGCGTCACCGGCACCGTCGAGGAAATTGGCCTATTCGTTACCAAAATCAACACGCTGGACAACGTCCTAACTATCATCGGCAACAATACGATTTTTTCTGATACCATCCAGAACTTTTCGACTAACGACTTCCGCCGAGTAGACCTGTTGGCTCAGCTAGACAACACGGTGAAACCCGATAGCGCGATCGCACTGCTGCGTCAGCGGCTGGCTCAGATTCCCAACGTCGCCACTAGCCCCGCGCCCGAAATCGACATTCTAGAATTCAACCCCATGGGTCCCGTCCTTTCCGTCCGTCCGTTCTGCAATAACAAAGACTACTGGCAGGTCTATTTCGATACCAACAAGGCCATCAGCGATGCCTTTGGTCAGGCCAACTTCCCGGCCCCCACGCAGCACTTCGCCATCCATCAGCAGGCGGCTTAAGTAGGGTTTAAGCATCCGGAGAAGCGGCTTCGCTTCTTGCTTCTCTCGATTTTGTCCACAGCGCTGGTATGGCCCTTGCCATGCCAGCTTTTTATTGGCAGAAGCAATGGCCCCGGTACCTTGGAGCAGTTTTTTCACTGAGGTAGCCAGGGAGCCTGTAATCCCAGCGTTTTTTGCTCTACAATCGTAGCGCCGGAGCGTTTTATCTACTTCGGCAAACTCCTGTTATCTATACGTTTGAGGCGGCTGTGACTAATAGTTTTAATTCCAAGAAAACACTAGACGTCAACGGCAAAACCTATACGTATTACAGCCTGCCCGAAGCAGCCCAAACCCTGGGCGATGTCAGCCGTCTGCCCTACAGCTTGAAGGTGCTGCTAGAGAACATGCTGCGCCACGAAGATGGGCGCACCGTCAAGGCCGAAGACGCCCAAGCCGTCGCAGACTGGCTCAAGACCCAAACCTCAGATCGCGAAATCGCCTACCGCCCTGCCCGCGTACTCATGCAGGACTTTACCGGCGTGCCCGCCGTAGTCGACCTAGCCGCCATGCGCGACGCCATGGTCTCCCTCGGCGGAGACCCAGACAAGATCAACCCCCTGTCTCCCGTCGACTTGGTCATTGATCACTCGGTGATGGTGGACGACTATGGCAGCCAGGATGCCTTTGGCACCAATGTCACCCGTGAGTTTCAGCGCAATAACGAACGCTACGCCTTTTTGCGCTGGGGCCAGCAGGCCTTTGACAACTTCCGCGTGGTGCCCCCCGGTACCGGCATCTGCCACCAGGTCAATCTAGAGTATCTGGCCCAAACCGTCTGGACCCGCGAAGACAACGGCGAGACGGTCGCCTACCCCGACACGCTGGTAGGCACCGACAGCCACACCACCATGATTAACGGCCTGTCTGTGTTGGGCTGGGGCGTCGGCGGCATTGAGGCCGAAGCCGCCATGCTGGGTCAGCCAATTTCCATGCTGATTCCTGAGGTGGTGGGGTTTAAACTCACCGGCAAGCTCCCCGAAGGCGCAACCGCCACAGATCTAGTACTGACGGTGGTAGAAATGCTGCGCCAGAAGGGTGTGGTCGGCAAGTTCGTCGAATTTTACGGCGATGGGCTAGATCGGCTGACCCTGGCCGACCGCGCCACCATCAGCAACATGGCCCCCGAATACGGGGCCACCTGCGGCTTCTTCCCCATTGACGGCGAAACCATCAACTACCTGCGCTTCTCCGGTCGCGATGAGGAGCGGGTGGCACTGGTAGAAGCCTATGCTAAGGCCCAAGGGCTGTGGCGCGACGACAGTCAGGAGCCCACCTTCACCGACACGCTCAGCCTGAACCTGAGCACGGTGGAGCCGTCCCTGGCCGGTCCCAAGCGGCCCCAAGACCGGGTGCTGCTGTCTGGGCTAGCAAAGCAGTTTAAAGCGTCAGACTTTCCTACCTTTAGCGGTCTGCCGTTTGAGCAGAAGCGGACGGTGTCGACAGATGCCGGGTACGAGCTCGAGGATGGTGCGATCGCAATTGCCGCCATCACCAGCTGCACCAATACCTCCAACCCCTCGGTTATGATCGGAGCCGGTTTGGTCGCCCGCAAAGCCCGCGAGAAGGGACTGGCCGTCAAGCCTTGGGTAAAAACTTCCCTCGCCCCCGGCAGCCAAGTCGTGTCGGACTACCTGGAAAAAGCCGGACTGCAGGACGACCTGGACGCGCTGGGCTTCAACCTGGTGGGCTACGGCTGCACCACCTGCATCGGTAACTCTGGCCCTCTGCCGGACCCCATTGTCAAAGCAGTAGAAGAAAACGATTTGGTCCTGGGCGCAGTGCTGTCCGGTAACCGCAACTTTGAAGGACGCGTCAGTCCTCACACAAAGGCAAACTATTTGGCCTCACCGCCGCTGGTGGTGGCCTATGCCATTGCGGGTAATCTCGCCATTGACCTAAAAACAGATCCGCTGGGTACTGACGCCGAGGGTAACCCCGTCTACCTCAAAGACATTTGGCCCTCTACCCAAGAGATTCGTGACCTGTTGGGCGAGGCGTTAACCCCCGAAATGTTCCGCAGCCGCTACAGCAACGTCTTTACCGGCAACGACGCCTGGAAACAGATCGAGGCCGAAGAAACCGAGACCTACGGCTGGAACTCGGACAGCACCTACGTCCAGAACCCGCCCTTCTTTGACAGCATGGGCGCTAGCGTTAACGGCGGCGCATTCCAAAACATTACCGGGGCTCGTCCCCTGGCCCTGCTGGGCGACAGCATCACTACAGACCACATCTCTCCTGCTGGGGCTATCAAGGCCGACAGCCCCGCTGGCGATTACCTCAAGGACAACAAAGTTGTTCCCATCGACTTCAACTCCTTTGGCTCTCGTCGGGGCAACCACGAAGTGATGATGCGCGGCACCTTTGGCAACATTCGCCTCAAGAACGAAATGGCTCCCGGCACCTCGGGTGGCGTCACTAAGCACATGCCCGACGGAGAGCAAATGTCCATCTACGATGCGGCTATACAGTACCAAACCGAAGGCACACCATTGATCGTGATCGCCGGGAAAGAGTATGGCACAGGCTCGTCTCGCGACTGGGCAGCGAAGGGCGTGCGGCTGCTGGGCGTCCAAGCCGTCATTACCGAAAGCTACGAGCGCATCCACCGATCAAACCTAGTGGGCATGGGCGTACTGCCGCTTCAGTTTCCTGATGGCGTAGACCGCAAGACGCTGAACCTGGACGGTACCGAGACCTTTGACATCACCGGTCTGGAAAATGGCATCCAGCCAGGCATGGAACTAACGCTCACGATTCACTATCCCGATGGCCGCACGGCAGAAACGCCGCTGCTGTGCCGGATTGATACGTTGGATGAGGTGGAGTACTACCGCAACGGTGGCATTTTGCACTACGTGCTGCGGCAGCTGGTGGCCTGAGAGCCGCTAGGGCTGTTGGCATGGAGCCATAAGGTTTTGTGCCAAGCAGGACAACTGCACTCGGTGTCCTGACCTATATGGCGCTAGCTACACTTCCAGGCACAATCGCCCAAAATATAGGTGGCGGCAACGGTCCGGTCATCTCCCAACATCATCAGCACAAAGGTCTGGTCGGCCAGTTCCTGCAAGTTAGTTGGCACATAATCGCTATTCCTCAGCTGCAGCAGCGGCGTCGGCTGCCGATTGAGAACAATAAAGTCTGCGTCTTTGCCAGCGTCAAAGTTACCCAACCGATCCGCCAAACTCAGCGCCTGAGCCCCGCCCAGCGTCGCCAAAAACAGCGCCTGAAAGGACGACAGATTGTTCTGTCGGAGCTGAGCAACTTTGTAGGCAGCATTCAGCGTTTGCAGCAGAGAGAAACTGGTACCGCCGCCCACATCGGTAGCAATGCCAACGGGAATGTGGTGGTCTTTTGCCTTCTTGAGATTGAACAGGCCACTACCGAGAAAGAGATTCGACGTGGGGCAGTGGGCAATAGCGCTTCCCCCCGCTGCCAACCGCTCAAACTCCCCAGCTGTCAGCTGCACCCCGTGGGCAAAAACCGATCGCTCTGTCACCAGCCCCGCCTGGTCATACACGTCCAAATAGCCCGCACAGTCCGGGAACAGATCCTTGACCCAGGCTACTTCCGCCTCGGTCTCAGACAGGTGCGTGTGCAGATACACCTCTGGAAACTCTCTCAGCAGCTGCCCTGCATAGGCCAGCTGCTCTGGGCTGGAAGTTGGCGCAAACCGAGGGGTAATGGCGTAGCGGAGACGGCCCCGTCCGTGCCACTTTTCAATCAGAGCTTTGCTTTGGCTATAGGCACTCTCTGGTGTATCGCGTACCGATTCCGGGGCATTGCGGTCCATCAACACCTTGCCTGCAATCATGCACAGATTACGCTGCTCTGCGGCTTCAAAAAAAGCATCCACCGACTCAGGGTGCACCGTGGCGAATACCAGGGCCGTTGTGGTGCCGTTGCGCAGCAGCTCGTCGAGGAAAATATTGGCGATTCGCTGAGCATAGCCCTTGTCTGAAAACTTGCTCTCAACCGGAAAGGTGTACTGCTCTAGCCAGGTCAGCAGCTGCTCCCCATAGGCCGCAATCATCTCCGTTTGGGGATAGTGAATGTGGGTATCGATAAACCCCGGCAGGATAAGCCGCTGAGTGTAGTCCGTCACCGGCACGCCGCTGTACAGATCTTGCAACGCAGCGTGGGGGCCAAAGGCAACAATTTTGCCCTGCTCTACCACCAGTAGACCATCGGCAACGTAGCGAACGCAGTCTGCTGTCGGCTGATGAAACGGGTCTGCGACAAAGTCCAAGAACGCCCCGCGGAAGGCCCGTGGCGTTTCTGAGGAGGGCTGCCCCGCCACCGACATTTAGTCGTCCCCGGCTGTATCGGGGGTCTCGGGCGTGGTAGTTCCGGGCGTTGTGGTGGTGCCAGGCAGTCCTGGTGTCGTATCGCGTAAGCCAGGAGTGGTGGAGCCAGGCAGGGTTGGCAGGCCATTTGTGCCGGGCTGTGTCCCTGGGGTGAAGCCGGGATTCAGCGGGTCGGTGCTGCCGGGTAGCGGCTGGAGCGGATCCAGTGACGGGCTCAGCGGATCGCTAGGATTCAGCGGGTCGAGCCCCGGAATGCCGTCTTCTACATTCACATCAGCCTTAGGCAGGGTAGCTAGGGCAACCCGATCGCCCCCCACCTCACGCAGCAGGTCTAAAACTTCAACCACGTCCTCATAGCGGGCATCGCGGGCGGCATACAGCACAATCAGGCCGTTGGGGTAAATCTGTCGATGCTGGCGCAGCACATCTTCCACCACGTTGAGCGGTACCGGACTTTGGTCAATGTAGGTGGTCCCCGTCGCATCAATGCTGACGTAAATGCGTTCGCGCTCGTCTGTCTGGGCCGGAAGCGGGGCGCTGGTGTCGGCACCGGGCAAGTCAAGGTTGATCGCCTGCTGTCGGGTGAGGCTCACCGCCGCCAAAATGAAGAAGGTGAGAATGCAGAAAATCACATCCACCAGCGGGATGATCTCGATCCGTACCTCTTCGTTGGGATTGTCCAGGTCAAGCTTCATCACCGGCTCCTAAAATTCGTTGACTTCGCGGGGCGGCCGCGCATCGGGTTCAGTGCTGTCGGGGGTGCCGTTGGTTGACCGACTGTCTGAGGTCTTTTTATCGGGAGTGTTCTGTGGGAGAAAATCGGGTTTAACTTCAGGGCGAAGCTGTACGCTGCTGCCCAGCGTGCTCGGTTGGCCGCTGCTGATGGCCCAGGCTTGCCGGTAGAGCAGCTCTAGCTCACTGCCTGCCTGGCGAAAGACCTTGGCCTGACCAAACACAAAGCCCTGAAACAGGCGGTAAAAAGCCAAGCTGAGGATAGCGACCACCAGACCAAAGGCGGTACTAATCAGCGATTGACCAATGCCAAAGGCGGTATCCGAAGCCGCTTCGCCCACTGCTAAATCGGTAAAGTCAATGGAGCCCAGTGCCCCGATCAGACCCAGTACCGTACCCAGCAGACCCAGCATGGGAGATAGGGCAATCACCGCCTCGAGTACCTTGTCGCCGCGCCGCATCGCGGCCAGCTCTTCGTTGGCGGCGGTTTCAAGCGCCAGTCGGAAGACCTCGGGGTCGGGGTCGTGCAGCTTCAGCGCCGAGAAGAGGAATCGGCCCATGGGCAACCGCCCTGCCCGTTGAGAAATGGCGGTTGCGGCAGACCACTCTCGGCGGGCCGCTTCTAGCACCCGGCCTGAGACCTCACGTTCGCGGGTCAAAATACGGGACCAGAACCAGATGCGCTCAATGATGGTGCCCACTGCCAGGACAGACAAAAATAGCAGCGGCCACATGGCCGGGCCACCCTGGACAAACAGATCGGTAATGTTCACAGGTTTCCTCCTAACGCGGGCCTATTGGGGACTGACGGTTTTGCCCGTGGGAATGTGCGGGGTACTTAAGCAAAGTGACCCAGGCGATGTCAAAGTCAAATGTGCCGTGACCAGTTTAGAGCATTTCAATTTATTACGGACTCATCTTGCCGAAGATTGAGCACCGACTCTGCCTTTTGGCGTAGCGATTCAGGTTTGGACGTGCTAGTTACCTGGATCACTCCGCTGCTGGGCGGCCCTGTTCTAGCAAGTCTAAAATCTCCTGAGCGGCGCGATCGCACGCCCCTGCCCCCCCTAACGACTGTCGCATACGCTGGTACCCGGCCAGCATAGCTTCCCGACGGCTGGCATCCTGTAGCAGGGCCACGGCTTCGGTAGCAATGTTGTCGACGGTGGCCTCATCCTGCACCAGCTCGGGCACGATGGGGGCCATCTCCACCAGATTGACCGGTGAAAGGTACTTGGCCCCATAGCCAATGATGCGTCGGATAATCCAGGCCGTTAGTTGACTTAGACGGTAAATCACCACTTGAGGGACATCCAACAGGGCAATTTCTAAATTGGCCGTGCCTGACTTGGTAATGGCGAGATCGGCAGCCGCGATCGCATCCTTATCCGGATCGGACTCAATCAGCCGCAGGTTCAAATCGTAAGGCTCGGCGATCTCAGCAATTTTATCAGTGAAGTCGGGCCGAGCGACCGGCAACAGGAAGGTAACGTTTGGCACCTGTTGTTGAATGCTCACAGCGGCCTCCAGCATCAGCGGAACCAGGTACTTCAACTCCTGAGCACGGGAGGCAGGCAGTAGCGTGACGACCGTATCTGAGTCGGCAAGGCCCAACTGCTGGCGGGCAGCGGTGCGGCGATCGCGGGCGGGGTACTGCTCAACCAGCGGGTGCCCAACAAAGCTGACGCTGCCGCCCTTCTCTTGGTAGTAGCGAGCCTCTTCTGGAAAAATTGCCAGTAATCGATCCGCCACCGCCAAAATGCGCGGCGTATCTTTGGGGTTAACCTCCCACACCCACTGCTGCGGCGCAATGTAGTAAGCGATCGGCACCTGCGGGAAGTGCTTGCGGACAAATCGGCCCAGAACCAAGTTTGGCTGAATGTAGTCGAGCAATATCACCAAATCGGGTGGGTTGTTTTTCAGGTGCTTTTGGGCCTGTCCCTGTAACCGCAGCGCCTTAAACACAAAAGGCAAGGCTTCGACAATGCCAATAGAGCTAACGGCAACGGTGTTCCCCAGCAGCTTGATGCCAGCCTCTGCCATACGCACGCCACCCATACCGCTAATTTCCAGGTTGTACCCCCGCTTCTGGGCCTGCTGCTGCAGCGCCTCGATTAGCAGTGCCCCCTGCAAATCGCCGGAAACCTCGCCGGTATTGATATAAATGTGGCGCGGCTTTTGCCCTTGGGCAGCGGTCGGCACATCGGCACTCGTGGTTGTCATAGCTCGTCTCAGTAGTTCACCTCACCCTAAGTGCGACCCAGCCGCCGTCCCGGAATAGACCCTCGCCGTCCTTTTTCCTGGGACGCCATCAGAAAAGAATAGAGGTGACGGACATACTCATTGTTGCCAATGGAGGCCAGCTTCTCCAGCGCTTCTTGGAAGGTGAGCCCCGAGCGGTACAGCAGCCGGAAGGCCTGCTTGAGTTCTTTGTAGACGCGGCCTTCGTCCAGATCGGCAATGCCAGAGCGCTGCAGCCCCACCTGGTTGAGCCCCCGCACCCGCGAAGGGTTGCCCTCAACCATAGAGTAGGGAGGCACATCGCGCTCAATACGGCTCATCCCGCCCACCATAGCGTGGCGGCCAATGTGGACAAACTGGTGAATGCCTACCAAGCCGCTAACGCGGGCGTTGGATTCGATGTGAACGTGTCCTGCCAAGGCAACGGAGTTAGCAATGATGACGTTGTCTTGAATAACGCAGTTGTGCGCCAGATGCACGTAGGCCATCAGCAGGTTGCGATTGCCCAGGCGAGTAATCTCACCAAACTTGGTGGGTCGATTGATGGTCACGTATTCCCGAATAACGTTGTCGTCGCCCATGGAAACCAAGCTGACCGAGCCGTCATACTTGAGATCCTGAGGCTCTAGGCCAATGGCCGCGCCGGTAAAGATATGGTTTCTAGCCCCAATCTCGGTATGCCCTTCTAGAACGACGTGGGCACCGATGATAGTGTCTTCACCAATGCTGACCTTTTCTCCGATAACAGCGTAAGGACCGACTTTAACGCTGGGATGCAGACTGGCGCCGGGGTGGATAACGGCGGTGGGGTGAATTAAGGTCGAAGTTGTCATGGTGTCTCCGGCAGACATAACCCTGTTGGTTTGGTCAATTTATGCGCTTCATCCAGGCACTTAATTCAGGTATTGACCTGCGACAGTGCAGGCTAATCGACCACGGAAAACATCAGCACCCCTTCACAAGCCAGCTTGCCGTCGACCTCTGCCCTAGCCTGCATTTTGCCAAAGCGCTGACGCTTGATGGTCAGCAGTTCTGTGGTCATGACCAGCTGGTCGCCGGGGACCACAGGCTTGCGGAACTTGACCTTATCGATACCCGCAAACATGCAGAGACCGCTGACGCCGGGAAGCTGGGTTAGGACAATGCCACCGACCTGTGCCATGGCCTCAACAATCAGCACACCCGGCATAATGGGACGCCCCGGAAAGTGCCCCTGGAAGTGTGGTTCATTGAAGGTAACGTTCTTGATCCCGACAGCCTTTTCGCCAGGCACATAGTCGATGATGCGGTCTACTAGGGCGAAGGGATAACGATGGGGGAGCAGCGCCTGAATTTCTTCCAGTGTGAACGTTGTCTTGACAACCGCATCGTCGGTACTGGTGTCGGTGTTTGATTCTGGAACGGTCGTGGCGGGCGCTTGGGTAACGGTGGTCATGGCGTGGGAAAACAGCGGTGTCGAAAACCCGCTGACAGGGTAAACAGCATCATCTGGGGGCGAAGCCCTCACCCCCTAACGATTAGCAGCGTAAACCGCCACCAGCTTTTGGGCAAGTTCGACATGCAGTCGGTGACTCGCTTTATAAGCAAGTACGTGCATCGTGGGGATCGTGCCCAACAGGCTCAGATCCCCAATCAGGTCAAGTAGCTTGTGGCGGGCGGGTTCATTGTCGAAGCGCAGTGGCGGGTTCACCCAGTCGTCTGCACCACAGACCAGGGCGTTGTCCAGACTGCCGCCTTTGATTAACCCCTGCGATCGCAAATACTCAATCTGGTGGGCCAAACCAAAGGTCCGGGCCGGGGCCACGCTCTCGGTGAACGGCTCGGTACTGGGGGACCAGCTGTGCCACTGGTTGCCAATCGGGGCCACCTCAAAGTCAATACCGTAGGTGAAGCGCAGGCTAGGGGACGGCATGGCGGTGACAAAGGCGTCCTTATGCTGCACAGACACGGGGACTGTCAGGAGCATCGGCTCAACTGAGACCGTGCCTAACGCCTGGGACGGAACCGTTGTAATAGCGCGAACCCATTCCTGGGCAGATCCGTCTAGCAGCGGCACTTCAGGACCGTCGATTTCAATGCGGGCGTTGTCGATACCCAGCCCCCACAGTGCGGCCAGCAGGTGCTCTACGGTGCGCACACTAGCGCCGTTAGCCGTTAGCTCCGTCGATAGGGTGGTCTCTCCTGCCGCGCTAACCGATGCAGGAATGCGCGGCGAGTCAGGCAAATCAGTCCGGACGAAGTAGCGGCCCTCATCAGCCTCAGCGGGCAGAATGCGCACTTGCACGGCTGCGCCGGAGTGTAGCCCAACCCCCTGACAGACCACCGGCTCAGCTAACGTCTGCTGGGACGGCACGACCTGCAATTGAGCCGTAGCGGACTGAACAACAGGCGTCATTAGAAACGCTCTCCCAAACCGAAGTGAATGCGGCTTTCACCCCGATCGTTGAAGCCATAGTCCAGCCGGAGCGCCCCCAGCGGCGTATTGACCCGGACGCCGACGCCATAGCCAAAACCGCTGCCCGGTTTGCCACGGACGCCTGCGGGGTCACCCAATACCGAACTGCCACTGCCTAGGTCCGTTGCCGCATCGACAAACACCGTGCCCCCAAGGAAGCTGGTAAACAATGGGAAACGATATTCGGCTGTGGCCTGGACGAAGCTACGACCGCTGCCCAGATCGCCCTCTTCATAGCCGCGTACAGAGTTGGTTCCCCCCAAAGAGAACGCTTCGTAGGGCGGCAACTCACCGATGACGGTTCCGGCTTGGATGTTGAAGGCGAGGGTCTCGGGACCCTCGCCAAAGCCGGTAAAGTCGACCGGGATGTACTGGCTGTAGCTACTGCGCAACCGATTGAAGAAAAGGTTGCCGTTGCCCAGGGGAATGGCCTGTTCAGTACCCAACCGCAGCAGACTGCCGCTAGTTGGCACAAAGGGGTCATTGCGGTAGTCCCACACCAGCCCCAGAGGCACGGTCAGGAGGTCATCGCGCCCGGTACCGCTAACGGTTAGAGGATTGCCCTGCTCGTCGGTTGTGACGATAGCGCCACCCTCCTCCCGGGTGGAGATACGCTGGTAATCCAGACCCAGCGTGGCCGATAGGTTATCGCTGAGGGGACGACCAAAGGTGACGCCACCGCCCAGTCGGTTAATGCGGGGAACATCACCATTGGCCAAGGTGACGGGGGTTTCGCCGTTGTCGAAGATCAGCGATCGCGATCGTCGATTAAACACATTGACCGTGTAGGACGTCCGGTTCGGGTCGCCCGCAATCCAAGGGTCAGTGAAGCTGAGGTCAAACAGGAAATCACGAGAGCTGAGCTGAACCTCGGCCCGCAGCTTCTGGTTATTGCCGCCAAAGTTGTCCTGCTGGTAGCTGATGCTGCCAAACACGTCACCTGTCAGGTTGAAGCCTGCCGCTGCACCAATGGAGCCAGTGCTGCGTTCAGCCACGTTGACCACGACTTTCACCTGGCGGGGGTCTTCGTCACCGGGGTCCAGGGACAGGCGAATGTCGTCAAAGATGCCCAGGCCAAACACCCGCTGTAGATCCTGCTGAATGTCGGACTGCCGGAAAACATCCCCCGGCTGCGTTTCAAACTCGCGGGTAATGATAAACGGGCGGGTGCGCCCATTGATGGGATTACCGTTTTCGTCGGTGGTATCGCCATCGGCGGTAATGTAGCGGACTTCGATATCCTCAATCACGCCTTCTGCCACAATCAGCGTCACCACACCGTCGTCAGAAACCTGAGGAGCTGCGGTCACCTGAGCCAGCACGTAGCCGTTGTCCTGGTACCAGTTATTCAGATCCAGAATGCCGTCCTGAAAGTCTCGCAGGTTAAGGATGCTGCCGTACTGTGGGCTGAAGATATCATCGACCACTTCCTCCGGCAGCACTTGATTGTCTCGAATGTCTACACGGGTCAGCACCGGGTTGGGGTCCACCAGGAACGTCACCCGCACACCCAGGACCGTATCTTCGGGCACGGCGCGAACGTCGGAGAAAAAGCCTGTGGCAAAGACGCTGTTGATGTCAGCCTGGAGCTGCGATCTCGTCGTGGTGCGACCGGGCTGCAGATCGATGGCATCGTAAACAATATCCACCAGGTCCGGCGTTAGCAATGCGCCGCCCTCACCCGCGACGGCCACCTCTGCCACCTGCACCTGCACTTCTTCTTGCGGTTCAGCGGCTTCCGGCGGCGACTCAGCCGGTGGCTCAGCTGGCGACTCAGCCGGAGGTGCGACAGGGTCGTTTACAGGCTCTGGCGGTGCGGATGCTGGAGGATTGCCAATGCCGTCGCGAAGACGCTCTAGACGCTCAGCTGGGGTTTCTGAAGCGCTATCTTCGGTTTGCGCCAACAGCGAGGGGGCGCTAGGGGTAGGTCTTTGAGTCGCTTCGTCTACCGTCGCTTCCGTCCTGTCGGTCTCAACAGTCGGCTCAACGCTGGCGGACGTTTCGCGGGCTGGCTCAGTCGCTGTCTGCTGCGCCGTTTCAATGCTTGCCTCGCTAGCGGTAAACACCGGGGTCGGTCCAGCGCCAGCAGGGGGAACTGCATCCGGTTCAGCCAGCAAAGCTGCTGGGCTATCTAACCCGTCTGGGGCAGCTGGATTGGCCTGGGCAGGTAACGCCACCAGCGCTGAAATTGTGCAGCAAGCCAACAGAGCTGGCGAAAAGCGCATACTCATTTCCATGTATTAAGGGACTCCTCACACCGCTTCCAGCCGGGCTGGGCGGATCGATTAAGGCCGGAAACCCCGTTGACTGGCCCTTTGCGACACCTGCTAAGTCAGGCCGAACCGTGCTTCGCTGTGCGCCAAAACGCCGTCAACGGCTTAACCCGCCGTTCAACTGCTATGGTTACCAATTTTGATTGCTAAAAATTAACAATCGCAACAGATTCTACCGCACCGCTCTGCCAGACACCTAGACAGAATGTGCCAAAATTCGATCTAGCACCTGCTGATAGGCGGCTTCGACGTTCCCCAGGTCTTGGCGGAAGCGATCTTTGTCCATGACGCGCTTGTTCGGATCCGTTTCGGCCTGATTCCATAGACGGCAGGTATCTGGACTAATTTCATCAGCCAGCAGCAGCGTGCCGCTGGCGTCGGTGCCAAACTCTAGTTTGAAGTCCACCAGAGAGATGCCGCAGTCGTTGAAAAACTGGATCATGATCTGGTTAATTTGGCTGGCCATCTGCTGCAGTTGGGACACGGTCTCCGGGCTCGCCAGGCCCATAGCCTGAATGCGATCTAGCGTCAGTAGCGGATCACCCAGATCATCATTTTTGTAATAGAACTCCACCAGGGGCGGGCTGAGCTCGGTCCCCAAGGCCATCCCAGTTTGGCGGCAAAGGCTACCTGCCGCCAGGTTTCGCACCACCACCTCCAGCGGCACAATGGTGACGGTCTTAACCCGCATTTCGCGCTCAGTGGGCGTATCAATCCAGTGGGTCGGTATTCCCTGTGCGTTCATCAGCTTGAACAGGTGGGTCGAAAATGCACAGTTAATCTGGCCCTTTTTAGCAATTGTCCCCCTCTTCTGGGCATTGAACGCGGTGGCATCATCCTTGAAATAGGTCAGCAGCACCTGCGGATCGTCGGTCGCGTAGAGAATCTTGGCCTTGCCTTCGTAAAGCTGATCGCCGTGGGGGGTTTTGGGGAATTGAGTCATGGTTCGTGGGTTGGGTTCGTCCATTCGTTGACGACCCATCCAATATCTCCCATTCACGAACCCAACACCCACAAATTTAAGGGGCTGTAATCACTCTAGTGTTCTGTTTCCCACGCTGGAAATTGCTTATCCAGCAATTGTGCTGTGGTGAACGGACAATCAGCAGGACACGGTTCTTCTGATAAACCTATCTCTGCCGTCGCCCGTTCTACAGCATCAGTATGTGTTGGTGATCCATGCGTAGGTAGCCTGTCCCCTAGAGCGTCGTCGAAGAACTCGTTGAGGGCTGTAGAGCGGTCATCAAGCCAAGTATCAGAGAAGAACCAAATCGCAGAGTGGAGAAACGGCTACCTGATCCTAGCCAATGTACTGGGAGAGGGGCTGCCTGCTACTTTGTGGTCATTGTATGCACCCCATCCCAATCACTGGGTGGCGGGGCTTGCAGATAGGCCCGTGCCCGCTCTAGGTGAATCTGAACGGCTTTGTCGAAGGGGCGAGCCTGCTCAGCCTGTTCGAACAGTTGAATCGCCTGCTGAAAGTTAGCTGACGTGTAGGCTTGGCGGCCAGTTTGGTACAGATCGAGAAAAGAGAGAACGCCGTCATCCAAAGATTTATCGCGGCTGTCGATCAGCTCATAGATTTTGACCGGCTTTCGTTTGCCTTTAACGCGGGTGAGATCGAGCTCTCTGACCCAAATATTCTCTTTGCACAGCTCGTAGGTATGCTCACTCAACACAATGTCGCAGCCGTACTGCTTGGTGATGCCCTCTAGTCGGGAGCTAAGATTGACGCCATCGCCGATGACCGTATACTCCATCTTGCGCTGGGAGCCAATGTTGCCGGAAACCACCTCACCGGAGCTGATGCCGATACCAATGCGGATTTCGGGTTGGTCTTTAGCATTGCGATCGCGATTGAACGCCACCAGCCGATACCGCATATCCAGCGCCGCCTGCACCGACGCCCAGGCATGATTTTGCAGCGGCAGCGGTGCACCAAATACCGCCATCAGCGCATCGCCAATAAACTTATCCAGCGTGCCCTCATGGTTGAACACCGCCTCCACCATCGTCTCGAAATACTCGTTCAGCATTGAGACCACGTCCGCCGCTTCTAAGTTCTCTGTCAGGGTGGTGTAGCCGCGAATATCAGAAAAGAGAACGGTGACATCTTTACGCTCACCCACCATCAGCGCATCGTCGCCCAGGGCCATCACTCGTTCCGCCACTCCCGGCGTCATGTAGCGATACAGCGTGGTCTTCATCCGCTTTTCCTGGCTGATGTCTTCCAGCACCACCAGGCCACCACGCACGCCACCTTCCGGGTTAGTTAGCGGGTTTACCGTCAGGTTGAGGCTACGCTCTAGCAACTGTATTCGCTTAGAGTCGCTAATCTCAGGCGACTGGGTATCGCCCCACAGCCGGTAGTGGCCGTCCCCGTCAGGAATCGCCAGCACATGGGATTCATTCTCAAGCTGGTAGGCGACCCCCAGCGTCAGCGCCTGCTCTGGAACGTAGTGTTTTGCGCCATACTGTAGGCTGTCTTCCAGGCGAAACTGTAGCCGCTCCACTGGAATCACCTCCCAGATCGGGCGATTCACCAAATGGCTTTCCCAAATCTGAGCGATCTGTTTGCCCTCATCGCCATCCAGCGGGCAACCCAACAGCGCCAGCGCTGCCTCATTGATGGTGACAATGCGTCCGGCCAGGTCGGTGGAGATTACAGCATCCGACAAACTTTGCAAAATGTCTTTTTGGTACTGCTTTTCGAGCAGTACCGCCTCAAACAGTTTGGCATTCTCTAGGGCTACCCCTGCCTGAATATTAAATGCCCGCATGAAGGACTCATCAGAGCTAGTAAAGGCCCCTTGTGCCTTGTTAATCAGCTGGGTTACGCCAATCAGCTGGCTGTTTGAGTCAAAGACGGGCATGCAAAGAATATTGCGAGTGTGGTACCCGGTCTTTTGGTCTGCCGTAGGGTCAAAGCGATCGTCTTCGTAAGCCTTGGGGATGTTCAGAGTCTCTCCCGTGGAGGCAACATGGCCAACAATCCCCTTATCAGCAGGCTGTCGCAGGTCTAACAGCTGTTGACCATCGGCACTTTTGACCTTAGACCATAGCTCTTGTTGCCCCTCGTCCAGTAGCCATAGCGTACTGCGGTCCGCCTGCATGAGATCTCGCGCCTCAGCCATAACAGACTGTAGCGTCACCTCAAGGTCGAGGCTTTGATCGAGAGATGAGATGGCCTTAAGCAGTGCCCCCACTCCCTTTTGATTGCGAGCAGCAATATAAAAAGAGTTACAGCTCTCCAGTAAAATGCCGATGGAGCTGGCAAATTCTTCAAACGTTCTCTCATCGTCAGAAGAGAATGGCTCAACACCATGCTTGTTCAATAGCTGCACCACAGCCACCACCGTTCGCCCAGTGCTGTAGATGGGCATACACAAAATGTTGCGAGTGCGGTAGCCCGTCTTCTTATCGGTTGAGGCATCAAACCGAGGGTCGGCGTAGGCATCGGGAATATTGAGTCGCTGTGCTGTCGAAGCGACATACCCCGCGATGCCTGCTAGCATCGGCACTCTAATTTCTAACGCGTCTTCGCCATCCCCCTGGGCAATCTTTGACCACAGTTCCTGCTTCTCTTCGTCCACCATAAAAATAGTGGTTCGCTCGGCCTGTAAAATCTCTCCAATCTTGAGGGTAAAGGCTGCCAGCAATTCTTCCAGCAGCGTTTCTAATGCCTGGTTATTGATTAGATCAATGGCTTTGAGAAAATGTCCGAACTCGTTCGTTATGCGGTCGAGCAGTTGTACAAAATCTGCGGTGGGTAGACCTCTGACCCGCTCCATCAGCCGCCCTGCCTGGTTAGACCGGGACAGAGTCGCCAAAACGCTCGTGGAACTCCCTGAAGATCGCTGCTTCAATACCCCGCTATCAGATGCTCCACTGTTAGATAATTGCCCCATAGCCTCTATGACTGGTGTGATGCCCATTGCACTGGAAGATGCCTACAGAACCATAGTTCCCAAGGCAGCGCAGCAGCGATAATGCCACTGTTATACCGTGATTTGGGTGAGGTGTGAGGCGTTAGTCTATTGCGCTAGTTAGGTCGGTCAGAAGATTGCCCCCATTACTGCTCCTTCTTCAACAGCGGGAAAGCAATCACATCGCGGATGCTGGCGCTGTCGGTCAGCAGCATAACCAGTCGGTCGATGCCCATGCCCATGCCTGCTGCGGGGGGCATGCCGTACTCTAGCGCAGTCAAAAAGTCTTCATCAACGCCCTGGGCTTCGAGGTCGCCTGCCGCCTTTTTCTCGGCTTGGGCCTCCAGGCGCTGGCGCTGATCTAAGGGATCAGTCAGCTCCGAAAAGCCGTTAGCGGTTTCGCGTCCGACAATAAACAGCTCAAACCGTTCAACCAAGCCCGGCTTACTGCGGTGGGGCTTAGCCAGGGGCGAGATTTCGACCGGATAGTCGGTAATAAAGGTGGGCTGAATCAGCGTTTCTTCGACTTTCTGCTCAAAAGCTTCGTTAAGTAGGTTGCCCAGGCTGGGGCAATCGTCAATGTTGGTGATACCGGCCTGTTTGGCAGCGGTTTTGCCCTCGTCCAAATTGGCAAACTGGGTAAAGTCTAACCCCGTTTTATCTTTCACCGCGTCGTGCATGGTCGTGCGCTGCCAAGGGCGAGTCAGGTCGATCTTCTCACCCTGGTAGGTGATATCGGTGGTCCCTAACGCGTCCTTTGCAGCCGTGACAATTAGGGCCTCGGTAATGTCCATCATCTGGTCGTAGTCGATGTAGGTCTGGTAGATCTCAATCGACGTGAATTCGGGATTATGACGGGTGGAGACACCCTCATTGCGAAAGATACGCCCCATTTCAAACACCTTCTCGAAGCCACCCACCAGCAGCCGCTTTAGGTGCAGCTCTGTGGCAATACGCAGGTACAGCTCCATATCCAGCGTATTGTGATAAGTGATGAAGGGTCTTGCCTCTGCCCCACCAGCCTCCGGCTGTAGCACAGGGGTTTCAATTTCAATAAATCCCTGCTGGTCTAGCTGACGGCGGATAGAGGCGGTAATCAGTGCACGCTTGCGGAAGGTGTCGCGCACTTCGGGATTGACGATCAGGTCCACGTAGCGCTGGCGGTAGCGCTTGGCTACATCAGTCAATCCGTGCCACTTGTCAGGCAGGGGCAGCAGCGACTTGGTGAGAATGGCATATTCCGAGACTTTGACCGACAGTTCACCTTTGTCCGTCCGCTTAAGCGTGCCCTTAACGCCCATAATGTCGCCTGCGTCGGTGAGCTGCTTCAGGTGGGCGAAGGCCTGCTCGTCCGTATCGGCCATGGCGGCCTGGATGGTTTTCTTATCCAAGTACAGCTGAATGGTGCCGGTTTCGTCTTGCAGGGTAAAGAAGGCCAGCTTGCCAAAGACTCGGCGGGTCAGGATGCGGCCCGCGATCGCAACGGCGTCTTCGATTTCTTCGCCAGCGGGCAGATCGGCATACTCGCTTTGCAGATCGGCAGTGTGGTGCGTAATAGGCCAGTCGTAGGCGTAAGGGTTCAGGCCCAGCCGCTTAAGGTCATCCACCTTCTGTACGCGGGCGGCGCGAAGGTCGCGGTCGTCGTTAGGTTGGGAGCCAGCGTTTGAGGCGTTGGGTGTCGAGTCAGCAGCCATTAGATAGGATTGGGTCTGAAATTGCCAGCCCCTATCTTATCGGTCTACCGGGTAAAAGTTCCATTGACGAAGAGGCGTTCTGGCCTGAGACTCTGCAAGTGGCTGTCGTCAACTTCCCACAGCGCATTTGGGTCGGAGATCCAGATGGCACAAAGTACGGGGCCACCGTAAGTACGGAGCTACAGGGCTTACCATCACGCCGCTCAAACAGGTTTTGCTCATCACGTGGCCTAGGATTGTACGAGTACCGGCTGTGACTGTGCTAGGGACCAGCGGCTGGCAATGGGCATCCGCCAACCCGTACCAAAGGCACGATCGGTCACCTTTAGGACAGGCGGGGCCTGACGGCGCTTAAATTCGGCACGAGTAACCAAACGGACAATACGGTCCACGGTTGCGGCATCGTGCCCAGCAGAGACAATTTCAGCAGCGGACTGGTGCTGTTGAATCAGACGTTCGAGTACGTCGTCGAGAATATCGTAGGAGGGAAGAGAGTCTTGATCGACCTGCCCCGGTTTGAGTTCGGCACTGGGGGGCTTAATTAAGATATTTTCTGGAATAATTTCGGCAGCGCTATTGGGCCGAGTAAACCCTTGAATCAGACCAAGGTGCTTGGACTGGCCTGCCTTAGCCTGGCGATTTAGCCAGCGGCACAGGGCATAGACACGGGTTTTAGGCACATCTGCGATTACGGCTAGGCCCCCGTTCATGTCGCCATAGAGGGTGCAGTAGCCCACGGCCATTTCAGACTTGTTGCCGGTAGAGAGCAGCAGGTTACCAAACTTGTTGGAAATTGCCATGAGCAGGTTGCCGCGAATGCGCGACTGTAGATTCTCTTCGGTTACACCTGCTTCGGTGCCAGCAAAGAGGGATTCAAACACCTGATCGTAGCCCTGCATCAGCGGCGCAATCTTCAGCGTTTGGGCCGGGCCGCCCAAATTCTCTGTCAGCTTTTCGGCGTCGCGAACAGAGTGATCAGAGCTGTAGGGAGAGGGCATGAGCACGCTAAGGACATTTTCAGCCCCAAGGGCCGCAGCGGCAACGGCAACAACTAGCGCTGAGTCAATGCCTCCACTGAGGCCAACAACAGCTTTTTTGAAGCCACACTTACGAGCATAGTCGCGCACGCCAAGCACCAGCGCGGACCAAATTTCTGCATCGGTGTCGGTGGTTAAAGGTGAAATGTAGGCCGTTTGCAAATCCCCGTTGTGATAGTCGATCATCTGCAAATCTGCTTTAAAGGCCGCAGCTCGACTGACAACATCGCCTTGCCGGTTCAGACATACACTGCACCCGTCAAAAATGAGATCATCATTGCCGCCCACCTGGTTGACGTAGACAATCGGGCAACCGTGTGTCTGAGTCGCGTGGCGGATCATTTCTTCTCGCAGCTGCTGTTTGCCTACGGTGTAGGGCGACCCAGACAGGTTCACAACCAGGTCTACGCCAGCCTCCACCAGTTCAGCCGTTGGATTTACCGGATAGGCTCGCTGCCCCCAGAAACCCTCGTCATTCCATAGGTCTTCGCAAATGGTGACACCAATGTGGACAGGGGTACCATCAAAATCGTTGAGGAAAAAGTGATTGGGCTCTGTTCCTGACTCAAAGTAGCGGTCGTCGTCGAATACGTCGTAGGTGGGTAGCAGACGCTTATGAAAAACGGCTTTGACCTGTCCGTCTTCGAGTAGAGCCATACTGTTATAAATGGGCTTTTCACCTGCAACACCTGCGTTGGGGTTCGGTGCCACGGTACCGACCAGCACCGCCAGCCCCTTGGGAAGATCCTGGGCAACTTGCCGCAGCGTCTGCTGCATCAGGTCCACAAAGCTGGGACGGAGCAACAAATCGCGGGGCGAATAGCCGCAAAGGGAGAGTTCTGGCGTCAGTAGGAGTCTAGCTCCTTGTCCAGCAGCAGTTTGAGCCGCAGCAAGAATCTGCTGGGCGTTGTTCGCAATGTCGCCAATGGTGGGGTTGAGCTGTGCGATCGCAATCTTCATTGTCAAAATCCTTATTTTTAATATGTTTGTGAAGCCATTTTTGTGGAGCCATTAAGTAAACACCATCGGCTTATCTTTTAGCGGCTCAAACGCCTCGGCATCAAACTGGTATAGGCTTGCCGGTCGCCCAGCCCCACGCGAGGTCTTGATGCCTGTGTCTTTTAGTACTTTGAGCTTTAGCAGGCGGGTACGAAAGTTGGAGTAGTCGGCAAATCCTTCGCCCAAAATAGAGGTGTAAAGCTGGTATACGTCCCCCAGCGTAAACATTTCAGGCAGCACATCAAACGCGACAGGGCTATACTGCACCTTGCTTTTGAGTCGACCGTGGCCGTAGTTCAAAATCTCGTTGTGGTCAAAGGCCAGCTGGGGAATGCGATTGACCGGGTACCAGGCAATACCGCTGACGCCATCGGCAATCAGTTCGGCCTCGGCAAAGCGAACCAGGGCAAAGTAGCTAACCGATAGGTAGCGGACGCCGTAGGCATCCTCAGCTTCGCGGGGATCGCGCTGGGGGCCGCCAAAGGTGTAAAGCTGTTCGAGGTACAGATTGTTGACTCGAATCTTTTCTGACAGCATCCGGTAAGCGGCTTTCTCTAGCGATTCGCCTTGGCGCACCAGCGTACCCGGCAGGCTCCAGGTGCTGGCGTAGGGCGGATCGTGGCGCATGACCAGCAGCACCATTAGGCGATGCTGCTCGGTATCGACCGAGAAAATAACATTATCAACACCCACCTTAAAATCAGCGAGGGCGTTAACAGAATTATCAGCTGGCGTTACCGGGTGGCTGCGTTTTTTGGGCGAGGTGAGTTTTCCAGGCATGGGTAGAGGTGGTGTTCGTAGATGTAGTCTTGTACGGCAGGAGGAACCGCCTGAAGGTTAGCGGCAGCATGGCGGTAGGCGCTAGAGGAGATGTCGAACTGCTGCGGTGGGGTGGCGATCTCAACTGTTGCCCCATGCTGCCGTAGCTGATCGACCTCTCGCTCGTGGAGGGGATAACCCGGACGGGGGAAAACCAGGATTTTGGCCTGCTGAAAGATTGCGTCGGACTGGTACCACTTGGGCATTTGCTGCACAAGGTCTGCCCCAATCACAAAGGTAAAGGTGGCCCGAGGCCAAATTTCCCTTGCCCGTTCTATGGTGACGGACGTGAAACGATGGCTAAGGTCAGAGTGAAGCTGCACCGTGCCTGCTGAGGGCTGCTCCGGCAAGTTCTCAATCATCAGCTCCAGCATGCGCATGCGGTCTGCCAGCGGCGACTGCCCGTCTTTATAGGGATTATCTGACGCCCACACAGCCACATGATCAAATTGCTGACTGAGCCAGGAGAGAATACCGCGATGCCCCTTGTGGGGTGGGTCGGCGCTGGTGCCAAATAGGGCAATGTTTTGCATCAGAAAAATCTGGGATGATGGGGTGATCATAGAGGAACTACACCGTTGTGCTCGACCCAATGGTGTAATCGTCAGGATCGAGGGGTTCGCCGGGTCGTCTCGGTTAATCGCCGCAGTCCGTTAGACAGGGCCACCGTATAGTCTCCCGGCTCCTCCACGTTGCGTACGCTAGCCGGAAGCTGTTTTACCGACTGCGCAGTTCGCTGGGCAATCACCTCGACCTTCTCAGCAGGCTTAACTCGCTTGCCGTCGCTCATGACCATCTCTAGCAAGGCTGTTTCATCGGTTTCGGTTGCTTCCACCGCTAACGCCAGCCGGTCTTTTACCGCCTGACCGTCCGCTATCCGACGAAAAATCTGCTTGCGGCCAGGATAGGTGAGCTTGCCGCTCGATTCTTTCATGACGGGGATGCTATCGATTTCTACCAGCTTGTACACGCCGTTGACAGGACTACCCGTCACCAGTTTGGTACCAAAGCCGAAGCCGTCAATCACCGCGCCGTCGCGCTGGAGCTGCACCAGGGCACACTCGTCGAGATCGCCACTGGCAAAGATGGGGGTGTTGGGCTGGTGCGATCGCACCTGCCGAGACAGCACTGCCAAGTCCCCAGAATCTAACCGCACCCCGGTCAGCCCCGTTTCATTCTTGGCCAATCGCTGTGCTGCGGCCACTGTGTCGTAGGTGTCAATCAGCAATGGTGCACCCGGAAAGTAGCGGTGAAAGGCTTCGAAAGCGTCATCCTCGGTGCCCTCAATCGCGGCGATCGCCATCACCAGTGCATGGGCCATGGTCCCCACCGGCTTCTGACCCAGCTTCAACGCGGCTAGCACATTGGAGGTGGCCGTCAGTCCCCCAGCCAGCGCGGCGCGGGCAGCCCAGAGCGACCCCTGGGGGCTAAAGGCCCGGCGGGTGCCAAACTCTAGCAGGGTGGCCTCGGGCCCAGCTACATCTCGCAGCCGCGCTGCCCGTGTGGCAATCAGCGTTTGGTAGTTGAGCGTATTGAGCAGGTAGGTTTCCACCACTTGGGCCTGCCACAGCGGTGCCTCCACCCGCAGCATGGGCTCATTGGCAAACACCGCCGTTCCTTCGGGTACCGCCCACACATCGCCCGTGAATCCCCCCTCCATCAGCAGTGACCAAAATCGGTCCGGCGCGTGGTCAAACAGGCCAGTCTGACGCAGGGCGTCGATTTGCGCTGAGCCAAATCGAAACTGCTCTAAATAGTCCAACGCCTGAGACAGCCCCATTGCAATCAGGTAGCCAAATCCTTCGGGTAGACGTCGGGCAAATAACTCGAAGCTAGCGGTGCGCTGGTCGAGTTCCTCACCGGCATAGCAGGCCGACATCGTGAGCTGGTACAGGTCCGTCAGCAGGCCATAATCCTCGGGCGAAATGCCCAGCGCGGGGTCAAGCAGTGACTGATGTAGCAGGCCGTTCATACAATTCCTCTGACGACTTATGGTTATATTAACCAAAATACAGAAGAAGATCTCGGAAGCTTGGCGAATTTTTAATTTTTATCGGGAGGAGTATGAAATTCGATTATGCGTCAGTCTAGTACGGATGACGCTGAAGGAGGTGTGTAATAAGCAACGCGCGTGGCAGTCCTAGTTCGAGAGGGAAAGGGAAAAGGGGGGAAAGGATAAAGGGGAAAAGGGGCTCGATTGGGCCCTATTGCGCGGCTATTTCTTCAGCGGGCCTGTGGAAGGTGGGGGCTCGTTCATCGACAAGAGAAGCTGCCCCCATGGGCACGTCTGCAAAAGGGTTATATTGGTCAACTGAACTAAAACCAGTTTCTTTTTTGCGCTATCAATTCCAACAAAGATCAACCGCTAAAGATATTCTGATAAGGCGCTCGATCTTCAGTATTGAGCAAATACAGACTGTCAAATGTTACGCGTCACTCCCATGACCCCCACTCAACCGTCCCCCGAGCCGACCTGGATGACCGTTCTCCGGCTAATGCGATGGGATAAGCCAACTGGACGGCTAATTCTATTGGTGCCTGCCCTTTGGTCACTGTTTCTGGCTGCTCGGGGACTGCCGCCGCTGCCGCTGCTGGGCGTTGTGATATTGGGCACGCTCGCAACCAGTGCCGGGGGCTGTGTCATCAACGACCTCTGGGATCGCGATATCGACCCTAAGGTAGAGCGAACGAAGAATAGGCCTTTGGCGTCTAAGGCGCTGTCGATAAAGGTTGCGATCGCGATCGCCTTTGTTGCCTTTCTCTGTGCGCTGATCTTGGCTCTGTATCTGCTGCAAAACCCGATTAGCTTTGTCTTTTGCGTGGCTGCAGTGCCGGTGATTGTGCTGTACCCGCTGGCTAAGCGCGTCTTTCCGGTTCCACAGCTGGTGCTGGCGATCGCCTGGGGCTTTGCCGTACTGATTCCTTGGAGTGCTGTCACCGGTCAGGTAGAGACGGCGACCTGGCTGCTGTGGGGAGCAGTGGTGCTGTGGACGCTGGGCTTCGATACGGTCTATGCCATTCCTGATCGGGAGTACGACCGACAGCTTGGGGTCAACTCCAGTGCTCGTTTTTTTGGATCCAACGCACCGGAGATGGTTGCCATCTTTTTTGCCGGAACCGCCATCATGCTGTTGTGGCTCGGCATCAACATGACATTAGGCTTTCCGTTCTGGGCGACGCTAGTAGCTGCCTGTGTGCTCTGGTTTACCCATTACCGTAAACTGCGCCGTTTTCATCCGCCCCCGCGTGTGTATGGACAAATCTTCCGTCAGAATGTGGCGATCGGGTTCATTCTGCTGGGTGGCATGATTTTGGGGCTGCTGGCATGAGGCGGGTTGCCCTGGTTAGATTAACTGCGCTACCCGATAAAATACGGCTTTGAAATCCACTGATGGCCAATAATTAGGGCATAATATCCTGCAATTGGCATGAATCCAATGAATCGACACAAGATTCCGTAGACATTAGGCCGCATCAGCCACGACAGCTTTCTGTACGACAAGTAGCTCACCATAGCGAGGTATATGCCAGTAGCACCAACATAGGGTGGAAAAAGGTAATACCGCAAAATCGAGTTGGAAAAATGTCGGTCGTTAATCGTCTTCTCAAGCCATAGGCCGTAATCGTTGGTGAGGGTTTGGAGCAGCAACAGGCTTAGCAGCAACAAACCCACCGCATTGAGGAGTAAAAAGAATTGGGCTGGGATGCGATCGCAGCGTCCTGCCCAAGCAAGCAATACAATAGCCAGCGTCGCTAACGGTCCGACGATGCAGAGTGCCAAAAATGTGCGGACGCCAAAGTCCCAGAAAACGATGGTGTTAATCTCATCCGCCAGCATGATGCTATAAGACAGAGTCACCAACAAAATTACCCCCGCTAGGGTGTTGGCTACGATTCGCATAGGCAGTAGCAGAATGGTCGTTACGAATGCTCACCTTGGGCTACAGTCCAAAATAGTGAGATTACGAGCTTCATCCAATCACCACCTAGGCCATCACAAGGTATTCCCCATGATTCAGCGCCTCATTACTAACATCTGTTCTGATTGCCTGCCTGAAAGCCGCGAGTTTTACACCACCCTGCTGGGATTTGAAGTCACTTTTGACAGTAACTGGTATATCCAGCTCACTGCACCCGACAATCCTCGCATGGAGCTAGGCTTTATCCAACGAGACAATGAGCTGGTACCAGAAGTCTTTCAGCAGCCCCCCCAAGGCGTCTACCTAACAGTCGTAGTGGACGATGTGGATGCTGTGTATGCCAAGGCACAGGCAGCTGAGGTAGAGATTGTACAGCCCCCCAAGGACGAGTTTTATGGACAGCGACGTCTGCTGATCGTAGACCCTAACAAACTACTCATCGATGTTTCAGCCGTCATTCGGTAATCTGTCGCTATTGGACAAATGATTGAGAAGAGTTGACTTAGGAGAAAACGATGAGCGGTGGCTTTACATCAGGGGGCGGCATTGGCGGCAATAAGGAACCTGGAGAAGAGCCCCCAGCCTGGTTTGGATGTCTGTTTATTATCGTTGTGGCAGTGTTTGTGATGACAGTAGTCCTGTGAAGGGCTTGTCCGAGCGGCATACATTAAGATAATCACAGCACTATGCCAAAGACTATGCCAAATATCATTGCCTGCCATAGCTGTGACTCTCGCAAGTTTCAATTGCATTGAACTTGCGCCTCGCTTGACCTGCTGTTCTGCCAAGCTTTTGCCGGAATAGAACAGGTCCAGTCAAGCAAGAAACGCTATGTTTACCTTAAGTGCCCCTGAATCGGCTGTAGCGGCTCAATAGGGCGGGTCTGCAGGGCCAGTGTATCCACACATGCCGGTGCGGGGCGAGTTCACAATCAGCATGGGCTCACCGTAGTCGTCGTGAGGGTGTGCTTCGGCATGGCCGTCACATAGCGTCCCCTTAGAATCATCTTCGTAGATACATTCCAAACATAGGTGTGTAGCAGGCTGACCGCATTCGATGCAGCTTGACTCGACAGGGTGGTTACGGGCCATCAGGTAGATTGGTTTGGCCGTTAGCGGTTTCCCTTCGCGGATGTCAACGAGCTTAACGAGCGTTTCTGAAGAGGTGCCAAAGTCGTAGACATGTTCCAGTGCCCCTGTTCGGGAGAAAACGGCATCAATTTTTCGAGTTTTACCAAAGCCGTTTTCGAACTGACCCACCATAAACTGGCTCATGTGACCGCAGCACTCCAGCCAGATCGCCCTTAGGTAATCGTCTAGGTGACCCAGCGTTTTGGTGCCACGCATTTCTAGGTTCAACCAGTAGTCCCCGCCGTAGGCATCTTGGATGCGCAGGTGATAGAGCGTTTCGGGCTTTGCTTTGCGGGATTCAGCCTTGGTGATTGCGGCCTGACGAGTTTTACAGCTTTTGAGATGTTTGGAGACACCGCCCTTAGACAGGGTTTTACCGCAGAAGATACAGTCGCCTTTAGTCTGCTGTTTTCGTGCCATAAGCCAAAAGATAACGCGCCGAAGATCAGCGGTGATGTTGCGTGCTTAAGCTCTAGTGTAAGAGACGATCTGCTCCCAAATATCTGGAAACTCAGCCTTGATTGCCTCAGCTTTAGCAATTTCCATATCGCGATAGTCGAAGCCAGGGGCTACGGCTTCGCCCAGTAGGCCATATTCGCCAGCTTCTAAAACGGCAGCTTTCCAGTAACCGCCCGGGACAAGCAGTTGGGGGACTTCACCCTTGGCTAAGTCAAGCCCCAGAACGTGTCGCTCTAGCTGACCCTCAAGGGTGATCAGCAGATAGGTGATGGGCGATCCGGCTTGGAAGTAGTGGAGGATGTCAGACTTGTTCTTGTGCAAGTGATCCACCGGTCGGTCATCGGTCAGTAGGTAATAAATGGAGGTGAGGAGGTTGCGATCGCACCCCTCCCGCTCGGTTGGCATCGTTTGACTTGTACGGTAGGTTTCGGCAAAGTAGCCCCCCTCGACGTGCTCTACCAGGCCCAACTGCTGAATAACTGTCTGTTTATCCACTGTGCTCGACGCTAAATTTTGACGCTGATCTTTGGCACCGATCATACCGACCAATCATACCGATTTGTGCTGGGAGCAGGCGGCTGCTATCCGTTAAAACACGCTATAGAATGGGCAGTGACCGAAACAGGCAGGGTATGAGCGAGCAGGACGAGGCTAGGGTTGCCTATGCGGCGGGCCAAGCCGCCTTTGAACGGGGCAGCTATCGGCAAGCCGTGACGCAGTTTGAGCGAGCTAGGGGGCTCGCGGGTCAAGGAACGATCCTTGGGGGCGAAATCCAGCTATGGCTCGCCAATGCCTATGCTGCCGTGGGTGAGGGCAATAACGCAGTCACCGCCTGTCAGGCCTTGGCCCAGCATCCTGACCCTGAAACCCGTAAGCAGGCCAAGCGGCTGGCCTACATTTTGCAGGCACCAGAACTGGCTACTAAGCCGGAGTGGATGAGCAAGATCCCGGACTTGGGCGGCATTGAGGGCGGCAACGACTACAAGCTCACACAGTCTCGCTACGGCCAATCCAACAGCCGACCCATGCGCCGCCTTGCGCCGGAACCAGAGCCGTTGGATTTGAGCCAGGTAAATACAAAAGACAATCAGTTTGTGTGGGTGGCGCTGCTGGGCTGTGCACTAGTGCTAGGAGGATTGCTGTGGTTCAGTTAATACGGCATTGGGTCAAGCGTCTGGTTCTGATTGCGTTAGTGCTGTGCCTGACTGGGTGTGTGGACTACGACCTGGGCATTCAGTTCGATAGTCAGACCCACGGTACCCTCACGCAGACCCTGCACCTGAGTGAGCGGGTAGCGCGGTTGAACCCCGACCGAGCCCAGCATTGGCTGCGTCAGTTTGAGCAGCGGGCCAAGCTCCAGGGCGGCAGGGTAAAACGGGTGGATGCCCGAACGGTGCAGGTTACGGTGCCGTTTAACAACGGGGCAGACCTCAGCGATAGTTACAATTCTCTGTTTGACACCGAAGAGAATCCAGCGCTGGGCCAGTTGCCCGGTTCGCCGCAGCTCACCTCGCACTTAAACCTGCATCAACAAAACCGAGTCTTGGCACTGCGTAATCAGCTCGATTTAGACATCGACCTGACCTCGCTACCCGACCTCAACACGACCCGGCAAGATTGGCGGGTGCTCAATCTTGCCTTTCACCTCGTCACCCCTTGGGGTGTGGTCACCCAGTCTGGCGGCGTGGGGCGGGGCCGCGAGGTGATATGGCCGCTACAGCCAGGGCAGATCACGCACGTTCAGGCCGAGTTTTGGGTACCCAGCCCGATTGGCATTGGCGCAGGCGCGATCGCACTGCTGATGGGGCTGGGTTACCTGCTTAAATATGGCTTCGGGAGCCGCTGAGAATGGAAAAAGCGCTGATGCGGGTGAAGGTGAACACTTGGCGATGGGTGGTTGCGATCGCGGCGATGCTGCTCAGCGTTGATATTGTCACCTACTTCATGGCCGAGGGGCTGTGGTTTGAGTCCGTGGACTACCTGCAAGCCTTTTGGCTGCGGCTGCAAACCCAGTTGGGGCTAGGAGCACTGGGGCTGGCAGGCAGCTTTGGGTTCGCCCTGGTAAATCTGCTGCGGGCGCGGCGGCTCAGCGTTGACGACAACTGTATCTTGCCCAATGCCAACAATCGACGGACGGGCATTGGTTTGACGGGGCTGTTGCCACTGGCGGTGGGGCTGGCGGTGCTGATCATGGTGCTGCTGTTGTATCACGGTCAGCTGGCCGTTACCCGCTGGCATACTCAGGATGTTGGGGACGCACTACCGGCGCTGCCGCTGTGGCTCAACTTTCGGACGGGCTGGCAGGTAACGCAACAGGTGCTGGCGCTGCCGTGGTTAGGAGCAGTGCTGCTAGTGGGAGCGGTGGGTTTCCTGATATACCCCATGCTGCTAGGGTATCTCAGCACCGTGGTCATCAGCCTCTGTTTTGGCCTGGTGCTGTCGTCCCAGTGGTCGAGAATTCTGCCCGCGCTCAACCCCACCGCGTTTGGCATTGACGACCCACTATTCAACAACGACATTAGCTTTTACATTTTCCGACTGCCCATTCTCGAACTAGTGGAGTTTTGGATTTCCGGACTGTTGTTGTTTACCCTGGCGCTGGTAACGCTGGTATACCTGCTGGCGGGCAACAGCCTCAGTCAAGGGCGGTTTTTGGGCCTTGCTCCCCCGCAGCGGCGGCATCTGTTTGGCCTCTCCGGCGGGCTGTTGTTGACAACAGCTCTAGACAACTGGATTGCCCGCTACGAGCTGCTGTATTCGCCTCGGGGGGTAACCTTTGGAGCCAGCTACACCGATGTTGCCGTATCTCTGCCAGTGAATACGGGCTTGAGCATTCTGGCGCTGGTGCTGGCTGTCATTCTGCTATGGCGGACGCTATTTTGGGATACCACCTTTCGCGGGCTGGTGGAATGGCTGATGATGATTGGCCGCAACCAGTACGCCTACGTTCCCAAGGTACCGGTACGGCCTCGCAGTTCTCGACTGCTGATTAGCATTGTGCTGGGCTATTTGGCAGTGAGCGTGCTAGGCGCAACGGTAGTGCCGGGGATTGTGCAGCGGCTGGTAGTACAGCCGAACGAGCTCGAACGAGAAACGCCCTTCATTGAGAAAACAATTGCGTTTACCCGCCAAGCTTTTAACCTGACGGATGTTCAGGATGAGGTATTCATACCAGAAGATTCTCTGACAGCGGCAGACTTGGAGCGCAACAACCTGACAGTCCGCAACATCCGCGTTTGGGACACCCGTCCCCTGCTAGAGAGTAACCGGCAGCTCCAGCAGATTCGCTCGTACTACGAGTTTGTAGATGCTGATGTCGACCGCTATACCCTGCGCAACGACGACGGCAGTACCGAGCGCCGTCAGGTAATTATTTCAGCGCGGGAGCTGAATACTGACCGATTAGATGAGATTGCCCAAACTTGGGTGAACCGACATTTGAGCTATACCCACGGCTACGGGTTCACCATGAGCCCAGTCAATACGGCGGGGGTCGGCGGCCTGCCGACCTACTTCATTAAAGACATTGCCCATGTCCCTAGCAACCCAGCGGTGGCCCGTAGCATTCCGGTAGGGGAGCCGCGCATCTACTTTGGCGAGCTGACAAACAACTACGTCATGACGTCGACTCGAGTAGAAGAGTTGGACTACCCCAGCGGCAGCGACAATGTGTACACCGTCTATGACGGGCAGGGCGGCATCAGCATTGGCGACCCCTTTCGGCGGTTGCTGTATGCCAAGCATCTAGGCGACTGGCAAATGCTGTTTACCGACAACTTTACGCCCGAGACACAGCTGTTGTTTCGGCGCAACATTCAAGACCGAGTGAAGCGGATTGCGCCGTTTCTGCAGTTTGACCAGGATCCCTACCTGGTAATTGCCAATGTACCCTCTGCCCCCGCCAACGAGCAAAACAAGCTGTATTGGATTGTGGATGCCTATACGACGAGCGATCGCTACCCCTATGCCGACCCAGAGCAAAACGAGTTCAACTACATCCGCAACTCGGTCAAGGCGGTGGTGAATGCGTACCAGGGGACGGTCGACTTTTACGTAGCCGATGCCGAAGACCCGGTCATTCAAACTTGGGCCAGTCTATTTCCCAACATGTTTCAGCCGCTAGCAGACATGCCCACTGAGCTGGCGGCTCACATCCGCTACCCCCAAGACTATTCATTGGTGCAGTCTAATCAGCTGCTAACGTATCACATGACGGATCCGCGCGTGTTCTATAACCGTGAGGACCAGTGGCGGGCACCCAGCGAAATTTACGCCAACGAGCAGCAGGTAGTGGAACCCTACTATCTGATTATGAGGCTGCCGGATGCGGACGCTGAGGAGTTCATTCTCTTGCGTCCTTTCACGCCTCGTCAGCGTAACAACCTGATTGCTTGGCTGGCGGCTCGTTCAGACGGCGAAAACTATGGGCGCATTTTGCTGTACCGCTTCCCCAAGCAGGAGCTCGTGTTTGGTCCAGAACAGATTGAGGCTCGAATTAACCAGGATCCCGAGATTTCGCAGCGGATCTCCCTGTGGGACACCCAGGGCTCACGGGCGAATCAGGGCAATCTACTGGTAATTCCCATTGAAGATTCTCTTTTGTACGTGGAGCCGTTATACCTAGAAGCAGAACAAAATCAGCTGCCAACCCTGGCACGAGTTATCGTGGCTTACCAAAATAGAATTGCGATGGCAGAAACGCTGGATCAGTCGCTCAGTGCTATCTTTAACCAGCGCAAGTCGAGCAGCCCAGCGATTATTCGCGATCTTGAAAACAGCGAGGCTGATACGCCCGACCAAATCGACCAGCTGCTGCTACCGGATGAGCCAGCTCCGTCAAACACCATTGAGCCAAGCGAATAAAGGGGCTAGGGATGAGCCGTACGAATAGTTGTTTTACTGATATTCTGAAAAGCCATGAGCTAGAACAACTCCATATCAATATCAGTCCATCAGGTCTGAGCTCATAGGCTCCAAGCGGTGGCCTTATTGGTAGGCGCCGCGTTAGTGCAGCAGGGCGATCGCTACAGGGAAGACCCCAGAAGAAAACCCAACGACGAGACGACTCAGTCAAAAATTGCCGAATACAATGGCAGTATGGCGTACGCCCAAAACAACAGTCAGCTATGGACAGGCTACCAAACCAGCTCATCCCAAGCCGCACGCTCTGCTTGCCAAACCACGATTGAGCTCGTCAAGGAGCCCATAAGGAGGAGGAGATGCGTACCGCAAGACACGTAGGGTCACGTGCTGGCCCAAGACCGGTATCCAAAAACACAAATTTTCCTACACATTTATCTAAAGATGAAGCTATTGAACAAGCCCATTCGCGAGTTCCTAACCCCAAAAACCGCATCGCGTTTAATATTCCATGCTGAAAGCGCTTTTATCCCCTCTCACCGCCCCCGACCTACGCCAACTGTCCACCGCGGCCCTGACCCTGGCCGTACTGCTGGGCACCGCCGCCTGCCAAACCCCAACCGAGACAGCAGTAGATGCTGAGGCCCCAGCTGAAGCAGTAGCAGATGAGGCTGCCGAAGCACCGGCTGAGCTGACGTCTGTGAACTTCACGCTGTCCTGGCTATTACAGGGCGTAGACGGGCCGCTAACCCTGGCGATAGACCGGGGCTACTTTGCCGAGGCGGGGTTGGACGTTAGCTTTGAGCGCGGCTTCGGCTCATCGGACACCGCTTCGAAGATTGCTGCAGGCCAGTACGACATGGGCTTTGGCGATGTTTATTCCATGATCGAATTCAATCAGCAAAACCCGGATGACAAGCTGATTGCTGTGGCAGTGACCACCAACCGCGCCCCCTTCGCTTTGCTGGCGTTTGAAGACAGCGGCATCGAATCATTGGACGACATGGCCGGGAAGAAACTGGGTGCCCCCGTGGGCGACGCCCCTCGGCGGCTGTGGCCCGTCCTGGCAGAGGAAGCTGGCGTAGACGCCGATGCAGTGGAGTGGGTCAGTATGGAACCCAAGCTGCGTCAGAGCTTTTTGCTCCAGGGCAACGTCGATGCCATTAGCGGCTTCAGCTATTCCATGATTCCAGCCCTAGTCGAGGCCGGTAAAACCCTCGACGACATGAACATTTTCTACTATACCGAGAACGGGCTGGACTTCTACGGCAACGTCATTATGGTGAAAGAGTCTTTCCTAGCCGAGAATCCTGAAGTGGTAGAAGGCTTTTTGGCAGCTTACATCAAAGGCATGCAGGACGCCGTCGCCGACCCCGAAGCTGGCCTAGCCGCAGTTATGGCTGCGGGTGACGAACTGATGGACGAGAACGCCGAGCGGCTGAGATTGCAGATTGCGCTCGATGGCCTACTGGTGAACGAAGAAGTGGAAGAGATTGGCTTTGGCGCTGCCGACCCTGAACGACTAGAAGCCACCATTGCCCAAACGGTCGAGGGCTTTGACTTACCTGAAACACCGGCAGTGGAAGAGGTCTTTGATGATAGCTATCTACCTGCGTTAGAAGACCGGCTACCCGGCGAGGTGGGGACTTTAGAGTAAGAGGTGCGTAGATCGAATGCTGGTGACCCAACACCCTGTCTTTCGACAGTTTTGGTATCCGGTAATGCCGCTAGAACGCTTGCGGTCAGGGCCACAGGCGTTTTCTTTGCTGGGTCAGTCACTGGCATTGTGGCTAAACGCAGCAGAGCAGCCGGTAGCCGTAGAAGACCGCTGCTGTCATCGCTCCGCAAAGCTCTCTAAAGGGGTAGTTAAGGATGGGCATCTCCAGTGCCCGTACCACGGCTGGTGCTTTGCGGGAACAGGGGCCTGTACTCTGGTCCCGCAATTGGCTGAGCCAGTTATCCCGAAAACCTACCGAGTCAAATCCTTTCGCTGCGACTCGCGTTATGGCTATGCCTGGGTCTGTCTAGACACGCCCAGGGCAGACATTCCGGCTATTGCAGAAGCAGAGGACCCAGCCTTTCGCTACATTCCTGAGTTTTACGAAATCTGGCAGTGCGCAGGACTGCGGCTGATGGAAAATTCTTTTGACAATGCCCATCCGCACTTTGTTCACGACAAAACCTTTGGCCTACAGCAGGACCCCATCCCCCCTGCCCCCGATACGTTTGTTGAGTCGCCATCTGGCTTCACGATGACCTATCGGCTGCCGGTCAAAAATTCTACAGAGCAGCAGCGCAACCTTGGCATGGAGGAGACACGCACCGTGCGCATCAGTGAGGGCAAGTGGTACGCCCCCTTTATCAGAACGCTGAAGATCACCTATCCCAACGGGCTCATCCATCTCATTTTCACAGCGGCTACCCCCATTGATGATGGCTCAATTCAGGTTGTACAGTTTTGCCTGCGCAACGATGGAGAAGCGGATGCCAAAGCCGCAGACATTGTGGCGTTTGACCGGGCAGTAACCCTAGAGGACAAACTGATTTTAGAAGGAACCGACTCTGACGTGCCGCTGGACATAAAGGCTGAACAGCACATGGTCAGCGACAAACCCGGCATTGTTATGCGTCATCGGCTAGCTGCACTCATTCGTGACACAGAGGGTCGCTGATGGTATTCGGCGCGATCGCGATACTATCAGCCCACGACGGACACCTCAGACCGCTGCCGTTCCGAGTAGGCTTTTAGCCCTTCTAGGTCTTTGATCTGAAGCTCACGGACCCATTTCACAATGCCAAAAAGCTTTGCCGGCACATGGAACGGGCGGTCGTAGGTGTTGTCGAAATGCAACGTCACTTCTGTCTGCTGATTAGGCAGCGATCGCAGGTCAAAGTCAAGGTAAGGCGTATGCTTCAGCGGACCACTATCGACCAGGGTCATCGAGACCTTTTGGTTCGGCTCTAGCCCAATAATTTCCTGATGGCCAAAGCGCTTGCCTTCGTCAAAAAAGACCGTGCGGGCCCCGACAGCACCATCGGCATTCTCAACTGAGCAAGTTGAGCCCGTTGCCTCGGGCCATGCCGACCATGCCATCAATCGATCTTGCCAGCGAATATTGTTGTACACCTGCTCAACTGGGGCGTTCACAACGATCTTCTCTGAATATTCGACCTTGTTGGGTAGCAAGAAAACCAACACCAAACACGCGCCCAAAAGTAGGATTGCTCCATTGAGAACAATTGCCATAACTTCTCCATTCAAGGCTGATGACGACCCGCGTCTATGCCAGTCGCCTGTACAATATAATTAGAACACAAAGTATCTTGATCATCAAGTTAAAATTTTGAGTCATCCTGAAAGTCTAGAATCCATCATTCTTGCAGGGCGAAGAATTCATGCGGCCATTGACGCTGTAGACTACGCCATTTCCGAACATCTCGGCATTCATCGCAACGATTTGCGGGCGCTTAACTTGCTAGAGGACGGTCCACTCTCCCCAAAAATGATTGCCGAGCGAGTTGGGCTAACTAGCGGCTCAGTCACCGCGCTGATTGACCGATTAGAAAAGGCAGGCTTTGTAGAACGCCGACCCTCAAAAACCGATCGCCGTTCGATAGAAGTTGGTATTGCACCGCATCGTTATGCAGAGATTGGTGCGCTGTATCGCCAGTGTGCCGCAGGGTTGATGAACAAGTTTGGCGACAAAACAGAAGATACGATAAAAGCATCGGTAGCGGTGCTCTCAGAGTTTGCTGAGGCGATGGAGCAAGCAGCTGCATCACTAGAGGACTAGCAGCCTGTTAAACAACTGCCCCCAGCGCCAGCGCCCTGGGGGCAGTTCGGTCAGAGCGCTACAGCTATGCCTGAATGACGAAGTTGTCAGCGTCTAAGGTCGGTGCGCCTTCCAGCGTTGCATACTGTCCGCCGCTGCCAAAACCTGCTTCCGCACCGTTGGCGTTGTAGTACAGCGTACCGGTATCGGCACCGTAAACAATCAGGGCATCGCTCAGTTCTGCCTCTTCGGCGCTGTTCACCACCGCAAACTCATCAGCAGATAGCGGCCCACCGACAGCACTGGTGAGCTGAGTAAAGACGGTCAGATCTAGCACAATGCTGTCAATGTCCTCAAAGTTCTGGATTTGATTGGTGCCGATATCTGCCGCATCAAAGGCAGCACCAGTGTCAAAGCCAAAGAAATCGGCCCCATCGCCGCCAATGAGAATATCGTTGCCACCACCACCAATCAGTAGGTCGGCCCCGCCGCCGCCAATGAGAATATCGTCGCCGGCACCGCCGATGAGAATGTCGTTACCCGCGCCACCGTCGGCCACGATTGGGGTTAATGTCGCGCTGGCATTGAGAAAATCATTACCCTCCCCACCAGAAAAAACTACAGACTGAACGTCGCTACCGGTCAGATCCTCAACCGTCAGCGAATCATCACCACCCTGGCCGTTAATCTCAAACTGTTCGATCCCTTCGTTAGTGAGGGTAAACAGCCCCAGATTTAGGCGGTCAAAAATAGCCTGACCGTTCACCTGGCCTAAGTTGAACTCATCCCCAGGGCCGTCAGCGCCGTTGACCTGGGTAACGTCGAACCCGGCACCCCCATCAATGAAGTCGCTGCCGTCGCCGTTGTTCCAAATAAAGCGGTCGTCACCATCACCCAGGTTGGCAGTATCGCTGCCTCGCTGGCCCACAACAATGTCGTTGCCCGCCCCAGCAAAGAATGTGTCATCGGCGGAGCTGCCCAGCAGCAGGTCGTCACCATCACCCCCAAAAGCCTCAATCGTTGTCGTGCTTTCTCTGGCATCTAAGAGGTCATTTCCGTCACCGCCTGAGAAGACCACCTTTTTCACCGCACTGCCGGTCAGATCACCCACCGTCAGTGAATCGTCACCGCCGAGGCCATTGATTTCAAACCGCTCGACGTTCTCATTCGTCAGGGTAAACGGCCCCAGATTCAGGCGGTTGAAAATGGCCTGACCATTCTCCTGACTCAGGTCAAACTGGTCGCCAGGGCCGTCAGCCCCGTTGACCTGCGTGGTGTCGTAGCCCTTGCCACCGTCAATAAAGTCGCTGCCGTCACCGTTGTTCCAAACGAAACGATCGCGCCCTCCACCGAGGCGAGCAGTATCGCTGCCCCGCTGGCCCACAACAATATCGTCACCCGACCCGGCCACAAAAGTATCGTCCGCAGAGCCACCCAGCAGCAGATCGTCACCGCTACCGCCCTTGGCTTTAATTTTAGTCGAACTCTCACGGGCATCTAACGTATCGTTGCCGTCGCCACCGGAGAAAACAACCTTCTTTACAGCGCTGTTGGACAAATCGCCAACCGTCAAAGAATCATCGCCACCCAGGCCATTGATTTCAAACCGTTCGATATTCTGGTTGGTGAGGGTAAACGGCCCCAGATTCAGGCGGTTAAAGATGGCCTGTCCATGCGCTTCTCTCAGGTCGAACTGGTCGCCAGGGCCATCAGCACCGTTAACCTGCGTGGTGTCGTAGCCCTTGCCACCGTCAATAAAGTCGCTACCGTCACCGTTGTTCCAAACAAACCGATCGCGGCCTGCCCCCAGGAAGGCAACGTCGTTTCCTGTCTGACCAACAACGACATCGTTTCCACTACCGGCAAACATAACGTCGGTGCCAGCACCGCCTAAAATCGTATCGTCACCGTCTAAACCGAAGAAAATATCGTCCTGATCACCGCCTATTAGCCCGTCATCGCCATTGCTGCCGATGAAAATGTCGCCCAGATCCTCAATCTCAGGCGCGTCATCGAAGATCGAACCGACAATCTGATTAACCAAAAACGCTAGAAAAGAATTCATTTCGGGGGTCTCCTTCAGTGTTAGATGAGAATGATGAGCTTTCTGAAAAAGAATTTGCACGCGAAGCCGTCCTCAACAGATAAGCGAGGAATATGGCATTATCTTTAACAGAAGAGAGAGATTTTCTCTTTACTTTTTGTTATGGCAGCAGAACGACACAGGCATTAGATAGTTCGCTATTGCTACCAGATGACTCTCATAAAGGCTTATAACAAAGCCAACAGAGAAGAATTAAAAGCAAAGCCAGGGAATAACAGAATCGGGCATTCAGACATAGATACGAGTCGTTGCCAACATTGGATGTGGCTTTTTCGAGATTTGACAGGTTAGTTGTGGCTGCTTGAGCTAGAGGACGTCAACCGAACCACTGTTTATAACTAGCGCCATTTACGTTAGGACACCGAGTACAGTGATCCTGCTTGTCATAAAGCGAAATGGCGTCACAGCCTTTTCCTGACGGATCTGACCGCTGCTGTATTTACCTGTCTGAATACCAATACGACCGATGCGACCTATTGGATGAGTTTTTTTGATTTTTCCTTGAAGCCCTTGACCTATATGGTTTCTGCAACCACTGGGCCAGCAGGCTGGTCGGGTAAGTTTACCGATTCAACTGTGACAATCACGTCTTTTACCCAGGGCCGCGATTGGTACACAGGCGGCATCTCTAGGGTGACAAAAACGCTGCCGGAACGGGTTTGAAACTCACCACAGGGGATGTACTCACCCTGGTGGCTAACCCACAGGGCGTAGGTTTGGTCGGTAGATAGCGGAGCAAGGTTTTCAAAGGCGATCGCAGCTTGCAACCCGTCCGTATCGACAATCATGCTGCCAAACGCATCGGCATCCGCATCGGTACCCGCAAAGTCATAAAACCGGGTGGCAGGCTGCTGCAAAATCAGCTGGGCCTGCTGGGCGGGTGCAGCCGCCAGGAGCGCTTGCCGTAATTGCTGATTTGCCAGTCGTAGGCGATGGTTGTTTAACCCCAGTACTAGCGATAGCGCTGCCGCACCGACTGCCGCAGCGGCCAGCCCCCAGGTCACCATCGACCGTTGGGGACGTTGCAGCACGGGTGCGGCTTGGCTGACTGGTTGAGGTGTAGCGGTGTCTAGTTTTGTTAGGATGCGATCGCGCAAATAATCCGGCGGCGTCATCAGCGGTAGCTCGTCGAGCATCAACCCCACCGTGCTCTCCAGTCGGTTCACCTCTGCCCGCAGCTCCGGACGTTCGACCACCAATCGAGCAAAGTCGTCTGCCTGCTCAGCTGAGAGGTTGCCCGCCACATAGTCAGCGGCCAGTTCTTTTAGGTTTCGTTCAGCATCCATAGGGCAGTCGTGGGTCGTCAATCACAGGGGTATCTTCAGGGTCGGTTATGAGGGCATTGCAACCATTACTCAACGAAATCTTGCAGCAAATCCTTTAGCTTTAGCAGGCCCTGACGCATTCGCGACTTGACCGTCCCTAAAGGAATGTTCGTTTGACTAGCTATTTCGGATTGACTGAATCCATGATAGTAGGCCAGCCATAGCAGCTCCCGTTGCTTTTCGGGCAGGGTTTTCAGTGCCTCCCGAACTCGCTGTGCCCGTTCACCCAGCGTGGCCTGGGCTTCGGGCAACGAAAACGACTCCACCGGGGGAACCAGTCCTTTCAAAATGCGCTGTCGGTTGCTGCGGGTACGGATGCGATCAATCGCTCGGTTGCGCGTCACCGTACTCAAAAACCGCGCCAAAGAACCACGGCTGGGGTCATAGGTTTGCTTCTGCCAAAGGTTCAGAAAGACTTCTTGAGTTAAGTCTTCGGCCTCCGGTCCGCGATTGAGAACCTTGAAGGCAATGGTATAGACCAAGCGTGAGTAGCGATCGTACAAAACCGTCAATGCGGCCTTATCCCCTCGCCGTAGGGCCAGCACCAACACGTCGTCAGTTGCGTCTTCCCAGTCTGAAACCTGACGTTTTGACCCTTCAGAAGGCATAGGCTCAGAACCCATCAAGGGGTCGTTCGTGTGAATCTATACAGCGTGGATACTGAAAACTATCTCATTTAGGCAGGGTGCGATCCTAGCAAGTTGAGAAACTTTACGGGGGGGGCAAGGGGCAAGGGGGGATTGGTTGGCCGCTAGTCTAGCGGTTGCCGCCTTGGCTTGCTCTTGATGAAACAGTTGACTTTTTAGATAGGGAAAATTGTTGTGCGGTTGGGAGTATGGGATAACGCAAATTTAGTGTCCTGGGTTAGCACGTGGAGAAAGGAACAAGTAGACGTGTTAGGCGACTTGTCCACGCTTAGCATACAAAAATTGCCTGTAACAAAGCGTATGGGCTGGGTATGTATAGCAAGTTTCAATTGCATTGAAACTTACGCCTCGCTTGACCTGCTGTGCTGTCAAGCTTCTATCGATCAAGAATGAGTCAAGTCAAGCGAGAAACGCTATACATGGCCGATTATGAGTAGATAGCCTTAAGTATTTGACGGCATGTCATTCCGTTCGCTTTAGCGGCTCCTTTGGAGCAACGGAGTCGAGGAATCTCTCGATGTATAACGCTTTCGCCGAGATGCTTCGACAAGCTCAGCATGACACTAGTGCATCGTCAAAGCTTAATTTTAGGGTAGACGGAAGCGAGCTTACACCTGGCATCTTCGACTTTTATAGTGGACCCCAAAAACTGGACAGGTAGCTAAGCTCTGAATCACTCGGAAAAATGGGAGTCATTCATGAGCAGAAAACGGAAACACTACAGCGCTCAGTTCAAGGCAAAAGTAGCCCTTGAAGCGGTTCGCGGAGAAAAGACATCAGCTGAATTAGCCAGTGCGTATGAAATCCATCCAACGCTGATCAATGGCTGGAAACGTCAGCTGCTGGAGGATGCCAGCGCACTGTTTGACGGCGGGACATCAGCCAGTAAAGTCGAGTCAGACACTGAGGCTCAGATTGCCGAGCTGTATCGCCAGATTGGTCAACTGACGGTCGAGCGTGATTTTTTAGCCAAGCGGTGCGCACAATCGGGACTGCCGAGCGCAAGGCCTTGGTAGATGAGCAGCATCCGAGTTTGAGTCTGGTACGTCAGTGTCAACTGCTGGGTATCAGCCGTTCGAGTCTTTACTATAGCAGCCGCCAGATCCGTTAGGACAAGGCTGCGACAACCTATAGCTCTACGCCTAGCTCTACGCCTAGCGGGACTGCCGTACTCGATGTCCTAAGCGATATGGCGCTAGCTATACCAGAGTGTCGGCCCGCCAGCTGAGGAGCTGACATTACTGCGGTTGATCGATGAGCAGTATCTGCAAACGCCGTTCTACGGCAGCAGGCGGATGATGGTGCATTTGCGTCAACTGGGCTATTCGGTGAATCGTAAGCGGGTGCAGCGTTTGATGCGTCAGCTGGGCTTACAAGCGGTCTATCCCAAGCCTAAGCTGAGCCAGCCCCATCCCGGACACAAGGTGTATCCCTACCTGCTGCGTGGGGTTGAGATTACGAGCGTCAATCAAGTCTGGAGTACTGATATCACCTATCTGCCAGTGCTAAAGGGCCATTTCTATCTCGTTGCTGTGATGGACTGGTTTAGTCGAAAGGTGCTGAGCTGGCGGATTTCAAACACGATGGACGGTCAGTTTTGTGTGGCGGCTTTGGAGGAAGCCTTAAACACATTTGCCAAGCCAGCGATCTTTAACTCTGACCACGGGGCTCAGTTTACGGCCAATGCTTTTACGGACTGTCTAAGGCAAGCAGGCATTGAGATCAGCATGGATGGCCGAGGCCGCTGTCATGACAACATCTTTATCGAGCGGTTGTGGCGGTCGGTGAAATGGGAGTTGATCTATCTCAAGACGTTTGATGATGGACGGCAGTTGTCCCGTGAGGTGTCGGACTGGTTTCACTGGTACAACCGCCAGAGACTGCATCAGTCACTCAATTATCGGACACCGGATGAAATTTATTTTGAGGGAGGTGGATAAATATGATTTGAGCTGTGATACGCTTTGGAGCAAGAACAGATTTTGTTGTCCTTTCAGAGCTTAATTGCACTGCAAAACTGTCCAAGCTTTGGGGTCCACTTCAGATGTCATCGTATCGGGTCTCAAATGCCTTGAGTTGGTCAATGTCTAAGGCCTCCTCACCCTTGTCTTTGGCTTGATTGACCTGATGGAGTATGGTCACCAACAGCACGCTCATCTGATAGGCCCACCATTGCTGATGATGCTCTAGGACAAACTGCAATTCCCTCAGGTGATGGGCATTACAGAGGAAATAAGCACAATCATAGCCGCTGTAGCTCTGCCAGCCATCATGAACGGCCTTACCCGAGAACACGGGCAGTATGCCCATCTCGTCCATCGCCAAGCGGCCCCGTTTGGTATGGACAAAGTAGTAGGTCAACCCATCAGTGCAGGCCACATGCAGCCAAAACAGTTGGCCGTTGACCCGCATCCCCGTTTCGTCAAAGTGAACCAGGCTCGCGTTCGCCAACTGCGATTGAACGCGCTGCTCGACCAAGGCCAACTGCTCGAAGCAGTGCTTGCGGCTGTTATACAGCGTCCCTTCTGAGACCGTTGCCCCAAACAGGTCCTTCAGGACCTCAGTGGTGCGAGCTGAGGGCAGCAGTTGAGCCTCCATCAGGTACAGCATCACTCCTCTCAAGCGCGGACCATACTGCACCACGGTCGTTGCAGTGGCGGGAAAGCTTGCTTGGTTCTGATGACCACAGTGACGACAACACTTCACGCTAGCGCGATGTTCCGTCACCAGTGGCTCTATCGGCTCAATGTCAACCACCTGACGGGCTATCCACTCTTCAACCGCCTCGGCGGCTAGTGAACCACCGCACTGCTGACAATAATTCTCCTCGTGATATTCCACCCAATCAGCTTGCGACTGCCACTCTAACGTCTGGCCTTGATGACCCGGTTGTCCCCCTGACGACTTGCCACTCTTTCCCCGCAGGCTTTTCGTCCGCTTCTTAAACCCATCACCTGATGGCGGCTTGTGGCTGTTGCGACTCGTCTTTTTCTCTCGGCCTTCCAGCTTATCTAGACGCGCTTCTAGACTATCGAGACGCTTGAGTTCCTTAAGGAGCTGTTGCACCAACGACACGACCGCTTCCTCGCCCTCTTGGTAGATGGCTCGGATCTCTGCTTCGCTCAGCTCAATTCGCTTCGGCGGTTTACTCAAATCTGACTATCGATACTCTGATTTATGATTTACACCAGCCTCGGGTAAAACTTTGAAAATATTGCTATTTTCTTTAGCCTGAGTAGTAACAAGATTGGACAGAAGACGGTATTGCAACAGACTTGTTGGAGCAAGGCATCACTAAAGATGAAATCGTCTTAGCCTTTCATCCCCCGCATCTGCGACAGTACACCGAGTTTTCTGCCGCCTGATATTAATATTGTTGCCTGTGACGAAAATATTGTTGCCTGTGACGAACACCGATCAAGGCCAGGGGGCATGCTAGATACTGCCTTCCTCAACCGCGAAAAGCTACTTCTCATTGGGTAGCCGTCGCCGAAGACTTTCTCCTGTGTTCAAAAAACTGATAGCCCTGTTGGATTGCTTGAAGAATGATGACTACCAGTACTTGAGACGAATGTGCATGAGAGGGTAAGGGGTTAGTTGCGCACCTTCCCAGCTTCGCCGAATGGTAGGCTCTTACAGATGTTCAACGGGCAGTTTATCTCTGCTCCGCTTGCCTGTGCTACCCCCAACGCTTCAACCCGGCGATACGCTCCACGTCATTGCACCCAGTGGAGCACTGCGAGAAACGACGGCGTTTAAAGCTGGGGTGGCGATCTGGCGGCAGCGGGGTTACGACGTGCAGCTCAGCCCCGGTTACGATCAGCGCTGGGGCTACCTGGCCGGGGAAGATACCCTGCGCCGACATCAGCTTTTGACGGCGCTCAAAGATCCTAACTGCAAGGGCATACTTTGTGCCCGTGGGGGTTACGGGGGCACTCGCCTGCTAGAAGATTGGCGGTGGCCTCGGGTTGAGCCGAAGTGGCTGATTGGGTTCTCAGATGTGACCAGCCTGCTGTGGAGCTGGGACCGTCAGGGGGTCTCCGGACTTCATGGACCGCTGCTAACCACAATTGCCAGAGAGCCGGACTGGTCGCTAGCGCGGCTGTTTGACTGGGTTGAGCAGCAGCATCTGCCACCGCTTCAGGGGGAGACTTGGGTGTCGGGTACGGCGACCGGGCAGCTGCTGCCTGCCAATTTGACGGTGGCAACCTGTCTGCTAGGGACGGTCCACGAGCCCAATTTGGACGGTACAATTCTGGCGTTTGAGGATGTGACAGAAGCGCCGTATCGGCTGGACCGAATGCTGACGCACTGGCGCATGCTGGGCAAGTTTGACGGCGTACGCGGGATTGCGGTAGGGCGGTTTAGTCAGTGTGAGCCGCCTACGGGAGTGCCAAGCTTTACAGCACTGGAGGTGCTGCGAGAGCGGTTGGGAGATTTGGGAGTGCCAATTGTGGCGGGGCTGCCCTTTGGGCACGATGGCGAAAATGCAGCACTGCCGGTGGGGATTACGGCGACGGTGGATGGGGATGCAGGGATGTTGCGGTTTCCGGATTACGATAGGGGGTGATGGGATTGAGTAATCTAACCTGTGGTTCCTTTAAGCGATAACAATCCGACACGGACGACGCCTTACGTTGTTTTTGTGCTGATTGCCATTAATGTTGTCATCTTCCTGTACGAGCTGACGCTGCAGGCGGGGCCGACAGATGTGGCGCTGCAACAGTTTTTTAACACCTGGGCAATTGTGCCGCGTGAGCTGACCGAGAGCTTTACCGGGCAGTCGTCGGTGCCTTTGGGCGAGTGGTTTACGTTGGTGAGTTCGCAGTTTCTGCACGGGGGCTTTCTGCACATTGCGGGCAATATGCTCTACCTGTGGATCTTCGGGAACAACATCGAAGACCAGCTGGGGCACGTAAAGTTCATCGTGTTTTATTTGGTGTGTGGCGTGCTGGCAGGGCTGTGCCAGTGGATTTTTGAGCCGATGTCGACTATTCCGACGTTGGGGGCCAGTGGCGCGATCGCAGGTGTCATGGGTGCATACATCATCCGCTTCCCCAAAGCCCAAATCCTGACGTTCTTGCCGCTGTTCTTTATCTTCACCACCGCTCGCATTCCGGCGATCTTCTTTTTGGGCTGGTGGTTTGTGCAGCAGGCGTTTTACAGCATTGCCAGCCTAGGAGCTTCTGCCGACATGGGGACCGGCGGCGTCGCCTACCTGGCCCACGCAGGCGGGTTCGTCTTCGGCGTCATTCTCGGGCCGCTCTTAGGCCTATTCCCAGTCGGGACCGGCCCTTTCAAGCGCAGGCAATAGATATGAACACCCCTTCATCCTTTTGCCTTCCGCCTTTCCACTTCAGTCCAGCACAAAATCATACGGAATATCCAACGCCCCCTGCCCCACGGTGCCCTGATACGTCTGGCTCTCGCCCTGGTTCAGAATCGTCAGCGTATAGTCCACGGTCGTCGTTCGTTCCGTGCAGGGAATCGACAGCGCCACGATGGCAGAATACTCCCCTGCGGGAGCCGCATCCGTCGGCCAAAAGATATTCTCCACCGGGGCAAATCCGGTGTTCTCGCAATAGGCGTTAGCATCGACGTCGAGCTGGCCGCCGGACGGCACTGCTGGGTTAAAGTAGCTGACGGTATCTCCAGAAGGGTCCACCACAATTAGGTCCAGGTCATCCTCGGTTTGCCACCGCAGCGTCACCTGAATATCGCCAGTTTGCAAAACCGGCTCTGACCCGCTAAAGGCTGACCCGCCACACAGCTCAGCCAAGTCGTAAAGCTGACCGTCATCTTCTACATAGCAGCCGCTGTGGCTTTGGGCCAGTGCAGCATCAGTGCTAGCCGCCATGGCCAACGCCCCAGCTAACACAGCAAAGCCAGCGGCAACTCGCCTAGTCAAAACAGAGATATCGAGCAAACGGGGGCCGTTCATAGCAGGTTGTAAACAATCACGTTGGGCAAGACGGCCTTAGGTTTCCCGTTCCCAGTTAGAAGTGTTTCATTCCCCAATTCGGCACTTGCCCACAGTTGAATGAGCCTTTGCCATAATGGGTAGGATAGATCATTCGATCTACCGTCTGTAAATCTACTCAGACCCTGCTGATCTGTCTAACGGGGAGGGGTTCAAAGTAGTAGACAGACGCCGTATCGGTATGCTATGCAAAGGTCACTTCGCCTACCACCTGAACACCTATGGGGTCTTCCATCCTTGCGATTTTGTCGCTGCTGATTATCAGCTACAGCGTTGGCTCGGTGCGCGTCATCAATGAGTCAGAAGCAGCCTTGGTCGAACGCCTGGGTAAGTACCGGGCCACCCTACGACCCGGGCTGAATTTCGTTGTACCGCTGCTAGACCGGGTTGTTCTGCGAGAGAACCTGCGCGAGCAAACGTTAGATATTGAGCCTAAGACTGCGATCACGCGCGACAACGTCACCCTTGAAGTAGACTCCATTGTTTACTGGCGCATTCTCGACCTGGAGAAAACCTACTACGCCATTGAGGATGTGGAGTTCGCCATTCAAGAGCTGGTCACCACGACGCTCCGCTCCGAAATCGGCAAACTCGAGCTGCAAAGCACCTTCTCCTCTCGGGAACGCATCAACAAGGCATTGCTGGACGAGCTCGACGAAGCCACCGAACCCTGGGGTGTAAAGGTCAACCGGGTCGAGGTTCAAGAGATTAAGCCGCCGCCGGAAGTGGTCGAGTCGATGCAGCGGGAACAGGCGGCGATGATCGAGCGCAACGCTGAAATTCTTAAGGCAGAGGGGCAGAAGAAGGCCAAAATCCTTGAAGCTGAGGGGACAGTGCAGTCCATGCAGCTACTGGCCCAGGCGTTTGACGGGGCTGAAAACCGTAAGGACATTCTGAATTTTCTCATCGCTCAGCGCTACGTTGAGGCCAACCAGAAACTGGGCGAGAGCGATAACTCTAAGGTTGTGTTTATGAATCCTCGCGACCTGACCGAGGGACTGGTCGATTTGATCGACAGCGAAGTCAACGTCCGCGACCTGAAGGGCAACTAATACAGGCAGACGGCGATCATCTCAGAAGTCTGCTGCCGCCCTGCGTTCTAGTCCAAAGCTATATGCCCTCTCCCGACAGCCTTTCTTATCGGTAAGATAAGGAGCGGCACAAGGCTGTCGCTTGAAGATCTGAAGTGCCCAAAGAATTTGGGATCTAATCATGTCCGTTGTAAACGAGCAGAACAAAGTCCAGGCTGTAACTTCGTCTGAGCAGGTCGAACCGCCGTTACTAGGACGATCGCTACCCGAACTTACTCAATGGGTGCAGCAGCAGGGGCAGCCTGCCTATCGGGGCAAACAGCTTTACCAATGGATTTACAGCAAAGGGGCACGGTCGTTCGACGACATTACCGTCTTCTCAAAGAAATGGCGGGCAGAGGTTGCGCCAGATGTGCTGGGTCGGGCCACTATCCACCATCGCTCGGTTGCACCGGACGGCACCGTCAAATTTTTGCTGCGGCTGGGCGACGACAACATCATCGAAACGGTGGGCATGCCGACAGAAAAGCGGCTAACCGTTTGCGTGTCTTCTCAGGTGGGCTGTCCCATGGCCTGCGACTTCTGCGCCACAGGCAAAGGCGGCTTTTTACGTAATCTAGATACCCACGAAATTGTCGATCAGGTGCTGACGGTACAGTCCGACTTTGAGCAGCGGGTCAGCAACATTGTGTTTATGGGCATGGGCGAGCCGTTGCTGAATACCGACGCAGTCGTTGCTGCCGTGCGCTGTCTAAACCAGGATGTTGGCATTGGTCAGCGGCAAATGACAATCTCAACCGTCGGGATTCCGGGGCGCATTCGTCGACTGGCCCAGCATCAGCTACAGGTAACGCTGGCCGTGAGTCTGCACGCGTCCAATCAGGCGCTGCGCGAACAGCTAATTCCCAGCGCTCGGCAGTATCCCCTGACCGATCTGCTGACCGAATGTCGAGAATACGTGCAGATGACCGGCAGACGGGTCACCTTCGAGTACATTCTGCTAGCCGGACTGAACGACAACCCTGAACAGGCCAAGGAACTTGCCCGTCATCTGCGGGGCTTCCAAAGTCACGTTAACCTCATCCCCTACAACCCGATTACAGAGGTAGACTACAAGCGCCCAGATCGCCAACGCGTCCAGGCCTTTGCAGATGCACTGGACGCGTTGGGGGTGGCGGTAAGTGTGCGCTACTCGCGTGGGCTTGAAAAGGACGCGGCTTGCGGACAGCTTAGGGCATCAAAAGTGGCGGCCTAAACCGCCCCACTGGCCTCAAGACTTCGCCGAGTTTATCTGGAACAAACGGCGGGCAAACCAGGCGCATACGCTTCAATAACGGCACCCGTTTTCTGGCAGGTAATCATTAAATAGTCACAGCTAGCGCACTGCGTTCGAATCAACTGTTGCTGATTCAAAAAGTGACGCTCGGCGTGATCCCCACAGTTTGGACAGTGGACTCTTTGGGTGGTTGTAGACATTGATAATCGCTCCGCATCAATAGGTCTATTATGACCAATTGCCTATTCTCTATCAATAATCCAGAAGACACAAAATAGCCTGGGATCATGACATATTGGGCGATCCCAAATTCTCTACAACCTATATCTGCCAATGGCCATAGGTAAAAAAACCTACCGAAATTTTCTATCCAGCCGGATAAAAAATCAACACAAAAGTTATCGAGAAGCTGAAAAGAACCGTAATAGCTCGTTTGTTTAGCGCAGGGCAAACAGTAGCGGTTACTACTTTTTAATATTGTCTACAGATTTGGCCGTTGCAGTTATCAATAGCACCGTTATTGGCTTTCCCTTCATTCTTTTGCCCCCTACCTTTTGCCTTTCTCCGTTTGCCTTCCCGCACTAGGCATTCTGCGGGTGAAAGTAGTCGTAAATCTGCTGCGCTAGCTGTGGACCAATACCGGGTACCTCGGTCAGCTGCTCCGGCTTGGCTTCACGGATGTAGTCGATGGTTCGGAAGGTGGCTAGCAGCTGCTTTTGGCGATGGTGGCCGAGTCCGGGAATCTCGCTGAGGCGAGAACGGCGCATGCGATCGCTGCGCTTTTTGCGGTGGAAGGTAATAGCAAAGCGGTGGGCCTCATCCCGCAGGCGACGCAGCAGCTGCACCCCCGGCTGTTCCGCCTCGGTGTCCAACGGTGTTGATTCACCCGGCAGGAAAATTTCTTCTCGCTTCTTTGCCAGACTGACGACTTTTACCTCCGACAGCAGGTTCATCTCACGCAGCTGCGCCACCACTGCCGACAGTTGACCTTTGCCCCCGTCAATCATCACCAGGTCGGGCCAGTCGGGGTTGCCCACCCGCTCTTTGCTGGGGTCTTCGGCGTACTTGCGAAACCGTCGACGAATCACTTCGGCCATGCTGGCAAAGTCGTCCGAGCGGCCCGCCCGGACGTCGGGGTTCTTGATTTTGTAGTGGCGGTAGTGCTGCTTGGCTGGCAGCCCATCCACAAACACCACCTGAGAAGCCACCGCATCTGACCCCTGAATATGGGAGATGTCGTAGCCCTCAATGCGCTTGGGCATGTCCGGCAGGTCCAAAATTTCTGCTAGGTCCAGCTGGGCCTGGGCGTTGCGGTCGGCAAAGCGCTGGGTACGGGCCAGCTCGTACTGGGCGTTACGCTCGACCATGTCCACCAGCTCAGCCTTAACCTGACGCTGGGGCACTTCAATGGAGACCTTACGGCCTTTCTGCCGGGTCAAAAACTCCGCCAAAATGTCAGCCTCTGGCAGCTCGTGCTGCACCATTACCTCGGTGGGAATTTCGATATCGTCCACGTTGCCGTAGTGTTCTTCGAGAACGCGCTGCAAAATCTCACCACAGGTGCCCGACTGGGCATCGGCCATGAATCCTAATCGACCGACTAAACGACCAGCGCGAATTTGAAACAGTTGAATGCTGGCGTGCTGATCGTCACTGGCGAGTGCGATCGCATCCCGTGAAATCGTATCGTCGGGTATGGCCACCTTCTGGTGGGCGCTCAACTTCTCTAGCCCCTGAATCTGGTCTCGCAGCCGGGCCGCATGCTCATAGTTCAGCTTCTCAGCCGCCTCGGCCATCTGTTTCTTGAGAATCTTCACCAGCTCGTGGCTGCGCCCCTGAAAGACCATCGCCACCCGGTGAATAATCTTGTGATAGTCCTCAGGAGAAATCAGCTGCTGACACACCCCCGGACACTGGCCGATGTCGTAGTTGAGACAGGGGCGGTCCTTAAACAGCGGCTGACGTCGCTGCCGCAGCGGAAACACCTTTTTAACAATCTGTAGGGTGCGCCGCAGCAGCCCTGCATCGACGTAGGGGCCGTAGTAGCGGTCTTTGGCATTTTTGCGCCGCTTGCGAGTGATAAAGATGCGCGGATAGTCCTCAGACCAGGTCACGCAGAGAAAAGGATATTTCTTGTCGTCCTTGAGCAGCACGTTGAAGTGGGGCTGGTGCCGCTTAATCAGGTTGGCTTCGAGGGCTAGCGCCTCCGCTTCGGTGTCGGTAACAATGAACTCAATCTCCGCTACCTGCGTCACCATGATGCTGATGCGCGGCGTGTGGTGATAGCCATCCCGAAAGTAGGACCGTACCCGATTGCGCAGACTCTTGGATTTGCCAATGTAAAGAATCTGGTCGGTGGCGTCCCGCATGAAATACACCCCAGGTTCTTGAGGGATCTCTTTAAGGCGGGCTTCTAAGCGCTCGGGGTCTTTGAGTAGAGTCTGAGGAGAGGATGTCGCGGGCATTTTACGTTCGTCGCGTTGCTAGGGACGGTTTTCTGTGCTGAAGCCCTCCTAGACATTGGAGCGTCCCTGGGCATTGGAGCGTCCCTGGGCATTGGAGCCCCACGGCTGGCCTCCAACCCTCCGGCTGACATGGCTTACACAGTCGCTGTCAGCCCTCAGTTTAACGCTCCTCATCTGATGGGACTGGGAACACACCGAAACGTAACGGTTCGGATTCTACCCTGCGGCAATTCTCAGTATGAAGTATGGTTTAAGGTGCTTAAAAACACATCAATTTTCTGCGTGTAAGCAGTGGATTGTCCGTATCCCTCAACTTTGTATAGGAGAGTATAAATAGACACCCTAATATCCTGTCGATAGTCACGCCATACCCACAGATATGACCATTGATGAATTTGAGATTCGTTATCGCGAATCGATGCGCGAAGTCCTTGACCAGCTCCAGTACGCCGTGATGCTCTCGGCTCAGCTACAGGAAACAGTTGGCACCATCGGATCTTCTCTGCAAACGCTGAACCACACGACGGAGCAGTTCATTACCCAACAGCGAGATGCGGCGGAGTCTGCAACCTCGCGGAATTAGGGAAAAAGTAAAAGGCAAAAGGCAGAAAAAATCCTGTCCTAGCTGGTTTTTGGTGCATAGCAGTGCTAAGCCAGGTCCAAGTTGAAACCTGTCGCTTTTCTCGTTGGAGAAGCTCTAATTCTGGACGTGGAAATTCTGGACGTGGAAAAGGGTTAGTTCTTGAGCCAGCGTATTGGGTATCCACAAAGGTGCTTCACTTGCGCTCTTAGCTTGGCAAGGTGGCTTGGATGACTTTATGGAGCTGGTCTGGCTGGATAGGCTTGGTTAGGTAACCGGCTGCGCCCAGGGTCATTGCCTTTTGCCGGTCAGACTGGAAGGCGTATCCGCTCACCACCAGAACCGGAATCGTGTTGAATTTTGGATGGTGCTGTAGCGTTTCTAGAATCGATAGGCCGCTCATACGGGGCAGCTTTATGTCCAACAGAATGAGATGCGGTTGAAAGGCCGCGATCGCATCCAAGTAATCCGTTCCATCGGCCAGCGGCATTACGGTGTAGCCGCAAAACTGAAGAAAGTCAGTAAATAGCACCCGATTGCCGTAGTCATCTTCAATTAAGAGAATTCGGCTGCCGGTTTGCTCATCAAACGCCATCATGTTGCTTTACCGTCCCGTCATTTCTCCGTTACACCAGCCTTTGTTGGGTTAGAACAAGACCGCGATGCCATATGGTTATGCGCTGCGAAAGAAAACCATACTCAGTGGCCTGACAGAATGCAGACCGTACTTCATTCAACGGAGATCACGGATGGATAACCGGACGGTTTGTATAAAATATCGGTGCAAGTCCGATGAATATACTGAATTTTACTGAATTGTTTTTCGCTAAACGTGAAAATGTATCAGGATACGGTGAAGTTAATGCAAAGTTAACGCAGCACCATTCAACATAGCCGCCTACACCTGTCATCGAATCGTTGAAATCGCTGATTCAAACACGCGTTTTGAGCAAGAACGGTTTGCAGCGACACCCAACAGTCGACTGTCGTTGACAGTCCCGCGTGTGGAATTTCGATGCCAGAAATTCTCTCTGACAGCGCAATAGAAGTTACCGTACGCGGCTACACCAACAGCCGCCGTGATGCTAGCCCGGTCAGCCTGTGTCAGTCAGTACGCTCAAGGTGTGATCTGGGCACAGCTTACAGGCTCGCAATTCAACAGGCACTCAATCCGCAGCCTCGCAATCCGCAGCCTCGCAATCCGCATAGGGGGTGGAACCGAACCACCTGTCATGGATCGCTCTCCGCCCTGCAAATAACGACACTCGTTAAATAACGACATGCGGAGACTCAGACACAGTGACACCACAGATATCCACACCCAAATCAAGCCAGAAACTCACCGATGCGCTCAATAGCTACGGTCAGTCGTTCTGGAGCGTGGACCAGCGCAAACCGCACGTAGCCTTCACCAGCCTTACCAAATCCGCGTCCAGGGGAGAGGGCCACCCCCGTCTGTTCGACGAGCTGCGTGCAAAACCCGATAGAATCCTGCTGCCAACGCTCGGGCAGCCTTGCCCAAAGGTACATCGTGGCGTCGGGGGCTGGAACCGTCCAGCCCAGCTTGTCCAGGGCCGCAGTCGCCGCATCACGCCGCTCACGAAACGTCTCGACCATTGCAGTAACGCTGTCTTGGGGACCATTGAGGGCCGCGATCGCACCTCGCAAAATACCGGGGTACTGGTTAAAGTCCACATTGGCCTTTACCTGACGCAGCGCCCGAATCAGGTCGGCATTGCCAATGGCGTAGGCGATACGAAAGCCCCCCATGTGGTACGACTTCGAAAAGCTAAAGAACTCAATCGAGCAAGTTTTCTCCCGGTCCGCTTGGAAGATGGACGGCGGCAAACTGTCGGTAAAGACTAAATCGCTGTAGGGAAAGTCGTGGGCCAGCACCAGGTCGTGCTGCTGACAAAACGCCACCGCTTCCTCAAAGAAGGACAATGGCGCGGTAGCCGTGGTGGGGTTGTGGGGGTAGCTCAGCACCATCAGCCGTGCCTGCTCTACCACCGCCTGGGGAATGTCACTGAACACCGGCAAAAAGTTGTTTTCTGCCAGCAGCGGCATGGGGTAGACCTGCCCATTCGCCAGATGCACGCCCCCCGAGTGAGACGGGTAACCCGGATCTTGCAGCAGCGCAAAATCACCGGGGTTCAAAATCGCCAGCGGCAGATGAGCCGTGCCCTCCTGGGAGCCAATGAGCTGCAAGACCTCGGTATCCGGATCGACTGGAATGCCGTACTTGCGGGTGTAGGCCTGAGCCGCAGCCACTCGAAACGGACGAGTGCTGTGAAAGAGAGGATAGCCGTGGGTGGTGGTGTCGGGCAGGGCCGCCGCGATCGCATTCAGTACATGGGCAGGCGGCGACAGGTCCGAAGACCCCAGCGACAGGTCAATCACTGATTTGCCTGCGGCAGCGGCCTTTGCCTTGGCCGTATCCATATCCGCAAAAACGTTTGTCTGTAGGGGGGCCAGTCGGGCAGAAAATTTCATAATCGCGGCACAATCAGCTGTTCTCGTATTTTATTGCAACCGTTCAGAACCAACCTGAAATATCGCCATCCGTCTAGCGCTACCCCAAAAACAGCAAACAAACCCCACCCGACGCCACCAGCGCCCCTACCACGGCCCGCCCGGTAATTCGCTCTCCTAAAACCGCTGCCATCGGCAGCACAAACACCGGACTGGTTGCCAGTAGCGCCTGGGCCACACCCGTCTCCGCAAACTTAAAAGCGGTCTGCTGCAGCCAAATCGCCAGATAGGTGCCGAAGAACGCGGCAACGGCAACCCCAGCTAACAGTCGCCCCGATTTCAGCTGTTTAACGCCCTGTCCGGCATGGGGACGCACCGCCAGCATGACACCCAGACAAACCAGACCGGCCAGCAGCCGGAGCAGAGCACTCCACAGCGGGTCCACGCTGGTCCCCGCCAGCGCCGCGCGAGACAGGACTGCCCCCGTCGCCTGCCCCGTTGCCGCCAGTAAGCCAAAAATTAGCCCTCGCTGTAGCGATCTCACTTCTCCTGGTGCAGCCCGCTCACCCACCACCCAGGCCACACCTGCCAACGTCACCCCAATGCCCACCCAGGCCAGGCTCGACAGCCGCTCCCCAATGAAGCCCAACGCCATCAACGCCGACAGGGGCGGGGCCAGGGTCTCCATCAGGAGCGCCCGCCGGGGTCCCAAGTCGTTGACCGTAGCAAAGTAGGCGGTGTCCCCTAACCCAATGCCGATCACCCCACTGATCAGTAGAAGAAGAACGACGGGACCGGGTAAATCAACCCGCAGCTGCTGGCGGAGGAGGAGGGTGAGACAGATGAGTGCGATCGCAATCCCACCCTTTACCAAGTTCAGCACCAGCGGCGGCAGTCGCTTCCCCAATCGCCCAAATAGAAGCGTTGCAAACGCCCACAGCCCCGCCGCCGCCAGCGCCGCAATTTCCCCTCGAAACATGCCACACTCCCCAGATCACCCCCTCACCCTACATACTGATAGGGCAGAGCGGTATTCACGCCGTCGATAGGTTTAGGTCTACAGGTTTGGGTCTACCCGCTCGAACCAAGCAGACGTCAGCAGAATCGAAGCTATGGTCAACGTTGTCAGCGCCGACACACTGGAAAAGGTTATTGGGACGGATGCAACCACCGCCCCGACGCTTTCACCTACGCTACAGCAGACGTTGTCCACGCCGCTGCAGATCGGCAATGTCACTGTCCAGAGTCGCGTCCTGCAGTCGCCGCTCTCGGGCGTGACCGATCTGGTCTTTCGAAGACTGGTACGCCGCTATGCCCCCCAGTCGATGATGTACACCGAAATGGTCAGCGCCTCGGAGCTGCACCACGTCCGCAAACTACCCAGGCTGATGGAGGTTGACCCAGACGAACGCCCTATTAGCATTCAGCTATTTGACTGTCGGCCCGACTTTCTGGCCGAAGCCGCCCGCAAAGCCGTGGACCAGGGCGCAGATACGGTAGACATTAATATGGGCTGCCCCGTCAACAAAATTACGAAGAACGGGGGCGGCTCCTCGCTGCTGCGCGACCCCCAAACCGCCGCTGCCATTGTGGAAGCCGTAACAGCAGCCGTAGACGTACCCGTCACCGTCAAGACCCGGATTGGCTGGTCTGCCAGTGACATCAATGCCATTGAGTTTGCCCGTCATATGGAAGCAGCCGGCGCTCAAATGCTGACCCTGCATGCCCGTACCCGCGACCAGGGCTACAACGGCACCGCCAACTGGCAGTGGATCGCCCAGGTCAAAGCCGCCCTCAGCATTCCTGTCGTTGCCAATGGTGATATCTTCTCTGTCGCCGCCGCTGTGCAATGCCTCGAGCAAACGGGGGCGGATGGCGTGATGTGCTCTCGCGGTACTTTGGGCTATCCCTTTCTAGTAGGGGAAATCGACCACTTTCTCAAAACCGGCCAGCAGCGCGCCGCACCAACTATTGCTGAGCGACTCCAGTGCGCCCGCGAGCACCTAATTATGCTGGCTGACTACAAAGGTAAAAGCGGCATTCGTCAGGCCCGTAAGCACATGACCTGGTATGCCAAAGGGTTTTCAGGCGCAGCCGAACTCCGCGATCAGCTGTGCCGCATCGACTCGGTTGAGCAGGGCTGTGCCCTGCTCGATGACGCCATAGATCGGTTATCCGCCGCCGCAAAATTATCAAACAGTTCGCTAGAGTAAAAGAACACCGGTATACTCCAAGCTAAAGAATAAAAATACAGATCGCTGTTCCTTCAATTGAACCGTCTATGACTTCCTACGCCACCTACAGTTCTCGGGCCGACATGGGCGAACTGCGTCGCCTGAGAAGTTTGCTGCCGCCCGAACTTCAGAGCTGGGTGACGGTGGAACCTGCAACCGACGTGGCCCCACCCCTGATCACCTGCGAGGAGCTGGGCAAAGACCAGGTCGAAGTGCAGATTGATCTGATCAAGTGGGAGCAGTTGGCAATTGACCAGCGCAACCTGCTGTTCTGGCACGAAGTCGCCCGGGTACAGAACGACACCATTCCCCGTGACGGGTGGGAGATGGCAGCGCTAGCCATTGGTTTGGGTGGCGCAGTCGGTGAACTGTGGGTACAGGATGGGTTGCTCCTGTTACTGGCTTTGGGGCTGTGCGGCATCTCGGGCTGGCGGCTCTACAAGCGCAACAACGCCTCTAAAACGCTGCAAGAGGCCATCGACGCAGACGAAAAAGCCATTGCTCTGGCAACTCGATTCGGCTACACCCTACCGAACGCCTACAAAAGCTTGGGTAGCGCCCTGAAGACGCTGATCGAGCAGACGCCCAAAAAAAAGCAGCGCGATCGCTACATCAAACGTCTTGAAGCCCTGAAGAAAAGTGCCAATCGGGCCAAGGAACGCACCCGCAGCAATCGCGGTCCGTCCCAGGCCTACTGACCCTTACAAACTGCTCAGCCACGGCTGCGCTGATGTTCATTTCGATCTGTGCCAAGCAGAATTGCCATACTCGGTGTCATAGCGTAAATGGCGCTAGCTACAGACAGACGTTACTGAGCTTTTGATAGACCACTTCACCTTGAACCTCTGCTAATTTATTTAGTGGAGGTTTAATAGTATTTTTATAAAATCCTTCCGGAGCATATTTGAGAATGTATTAAGACGCAAAAGTGCAGCATTTCAGCACCGAATCCGCAGTTTCCCCCAAGCGGTTTAATCAGCCGATACCTAGATTGGGGAAGGACACATGATGTATAGCCCCCTTGTCTATTGAGGCCCCAGAATCAAGCCTATTCAAGGGGTTACGGGAAAAGGACACTCACTTTTTTGTAACTTCAAGGAGTGAGCAAGATTCTCTGAAGGCGTTTGTATCGAGCCTTTCACATCCGAAAGATACCGCTACGCTGTTGGAGTGGTAGGCATCTTGGCTAGTGTTCGTTTCTGCTGAAATCTAGAACTCTTATAAATGCGTATTCTCGTTTACTCCTACAACTATCACCCCGAACCCATCGGTATCGCGCCACTGATGACCGAGCTGGCAGAAGGGCTGGTTGCTAGGGGCCACGACGTTCGAGTGGTCACGGCAATGCCGAACTACCCCGAGCGCAAAATCTATCCCGATTATCGGGGCAAGCTGTTTGTCGAAGAAGAGCGCAATGGCGTCCACATTCAGCGCTGCTTCGTGGCAATTCGCCCTAATCCTGGGTTAGTCACCCGTGTCCTACTCGACGGCAGCTTCTCCTTCCTCAGCTTTTTCCAGGCCATGAAGGGCTGGCGGCCCGACATCATCCTCTCCACTAGTCCGTCACTTCCGGCTTCTGTGCCTGTAGCGGTAGTCCGAGCGCTGTTCTCTTGCCCGGTTGTCCTAAGCCTACAAGACATCCTGCCCGAGGCTGCGGTACAGACGGGCCTAATTACCAATAAAATCGCCATTCGGGCCTTTGAGCTGTTAGAGAAGTTTGCTTATGCCAGCGTCGACCGGATTGCCGTTATCACCCCCTCCTTTGCCGACAACCTGATGAGCAAAGGCGTTCGTCCCGAAAAGATGAACTGTATCTCAAACTGGGTAGACGTCAACTTCATTCGTCCCCAATCAAAAACCGACAACGCCTTCCGCGAAAAGCACGGCCTTCAGGATAAGTTTGTTGTCCTCTACTCCGGCAATATTGCCCGTACTCAGGGCGTGAGAACCATCGTTCGAGCCGCTGAACAGCTCAAGCATGAGCCCAACGTTGAGTTCGTGATTGTGGGTGAAGAAAGCCAGCTAGCAGACCTTAATGACCTGAAGGAAGAACTGGGCGTTACCAATGTCACGCTGCTGCCCTTTGCTCCCCGCAAGGACCTACCCGAAATGCTGGCGGCTGCCGATGTCTCACTGATCATGCAAAAGAAGAACGTGGTTGGCTTCAACATGCCGTCCAAAACCATGGTGCTACTGGCCAGTGGCCGCCCGGTAATTGCCTCTGTCCCCCGCGATGGTGCAGCTGCTCGGGCCATCCGCGACAGCAAAGGCGGCATCGTCACCCCACCCGAAAACCCGTCCCTGCTGGCTAAGGCCATTCTCAAGCTCAGCCAAGATCCAGAACGGGCTGAGGCACTGGGCAAATACGGTCGCCAGTACGCCATCGAAAACTACTCCTTCGAGCAAGCTATCGATTCCTACGAAACACTGCTCAAAAACCTGGCAACTGCACCGGCTAGCACCCGCCTCGCCCCTGTTCCCCCCATGGGCGCAGTCGAAAAGGCCACTGGTCTTTAATCTGCCTTGCGGCCATCACCTTTGTCCCGCTCCATCAGATTTGTCCCGATTGACCTGACGGCAACCAATCGGATCGCCAGCTTCTACCGTAGGCTGGGTTGAGCGCTAGCGTAACCCAACGAAACCTTCGCTATGGCAGTCGAAGGGTTGATAAAGGAACGGACGCAACCCCTAACGGCATCAGCGTGTGACGCCAAAACCACAGGTGACCCAAGCCACAGAACCACTACTCTGAGGCATTCAGTGCTTCGAGCAACTGACCCAATTCCGCCTGAGCTTCGCCGTAGGCTTCCCAATCACCGGCTTGCAACGCATCTTGACTCGCCTGATAGGCCTCAAGCGCAGCCTCGATCTGCTGAGTGCGTCCGGTTGTCGTCGGGGCAGCGGGTGCTGATGTTGCAGGAGCAGCGGGCTCTGGCGCAGATTCTGCGGGTGCTGGCGTTGGCGCTGGCGCCTGCGGCTGCTCAGCAGTATCACCAAAAATCTGGTTCAAAGCTTGTTCTAGCGTAGGCTCCATCACGATGGTGTCGTCATAGGAGACAATCACCCGGCGCAGCTCGGGAATGCCGCCGTTGCGGCTCCCCCCTTCTCCGGCATCTCTAGCTTGTAAATAGATAGGCTCTACGTACAGCAGCGACTGATCGACCGGAATCACCAGCAGGTCACCCCGAAAGACCTCTGACCCTTCCTGATTCCATAACGTCAGCTGCTGAGAGATCTCTGGGTCTTGGTCAATGCGAGTATCAATCTGCCTGGGGCCGAAGATCAGCGCCTGCCGAGAGAATTCGTAAAGCACCAGCTCCCCGTAGTTCTCGCCATCGCAGCGGGCCGCCATCCACGCCACCATGTTGTTCTTACCCACCGGGGTATAGGGCAGAATCAACAAGAACTCTTCGATATCGCTGCCGGGCAGCTTCATAATCACGTAGTACGGCTCCACCACCTCAGCGGTTTCCTCTCGCGAAACCTGGGTAGGAAAGGCCCAAAGGTCTTCCTGGTTGTAGAACACCTCGGGACGCTGAATGTGATAGGCCAGGTACATCTGCGCCTGCACCTTGAATAGATTCAGCGGATAGCGGAAGTGTGCCTTGAGCTGGTCCGATGCTTCGTCCATCGGGGTCATCAGGCCAGGGAAAATCCGTTGATAGGAGGCCAGAATAGGGTCTTCGGCATCGGCCACATAGAGCGTCACCGCACCGTCGTAGGCATCGACGACCACCTTTACTGCATCGCGAATGTAATTCGTCCCAGAGGCGGCAATGCTACGGATAGCGCCATCGAACTGAGCGCCCCCACTTTGACTCCGCTGAAGCGGCTGCGAATAGGGGTAGCGGTTGCTGGTGGTGTAGGCATCAATAATCCACTGCATGCGCCCGTCAATCAGGGCCAGGTAAGGGTCGCTGTCGAGCGACAGAAAGGGGGCCAGTTGAGAGACGCGATCGCGAATCGAGCGATGGTACTGAATGCGCGAATCCGGTGTCACATAGTTAGACAGCAGCAGCGGCATTGCCCCTAGGTCGTAGGCATAGGCCAGCCGTCGAGGGCCGTTCAGCGATACCCCCCCAGTACCCGTATACTCGTAGCTCGCGTTCTCATCCCCCAGCGGATAGTCAAACTCAGGCTGACGGGTACCGGTAACGATGTAGTCGGACGTTTCTTCGCCGTAATAGATGCGCGGCTGGTCGATGGCAATATCCACGCTAGTTTGGGGCGGCAGGTCTTTGATCCAAAGCTGGGGCAGGCCGTCGCGCGTCACCTGATTGACCGGGCTCATGGCCAGACCGTAGCCGTGGGTGTAAATTAAATGCTGGTTAACCCAGGTTTGCGCCGTTTCGGGTAGGGCACGGGTGCGCAGCTCTCTGGGAGAAAGCATCACCTGGCGATAGTCCCCATCTACCGTGTAGCGGTCGATGTCCACATCGCGAAAGCGGTAGTAGGGTCGCAGGGTTTGCAGGCTGCTGTAGGTGGTTTGCAGGGGCCGATAGTCCCACAGACGAATGTTGTCGAGGGTCGCCCGGTTATCGTCCAGCGACGCCTGCGTCAGTCCCGCCTCAACAGCAAAATCGTCCTCCTGCACCGTGTCTAGCCCGTAGGCTGCACGGGTAAAGGCAATACTGTGTTCGATATAGGGCGTTTCTTTTTCCAGTTCGGTGGGCTCCACCACAAACGACTGCTGAAACCAGGGATAGACGCCTGCCAGCACCAGTGCGGCCACAGCATAGACCCCAATCGCCGCCAACGGCAACGAAAAGCCGCCCCGCCGCACCGAGACCAGAAACAGGACTCCCACCACAACAGTGATGAAGCCCAGAATGCCATAGGCCGCCATTCGCGCATTCACATCGGTGTAGCCCGCGCCGTACACCACCCCCGTAGGCGAGTACAGCAGCTCGTAGCGAGCCACCCAAAATCCTAGGGCCGCGACGACTGATAGCAAAGCCAGTAACGCACAGAGGTGGGTTTTGACCTCACCGGTAAGAAAGTACTTCCAGCCCCGCTCTGGACGAATCTCTCCCTTCAGGGCATAGATGCTGACGGCAAAAATCAACGACCACACCAGCAGCTCAATCGCAGCGTTGCGCAAGCTTTCGTACAGGGGCAGTTGAAAGACATAGAAGCTGACATCCTGACCATACAGCGGGTCGGCAATGTCAAAAGGGACCGGATTGAGAAACTTGAGCACCGCCTCCCACTGGGCCACACCGCTTACGGCAGCACCAATGGCCAGCATCGTTATCAGCGTGAGGCTAATGCCCTTGACCATGCCAGGCAGGTAGGGATCCCACTCTCGGTTTTGGCTGACGGCCATCAGCCGGTGTCGCGTCAGGTACTGAGCAATCCGGTAGTTGGCATAGAGTACGCCCCACCAAACCAGAAAACTCAGGATCGCGATCGCACCCTGCCACCGCAGCCGAGTCCAAAACACCTGTCCATAGCCCACCGCCCCAAACCACCAGGACTCAGTCAGGACGTGGACTAGCGTCTCTGAAAATAGAAAAACGAGCAGAACAACCGCAAGAATGATCAGCCAGCGGGATCGAAAAGCGGTTTTGGTCATGGACATGAATCGACAGGAGAAGCCAGCAAGGCGTAGCAATGATTACAAAGCTTAGCGTTTTGTCGCAGCCGTCGAAGTCTTTGCCCTCTCCCTGCAAAGAACTGATACATCTGTCATTGGTATCTCTATTCTGTCATTGATATCTCTATTAGGAGAAAGTCCAACGCGGTCAATGCTTCAGTCGTTCCAGGTCGATGCACTGCAGGTCGAGGTCTACGCCACCAAGGCCGAACTCGATGCAGCGGCATCAGACCATGTGATTCACACCCTCAAAGCCGCAACACTGCAAAGCCTTGCGGCGGTTGTCTTTGCCACGGGCAGTACACCGCTAGGGCTGCTACAGCACCTGCGGGACCGGCAGGCCGAAGTGGACTGGACTCAAGTTGTTGGTCTGCATTTAGATGAGTACTTGGGCATCAGCCCTACCCACCCGGCCAGCTTCCAACACTACCTGCGAGAACAGGTCGGGGCAGTACTGCCGTTTCATGCCTTCTATTACTTAAACAGCCAAGCCCTAGAACCGATTACCGAGTGCGATCGCTACACCAACCTCATCAAAACTCATGCCCCCGACCTGTGCATACTCGGCATCGGCAACAACGGCCACCTAGCCTTCAACGATCCTGCTGTGGCAAATCCCTACGACTCCCGCTGGGTCAAGCTCGTCCAGCTCGACGAAAAAAACCGACAGCAGCAGTTCCAGTCCGGCCATTTCTCGACCCTTGAACAGGTCCCACAGTATGCCTACACGCTGACGATGCCCGCCATTTTTTCCACTGGGAAACGACTCTGCCTAGCCAAAGGCGAACGCAAAGCCGCCATCGTCCAGCAACTGCTACAGGGCTCTGTCAATACCGCCTGTCCCGCCAGCTTCCTGCGACACCAGCCCGGCACGCGCCTATTCCTCGATACCGCTGCCGCATCCGAGCTGTAAAAGCACCACGTCTTTGACCTGAACAGTGCTGTCGCGATCGCAATACCTCCAACCCTAGAGCGACCCTTCTGCCTTTCCCCCTTCGCCTTTCCCCCTTCCCCTCACTCCGTTCCCGACATCCCTGCTAAATACGTGTATTGCCCCATACTCGTCTCGTAGTGCTGAAGCAGCAACCGCGCCTCATCAAGGGTAATCGTGTCCTCCTGCAATGCCGCCTCCGACCGCCGCCGAATTTGCTCGATCAGGTCTTCGGCGTCGTACTGCACATAGCTCAGCACCTCCTGCATGGTGTCACCCTTCACCACATGCTCTACTCGGTAGCCCCGGGGGGTGAGGTGAATGTGAACGGTATGGGTATCGCCAAACAGATTGTGCAAATTGCCCATCGTTTCCTGATACGCCCCGTTGAGGAACATTCCCAAGTAGTAGGGCTCACCGGGTATAAACGGGTGCAGCTCCAGGGCCGACTTTACGTCATGCAGGTCGATAAACTGATCAATTTTGCCGTCGCTATCACAGGTCAGGTCTGCCAGAATGCCTCGGCAGGTGGGCTCCTCGTCTAGCCGATGAATCGGCATGACGGGAAATAGCTGACCAATGGCCCAACTATCCGGCGCAGACTGAAATACAGAGAGATTGGCCATGTAGGTCAACGCCATAATCTGCTGCAAGCCTTCCAGATCGTCCGGCACGTAGTCCTCCTGACGGACAACATCCATAATCTTCTGGCAGCAGGCCCAAAACAGCGTCTCGATCTGGGCTCGTTCAGTCAGGCTCAGGTAGCCAAAGTTAAACAGGCTCGCCGCCTCCTCTTTGAACTGCTCCGCATCGTGAAATGCCTCCTGGTAGGACGCCAGGTCAATGGACTGGTAGGTCTCGTACAGCTCGCGCAAAATAGCGTGATCGCTGGTCGCTGGCGGCTCCGGCTGCGGCGACTGCACCCCACTCACGCCCAACACGTCAAACACCAAAACGGACTGGTGAGAGGCCAATGCCCGTCCGCTTTCACTCACCAGCGTTGGCATCGGCAGTCCCCGCGATTGACAGGCTTCCTTGACCTCGGCCACAACATCGTTGGCATAATTTTGGGTGCTGTAGTTTTTGGAGGCATGAAAGTTCGTTTTTGAACCGTCGTAGTCCACCCCGAGACCGCCGCCCACATCCAGATACTGCATATTGGCCCCGAGCTTGGCCAGCTCCACATACACCTGACAGGCTTCGCGCAGCGCATCCTTGATCACGCCAATGGACGAAATCTGGGAGCCAATATGAAAGTGCAGCATTTGCAGACAGGGCAGCATGTCCGCCTGCTCTAGCCGCTGCACCACCGTCAGAATTTCAGGAATGGTGAGGCCAAATTTAGCCCGGTCTCCCGCCGACCCACCCCACCGGCCCACACCCCGACTGTTCAGCTTCACCCGAACACCCAAACAGGGCTGAATACCTAATCGGCGACTGGTCTCAATCACCAGGTCCACCTCATCCAGCTGCTCTAGGACCAGAATGGGCTGCTGCCCCAGCCGCTGCCCCAGCATGGCAGTTTCGATGTAGGCCTGGTCCTTGTAGCCGTTGCACACCAGCAACGCCCCCGGCGTATTCAACGTAGCCAGCGCAATCAGCAGTTCGGGCTTTGACCCGGCCTCCAGCCCAAACCGATGGGCTTGGCCAAACCGCACTAGATCTTCGACTAGATGCCGCTGCTGGTTGCACTTGATCGGGAAAACGCCACGGTAGCTGCCCTCGTAACCATATCGAGCCATGGCCTTGGCAAAACAAGCCGTTAGCCGCTCCAGCCGGTCTTCCAGAATGTCAGAAAACCGAATCAGCAGCGGCAAACTCAGGTTGCGCTGCTGAAGGGCCTGAACAAGTTTGAACAGGTCGAGTGAGCCGCCGCGATCGCCCTTGGGCGATACTGTCACATGTCCAGCTGCATTGATCGAAAAGTAAGGATCGCCCCAGCCCTCAATCCGATACAGCGCTTCGCTGTCCACCGTCGTCCAAGATCGCTGGATCAGCTTGGATGGAGGACGTTGGGTCCGTCCCCTAGGCCGAGACGAGGAGAGAGAAGTCATAGGGTATGGTGTGGTGCAAGTTCGTCGGTTGTATTGCGCGCAACGCTGAAAGACGGTTGTACTGGGTAACGCAAATCAATTAACAAAGCCTCATCCTGCCATTTATCGAACAACCTTTAATCTGCTTCATCCCAAATTAATGAGGTCAATATCAAGCAAATGGCAAAATTAAGCGGGAACCTTTACACTTACTAAAAGTCACTAAGCAATTTGACTGAGTTCAAAAGGCTAAACTGTGAGACATAAAGACGCATCTACCGTTAGATTACACACCGACCCATGAGTTTTTCCGGCTCCCCCACGCTCCAAACTCTGTAGAAGCCCCACTTGGGTTCGGTACGATTACAGGTGCTTTATGTCCGTCTTTTCGCTGAAATTGCTACTCTCTGTAGGCCTAGCTGGTTCAATATTAATAAGTCATTGGTGATGCAGTATCCAAATCGTGATGCTGTCGAACTCGACTTAGTAATCCACAAAGTGCCCACCCGCAATTTAGCAGTAGCAGAAGACAAGTATTAATCCAACGTCAATACTGTAGAACAAGCTAGCCCAATACAGACCATTGAGCAGCTTAAACATGCAACTTCGGTGATTTAAATCAGTTTGCTAAGTTTCGGACTTAGCTATTGTCTGTAACAATTCAGGTTGATTTGTTGCATCCGTTCCCGCGTTCTTCCGCGTTCCTTGACACGTTTTCTATTACTATCCTCGCTTCAGCTCATGCCTAAAATTGCTTTCGAATCTTATAAAGTAAACGGATATGCTGCTCAACCTGCAGTGTCGGAGGGGACTCAAAGAATGACGCGCAGTACCTCATCGCTGGTAATTCCTTCACTGGCGATCAACTTACTTATTTTGCTGGTGGCTGTCATTGCCGCTGTCCTGTTTGGTCGCACCATTAATTTGGCGCAGTCGTCCGAAGTACTTCGCCAAACCTTGGTTGCACCGCCCCAGTGGCTGATTCTGGCAACGCTGCTGATTATTCCAGTCTGGTACCTGATTCTGGATGGTATGAGCACGATGGGAAATCGGTTACGGTTACCCTTTGCTGGGAGCCAACAGCGCGCCAAGCGCATCTATGCCGGTCGGGTCCACCTGGTTCTGCTAGCCTTCTACTTCAACGCTATTCTGGTAGCGCTGTGCTGGTCGGCAGCCGCAATGCCCTTGTTCTCAAAGCTGTTTTTGGCGGCAGTGTTCTCCATCGCCATCTACGCGCTCGGGCAAAGCGTACCGTCTACTCGACTCAGCTACTTACTCTCCGGGGTTCTGTTCGTTGTGGTGCTGGTAACGACTCAGGCGTTCATCATCTACAAGATGCAGGCTGAGGCCGAGGCAACTGGCGAAGAACTCCGTGAGCAGTTCGAGCAGCCTGAAGATAACTAGTCCGCTATCACAACACGCGACCACAACACGCAGACTAGCTCAGCTGCACCACAGCCGCGTCGTCCATCAACGTCTCGCCGGTCAGCAGGTCATCCACAGTCAACCGCAAGAAGCGACTACCATCAACACAAAAACTTACCCGTACACGATCGCTCCCTGGAAATCCGGGGGGCGTTAGCGTTGCAATGCTGCGGGCGCTGTCGCTGTCATTGAGGGGTTTCACCGTTTGCGCACCGCGCCGCTGCCGGGTCACCAACTGGCCGTTTTCAAAGAAAATCTCGGTGTTGGTGTCCCCTTCGCCCAGTTCGCCAATCACCAGCTCAATGCTGGGTTGCTGGGCGACAGAGGCCCCTAACATCAGCTCCACTGGCTCCGCCATGGGGTAGGGCTGCCCCGTCGGAATAATGGCATGCCAGCCGTGACGGTTTTCGCGACGGTCCCAGTAGCGGATGCCGTAGCTGTGATAAAGAAAATCGTTTAGTTCAACCCCCTGTTGAAGCTGCAGTGCGCCTTCGGCAACGGCGGTAAAGGGGCGATCGAGTTTTACTTTACTGGAGTCGAATCGACCTTTGAGCCAATCCTGCACTGCCGGAATTTGGGCACTGCCCCCCACCAGCAGGACCGCGTCAATGTTGTCGGGCTCAATCCCACGGCGACGGGCCTGCTGTAGCACCTGATCGAGCCGGTTGTCCAACCGCTCAAACAGCCCTCGCTGAGTCAGGATGACATCAAACTGCTCACGGGATAGCGCCAGGTCATAACTGTCTAGGGTTTCGTCATCAAAGTAGCTCTCTTGGGCTGAGGAAGCTGACGATAGGCGAATTTTGAGACGTTCTACCAGCCGCAGGGTTAGCGGCGTAATGGGCAACGCCTGGGCCTCAGTGAAGTGGTCGGCTAGCCAGTTGTCCAAGTCGGCCCCGCCCAGCGCTTCCCCAGCTTTGGCCAGCACCTGAGCCGTTTGCAACCGCTGAGACGACTGTAGGGGGACTTTCCCCCACTTCAGCACAAAGCCCAGGGGCTGACGCGATCGCGACCCGGTCAGCTGCACCAAAGAAAAATCTAGCGTGCCACCACCAAAATCAACCACCAAAACGGTTTCGTCACCCTGCAGCCCATAGCCCAAAGCCGCAGCGGTAGGCTCATCGAGCAGCCGCACCTGATTGATCGCCAGCGTTTGGCACACCTCCGCCAGCCAGCTGCGGTAGGTTTCAAAGCTGTCTACTGGCACCGTAAAGGTCAGCGAATCTAGGTCGGGCTCCTGCTGTCGGGCTTGGTCGATCAGCGCGGTCAAGAACCACTGGCCTATGGTTTCAAAGCTCAGCGCTTGCCCGTCTAGCGTCGGTAAAAACCCCTGCACAGTACTGCCGATGCCACGCTTGAACTGCTGAAAGTAGCGGGGGTCTTCGCGCGTTAGCCCGCGATCGCGCACCGGTTGCCCCACAGTGACAGCCGCCGCTGCAGCATCGTCCACATAAACCAGGCTGGGTACCAGAGCAGGCTGGTCGCCTAGCTGCCAGCCCAGATCGCCCAGTGACAACACCTCGGGCTGTTGGGTTGCACGATTCCACCGGGCAACGACGGTGTTACTCGTCCCAAAGTCAATTGCCAGTGTCATCTCTCAAATCCCTAATGTCGGGGTTTCTAGCTTTGGGGGATAGCGGCCATGCCAATTAGACCTCCTAGGAACAGCCCCGAAAAGCACACACCAGCCAGCATCAGGCTGCTACGACCACGACCGTGGAGACTAACCAGGCGATCTCCAGCACGGGCACTGACAAACGCACAGATAAACGTAAGAACGAACGTCCCGAGCGCCGAACCAGCAATAGTCGTAGCCGTTTGCTGTAGCGAGATGGCATCAATATCGTCAGGGCCCCCATAGCCGACCGCAATCCCTAGGGCCACCAGCAGCAAACCCGCACCCAAACAGCTCAACCGCACAGCCCACCAAGCTTTCGCACGCGACAGTAACTGTAGCGCCTGGGGTCCAGCTAAGGCCAAACACTGCATCAGCGTTCCAGCCAAGGCCATCGGCCAAACCCAGTAAGGGGGGTAAAAGGCCACTAGCAGCAAGCCGGAGATGGCATAGACCAGCATCGACAATACGAGGGCTCGCCAGGGCATCGCTAAAGTGCGCAAACGTCGCGGTGGGCGAGGCGGCGCAGCATTCGGAGGTGGGGGTTGAGAATTCGCCATAACGAAGGTGTTGCCGAGACGGGCCATAGCTAGTGGCAAACCCGCAGGTCACCAACCAGAAATCGTTTACGAGTATACCGGGCTGGGGGGCCCAGGACAGCGCCAGACAGCTAGGCTAGCGCAAACTCTCTCATGGCCGGGACGAAGTTACGATTTTCGTGACTGGGACGGCTGAGCTTGACGAGGGCGAAGCGCTGGGCTGTACTGAGCGACTGCCACTGTTGGTCCGACACCGACAGCTGGTGCGCCTGAGCCTTGACCTTGACCTGATCAGGCACCGTCGCCGATCGCCAGGGCGGCTGTGGGTCAATAGCCAGTAGCTTCGCAGGCTGACCCGTGTGAGCAACCACCCGCGATTGCAAATAATCTCGATATGCCGATACCTGCTCGTGGGTATCGCAGGGCAAATCTACCAGCAACTGCCGTTCGGTCTGAGTGAACTGGTTCCAGTGAGCCAGCTTGAGCTTAACCCCACAGGTATCGAGCTTCAGCCGTACCGTCATTGGGATACACCGCAGCGATGCGACAAATTCGTCTTCAAAACTAAAAAAGGCAGAGGCTGTCATGGCAGAGGTTAGGGAGCCAGCAAAGTCTGCCAGTCAGTGTAATCGTCAGCCCGTGTAATCGGAAGGCCTTCCAAACAGCCCAACCTATCGGTTGGGCGTACGAGCTGTGCCCTTGCGCCGTGCTCTTGAAATTGGCCCACGCTCTTGAGATTGGGCCCACAGGCGTCAGCGATTCAAGCCGATCCACAGCCGCACCGCTGTCACCAAAATCCGACGTTCAAAATGTTTCACTATGTAAACCAAACCCCTGTCAATACATGGACTAGAGGCAATTCAACTTGACGTCACTAATGACTTACGCGACACTACAGAAAGCCTGAGTAATCGCTTCTATTAAAGCTTCTGTTTGTAAATCTATCTTTAGAAATGTCCTGAAGCTGAGGTTTTTCCTTGGTTTATCTGGTGCATTTTGGTTAGAGAAACGGCGCTTATGAGTTGCGATCTCATTTGGTTCAGTTCAAGGAGTCTGCGGCCTACATGGAAACCTTAGAGTTTGTGATCTACCCCGACGGTCGAGTCAAAGAGCTGGTGACCGGTATTGTGGGCACATCCTGCGCTGAGGTTACGGCCGCTATTGAGGCCCAGTTAGGCGACGTCACAACCCAGCAGAAAACATCTGAGTTCTTTGCTCAGCCTGTTCAGAACTCAACAACTGTTCAGAACTCAGCAACGTCACAGTCGACCTACACCAGTTGGTAGCCCCATACCAGTTGGTAGCCCTATATCAGTTGGTAGCCCCATACCAGTTGGTAGCAAGGTCCATCTAGTTCTCGGCACTTACTCCAGAATTGACGACCGCTGCGGATGCGTCTCGATAATAGGCATCGCGACGTCCCATAGCCTCTTCGGTACCGCAACTCAACGAGCCGAAGCCGCAAGCCCGCTCAGCCTAATCCTCACAACGCCTTGATCAAATCAATGTTCAATGGCTGTTGTACCGTCCGATAGCCCTAAGATAATCAGCTAACTTCCCATGTCGCACTTTAGCCAAATCAAAACCAAGATTCGTAACCTGCCTGCACTTCAGGCAGCGCTGACCGATCTCAAGGCTGACTGGGCCGCTGGGCCTAAGGCGGTTCGAGGCTACCAGGGTAAAACCGAAACCGCTGAGGTCGTCATTGAGCAGGACAACGGCTATGACCTGGGCTTCAAGCGCAATGCCGACACAGGCGAGTACGAGCTGGTAGCTGACCTGCAATACTGGCACCAACCGCTTTCCGTTGAGGGCTTTCTAGGGCGGCTCACCCAGCGCTATGCCTATCACACCGTCCTCAACGAAACCAGTAGCCAAGGCTTCCAGGTTGCTGAGCAGCAGCAGCAGGCTGACGGGTCTATTCGCCTAGTCCTACAGCGCTGGAACGGCTAGGGCTTCACCGCTGAGTCCAAAGGCGATAATTGCCGAGCCTTGAAGCCGCAGCCTGCATGACTGCGGCTTTGCTATAGCCGCTATTACGATCTTTACTACCTACAGCAAAGGCTAAACAGCAGGGGTAGACAATCGAGGGTTCTGTTATGTCAGCCGCGAATTCAGATCAGCCGATGGATGATGCGACGACGCGCCCACCCGAAGGTCATAAATCGGGGGTAGAACGACCTGACGGTATCTTGCCGGAGGCCGTAGCGGCACCGCGATCGCAGCTCGAACCAGAACTGGGCGGACAGCTGCGCGATGCCGCCCTACGGTCTGGGTTAGAACCGGAGTTGGGTGGACAACTGCGCCAGCGGGGAGTCTACGTAGACGAACTGACCTGCATTGGCTGTACCCACTGTGCCCACGTGGCCCGAAACACCTTCTACATTGAAGAAGACCATGGTAGGGCACGGGTTTTCCGGCAAAACGGTGACAGCGAGGCGCTGATCCAGGAGGCCATCGATACCTGCCCGGTAGACTGCATCCACTGGCTCGACTACACCGAACTTAAGCAAAAAGAAATCGAGCGGCGCTATCAGGTCATTCCCGTAGCCGGGTTTCCTGTCTCTAAGGCCCTAATTGCTCGGCAGCAGCGGCAGGCAAAGAGAAAAACTTAGAAAAAACGTCCTTGAGTGTTGGTATGGCAGTCGCAGGGTGGGTTAAAGCATTCGACTGCGTCGAGGGGCTCCAGCGTCAAGAACTTCAGGTCAGGAACTGTCCCTTGTATGTTGAGAGGGGAAGCGCTAGACCGCTAGCAACTCGACGAATGCAATAGACCTCGTCAATTGCCCTTGATCAATCCCGTTTGGGTTAATCGCTTCAAATATTATTCAGATATTCAAATAAACCAGCCCATCTTAGGGCGCTGCTGGCGGCGCTTCGACCCCAACTGTACCGTCAGTACTGACCGTGACTTGCGCTACTACGGCCTGAGCAGGCGCAATGGGCGCTTCGGGTAACGCAATTGGATACTGCGCAGCTGCGGCATTAACTGGCAGGACCTCAATCAAGCGTCCCTCTGCATCGATCGTGACCTGATAGATCAGCGGGGTTGCGATCGCGGCATCAGCCAATTGGGTTAAGACATAGTCGCTGACACCCACAGCGGTGTCCATCGGGATGGGTGAGCCAGCCGCAACGTTACCCAATCCCGTTTCCGCCGCAGCCTCAGTCTCTGGTAATGGCACGCGCGCTGCGGTGCTGCCTCTAGATGCACCGCCCCGTTCTGCCTGTTCCAACGAGGGGGAAGATTCTGATTCGTCTGCTGATGGGTCTGGCGGCACAAAAATTACAGCTGGTGGCTCAGCGGGCGCTTCGGTCGGTTCACGGCTGGGTTGTGGGGCAGGCGCTGACCGGTCTGCCTGAAGGGCTGAGTCGGCATCTGTCGTTGCGCCATTGGTTTCGGCAGGTTCCGACACCGTTGCGGTGGGCGGTGGGGCAGAATTTTGCCGACGAGGTAAGGTCTCAGTCTGGTTATCTGGCTGGGAGGACAGACGACCGGCGGTGTTAGTCTCTGGTCGATTAGCAGGGGGTGAAGCGGTGGACGGCGGTGTAGAGGGTCGTTCTCGGTCAGATGCAGGGGCATCCAAATCCGCTGCATCAATCGGCGTCTCTGGCGGTACTGCCGCATCTGACTCTAACTCAGCAGCATCTGCAGGCGCACTTTCGGCAACTGCCCCAAAGTCTTCCTCAATAAAAACATCCCCCGCCGACTGAGTTGCCAGTTCGGGCTGCTGGCGTAGGGTTGCAGTTACCCCCACGGCCACCACAAAGGCCGCAGCGACCGAGCCGGTCCATAGCAGGCGCTGACGACGGCGGCGAGACAAGGTCGCCGGGGACGCCGCCACCGGCGACAGCGCTGGCAGTACCGCCGCAGCCTGATCATACTGATCTAA
>CAWUKV010000004.1:0-72571 GCA_963923025.1 uncultured bacterium
TTCAATCTCGCACCATCCACTTCCAACCGGATTAATCTTTTGTCAGTCAATCAGGCCATAGCCTCTGAGGTCGAATTAGATACCTCGCAGGCGCTAGAGTAGTGCGTAGAATAGCGTAATAGCGTCGTCAATGTACTCTGGTATCACTCTAAGCAAGGTATCTGATGTATTAGCTTCACGAATACGCTCAAGAAACGTAGCTCATCGAAGAGCACGAAAAACAAATAACAAGGCAACTGGTAGCAGCAAGAAAAAAACACCTGGGACAAGCAGCCCTTGCAGAATTAAATAAACTAAAATAGCGGCATAGGGGAGTAACAGCAAACCCACAATTAACCAGCGGGACTTAGCACTCGCATACTCCGAATAGTCATGGCCAGTATCAATACGGCCACCCTTCAGGCTTTTTCCAAAAGGACCGTCTTTATTTCCAAGTTTGAGCCTCCCTCTACTTTTAGGTATCTCTTTTTTTTTAGACATTGGCCTAGAGGGTCAAAACTATTTTTACAAATGAAGAACTGTCGATATAAATAAGTAGTCAGTCCAAATCAAACCGTGCTCAAAATCGCCAGACGTCTTGAAACTTTCAAGTCAATTAACCTATGTTCTACACACGCGCCAAGAAGAACTCTAATGAGTAAACCAAAACTCTTAAAATACTGCCTGACTGTAAGTAGCAAGACAAAAAGGAGAGTAGGAAGCGTTCAAATATAGCAAAAGACTCTAAGCAGAAACGAACTTGATTAACTTCGAATTTCCAACAAGTGACCGCTTGAGCGATCCGTTTTTTGGGTAGCTCTAGTCAGGTAAGGATGCGTTGTAGTGGTGTACGAAATACCAAATCACACCGATGTGATTTTCCAGCTTTTTCGAGAATGAGAGCGTCTTTCGCACCAGCCTTGATACCCTCTGCCGCAGCGTGCAGTTGAACCGCTCAATTCGATTGGTCTGTCCACTATCTTTGCCGACGGCACGATGGCGCTTGCTCGGCAGCACTGTCTCACAGGCCTCCCAAAAGTCGGTGTAGCAGACCGCACACTGACGATAGACCGAAGGCAAAGACAGCCACAATGCCTTAGCCCCCTGTCGGCTACGGTCACCGACATGAACGCCGACAATTTCACGACTCTTGCGGTCAATTGCCAGCCAAATCCACTGCTCGTTGCCCTTGTTGCCAACAAACGACCACATCTCGTCGCACTCCAGGATCAAACGTCCTTTTTTTCGCTTTGACGTTCACTTGACGAGGCGTGCCCTCGTACTTTTTATTGACATATTCCTGTAGCCACGACTCGGATACCTCGGCAACACGAGCAATACCAGCCAACGGTATCTTCTCTAGCAACAGCTTGTCTATCAAGCGCTTCGTCCCCTCGCTGATGGGCTGATTCTGTGGGTCAAGGACAAATTGACGTCCACAATTGCGGCATTTGTGGTTTTGCTTGCCGTTATGAATCTTGCCACTTTTGACCACCCAAGTTGATTGGCAAGATGGGCATTGCAATACATCAGCAGACATCAGCAGACATCAGGAAGTCCCCATTGGACGGATAACTATCTGCTACGACGTAGATTTCTTAAAAAGTATCCTTACTTCTGGAGCACTACCGTTTTTTGATCTCAGACCATACCTAACACACAACAAAACCTGAAAGGCGTTAATTCTGTTCTCTCCAGAACTAACGCCCAACTTTCGGCTGCGTTAGTCACTTATGCCGGTTGTGTATGTAAACGAAGCTTAGAGGACATCGCCACTAGATAGGACTACGCCTCACAAGCAATCTTTGTCAGCTGATAGCCTCCACTTCTACAGGGCTTTCGGAAGAACTCGAGAAACTGCCCACAAGATCTTGACCAGCGTCCTCCGCATCATTCTGAACATACGACTTAGAAGGACGCATTGTAATGACCTGCTTTGCAGGGATGACTTTTTGCCCTTCGGGAGTGTTTACAGTCTTTTCAGCCCGCTCCCTTGATTTTATAGTCAAAATGCTAGAAGCAAAACCATCTCCTGACATTCCAGACTCAATCAGTTGTTGAAGAACGTAATCAACAATTTTTCGCGTCTTTCCAGACTCTAAGCTAAACTTTTCAGAAACCTTTTGAACTAGCTCTGGCTTTTTCATTTCTATGAACCTTATGAATTCAATTTCATCACTAGCAACAATCTAATCAAGGCTAGCTAATGATAGTAAAATTATAACAACCAAAAGAAACAACGTCAACTAAACGGGTCTTATTAGATTCCTTGTCTCTCTACCACCTAATCAACTGACAAAAAAAACTATTCAAAATATTATAGCTTTACTATGTATGGAGTTTAGCTATTCCTTCAAACCTACAATATCATCCTCACTAGAAACCTTTTGAGGTTAAAGATTTTGGGCATTACAAAGGAATGTTTCTTCAATTAACTAGCCCTATAGAACCCATTTTAGATCTCAAGAATTGATCGCAATTCGTTTGAGCATTAGCCTGACGAAGCAAAAGTCTATCTGGGCATTGGCATTGTCCAGCGTTCGCTCAAAGTTCTTCGTCAGGCTCTTACATCTTTACTACCCAAGCGTTAGACCGCCCAATCACCCACATGACAGGTACAGGCACAAAGCCTATCTTTCCTTTCCCTGCTTTTGGCGGCTTCGGAAACAGATCAAACCTGACTTTGCGCAAATGCTTGGATAGACGGCTTCCAGCTCCGTAATCAGCTTGCCCAAATGGTAATCATTGTCTAACAAGATAGTGATCTTTGGAATATTGACGAGTTTAGCTTTGAAATACTCAAGGTGATCAGGTTCTCCGAAGAGAGCCACCAAAAACTTAGCCCTAACAATCTAGTAGATAATATCTTTAGTATTTGCAGAATCAAAATTTATGACTCTATGTAGGCTAGCTTACTCCCTAGCATGTTGGATGCGACAAACTTCGATCTGAGCTAAATGCACTGTTTTTTCTGGAAATCTGAATAATAAAAAAAACAATAGCTCTATCAGCTAAGAATATTCCTTAAAGACTATTTTCTTTCTGTTTACTTGAGCTTCGCTTTTCAAGTTATTTTCCCACTTTTTGCTTTTAATAGAGAAGTATCCTAAGCCAGGCACATTAACTGTCCCAGATACTGATGAATCTAGTTCTCCGCTGATTCTATCAAAAATATATTGAACTAGCTCAGCGGCTTTTTTGTCCGACAAAGAATTTTCTTGTTGTATCTGCCCAAGCTGTGCCTGGCGTACAAGCTTCCTAATACTAATCTCCATAGATGGAGTCCGTCGCTCGAAATCTGTATTAAGACACTTGCTAGAAAGCTGAGTACGAAGCTGATGAATCAGCTCCGCAACTTTTGCCAAGGATAACGACTCGCTGTCGAGATGGTCAATGGCGAGCTCTTTCGATAACCAATCTAAAGTTTCTGCATTGAAGGATAGTAAATCATCCTCAGTTGAGATCGCATAATCATCATGCTTAGTCAAGTCTTCTGATAAGGATCTTTCAAGACGCGATTCCATCCAATCGACATCGTTTCGGCGTTCTTTGAGAATAGGCAAAACAATAGAAGAAGAAAGGCGAAGCTTAGGACCTGGCAGCCCATGAAGCTTTTCGATTAACCACCTGTTCTCTTTTGTGCTTTTCCCTACCGTAGGAAAGCTATCGCTGTGAAACTTCCGGTATGCATACAAAGCAGCAATTGCGTTTCTAGATAGACTTTCATTAACTCGGACAATATCATTGCTTTGAATAGGGATGCCTAGACGAGCGCAAAAATCACTCACAACGCACTGATCCTTTAAAGATTTTGACGAAAAGCCCCAATATCTGACACTTTTTGCACCAAATACAACCTCAAATTTTTCAAATCGAGATCTATAGTTTGGATAACAAGCAGCTTTATCAAAGAAGTTCAAGCCGGCTTTAATTCGCTGCTGAAGAGCACTCTCCATATAGCTCTTTGGAGCTCTAATATAGCAAACAACAATAATATCCGAAGTATATTGAGTAATGAATGCTTTGAGTTCTTCAAGTTCACTCTGCTTTAGTTTTACAATTCCCTCACCAGAAATAATGATTGTATTCGTATCCAATTGCTCAAACTGCCTTTTCAAGCGAGAACGAACACCAGCTGCTCTAACGATACTTCGACGAGCGGAGCGATTGGCTCCTCTTCGAAGATGGCGAGAGTCTTCTGCGAAAGCAGAATTAATTGCGCCGCCATGATTTGACGTCCTCAAGAGAGTCGCATAATGAAACTCACTAGACGAAAAATCTTTAAGAGATTCTTGAATGGAAGAACTCCCTGTCTTGTGCATACCAATGTGTAAAATACAGCGTTTCATAAATGAAATCTCAATAAGTACAGCAATTGAGCATCTAAATTTCACGGGGTATGAGAATGTGGCGAAAAGCTTATCCGTCTCTTTGCTCTAACACTAGTCTGCTTACCCTTCTGCGTTTCCCGCACAGTAAACCTTCCTAAACCGGATATACTAATAGTCCCAGATTCCGTTGCATCTAGTTCCTGAACAATCTGTTCAAATACACCGAAAACAAGAGTAGTCATATCCTGTTCGAGAGTACTGCTTGTCAGCTTCGGGTTACTTTTCTGAAACTGACGGACAATCTGTTTTATATTGATATCGCTATCGTGAAAGGAATTCTCAGATTTCACGTTGGACTTTTCATCTGAGAGTTGAACGCGTAGCTGATGAACCCACTTTGCGACTTGTATCGGCTGTATCGAATCGGTGGCTGAATAATCGGCTCCTAGCTCATTTGCTAGCCACGATAGAGTATTAGAGTCTAAAGACAACAGATCGCTTTCTGTACTAATGGCAATATCTTCATACTTATCCAATTGCTCCGTTAATGATTCTCCCAGACGAGATTCCATCCACTCGATATCCATTTTCTGTTTAACCAGAATAGGAGAGACTAGATCAGAAGAAAATCGTAGCTTTGTCCCTGGAAGCTCGTACATCTTCTCGACCAAATGACGGTTCTCCTTCCCAAATGTCTTTCGCTCGGGAAAATTGTCATAGAACTTTCGGTAAGTAAATAAAGCAGCCGTTGCACCTCTAGATAGTCCTTCGTTAACACGAACAATGTCATTATCTCTAATGGGTATACTTAGCCGATTGCAAAAATCTTTGACAACACAACTATCCTCAAAAGACTCTGGAGAAAAACGCCAATATTCAACGTTTTCTTGCCCAAATACTTTGTCAAATTTCTCAAATCGATCTTGATAATTCGGATAAACTTTTTCTTCCAATGCAAATATGCGCAAATTCCCCTTTACCAACTGTTGAAAGTTGCTTTCCATAAAACCCTTTGGGGGCCGTATATATGCAACTGCCTGCAATATATCTACGTAGGGTTCAATAAACCGATGCAGACACGAAAGCTCGTCAACCGTGAGCTGAAAGAGCCCTTCAGCTGATAATATCAGTGTACGTGCCTCAGAAGACTCAAGCTGCTCACGAAGTCGATTAATAGTAGAATTTCCGCGTTCCTTGAGTTTGTCCAATGTCAGACTTTTAGCACGGCTCCTGAGAAGCTCAAAGCGCTTCTCAGGCGACATAAAGGCATTTAATATAGGTCCTGTCGGATTCTCAACACCTAAGTCTACGTAGTGAAAATCAGAACCTAAAGAAGTGCTATACAAAGTAGACTGAATTGATGAACTTCCAGTCTTGTTCATTCCAAAGTGGACAATGCATCGACGCATTATTAATACTCCTCAGATTTATCAACGAAGCGATTACCTTTATAGGCCAAATTCAAAAAGACAATGAGTTATCCTATCCATAGTTAGCCAGACTCATCCTTTGCCTACCGTTCAAGGCTATGTAAATAGTAAAACCGTAGACTTTTATAGATATTTGAACCATAGAATGTACAGCCGTAGATGATTACGAGTCTTTATCTGAAACTTTCGTCCGGAGTTGTCTAACTTGCCGAGCCAGTATATCAATTCGATCGCTTTGATGCTTAACTAGAAGTAGCAAAGCTGCATTGAGTTGCTCCTGGGAAATCTCTAAATTCTTCTTTTTAGGTGTATCCGTCGGCATCTTTGGTTGGTCATTCTGAGCAAATAGCTCGTTAACAAATGCCCTGTCCTCTGCCGATCTTTCAAATACCTGGTCAATATCGTCTACAGTCGGTAACAGAGAGTTAAAGTCGCTACCTATCGGAGCACGATCTAGCACGCCGCCTTTGTGAATTAATTTCTGCAATTCAACGGGCAACACCGGCTCATCAAACTGAGAGTTATAAAGACTCCACAAAGCGAGTGCTACAGAATTAGGCGTTTCATTGTGACGCCTAACTGTAATCTCCGATGGGTCCAGATTACAAACCGACAGAAAATCTACAACAACGTCCTGACAAGCATCAAAATTTCTGACATGAAGCTCTAACCAGTCGTGCTCTAGCCAGAGCTTCAAAGCCTTAGAAAAATTCACATCATTCAATTCGTACCATTCCCTGAAGCTTTTAACAGGACCACGATACGTCTTATGTTTAATCCCCCACTGTAAATAGGCCGATCTTGCCCAAGTATCGTGCCGACGCACGTAGGCAATAACTTTTACTTTAGCCCCCATTTCATAAATATTTTTCAAAACCGAGCCAATAAAACTGCCATCGCCGAACAACGATTCGTTAGACCAAATAGCCGCTTTAAATCCGTCCGACTTGAGCTGCTTTAGCGTCGTCAAAAGTGCATCTTTTAGTTGCTGACCTGCGACCTCAGGTTCCAAGGATTTGAACTCTGCCCATCCCCGCATGATCATCCAAGGGTAAACCTTGGCAGCAGGTGGTGCGTCCTCGAGCATGAGGCCTAAATAGGCTACACCTTGACGCTTTAAAGGCGCAGTTTGATCAGCAAAGGTTTTCTGAATTGATGACGTACCTGTCTTACCATTGCCAATATGTACAATCAATTCAAAGCCTGAAAGCGCAGGTTCTACTACCATGACGACCAAGTTAATAAATTAAAATAATTTTATATTCAAACATAGCATTTTTGCAGTTTGTTTTCAATCGCTTGAGTAGTAGCGGAAAGCCTTTTGAGACAGATTTTCATACATATCAATATGAAGTGAGGCAGCTTCTTCAATAGATAGTCTGCTACCAATGTTACTGACCAGCGTCTCCCATAGAGATTCATTGGAAACAGCATATTTTATCTTTTCTGCTAAATTAGTGTGATTTCGTACCCGAAAATGCAGTCCCGTCTTACCGTCTTCAACTTTTTCTGCCATTCCGCCAATATTGCTACAGATAATGGGTCTTTTATGCATAAACACCTCTTGAATAACTAGGGGAGAATTCTCCCACCAAGTGGAAGGGACAATCACCCAGTCTACCAGACCTATCAGCTCTGGGATCTCCTCCTGCTTGTAGCGACCGTGATAGACAACATTATCCTGGTGCTTGTTTAAAATCTCAGAGAACTTTTTCTCAAACTCGGGAAAACCAGATCCCATACCACCGAAGATTTCTAGCCTAAAATCATCAAAACCGTGATTGAGCAAATGCTCAACGGCCTTCAATACTAGCAGAACGCCCTTGAAAGGGTTAACCTGGCCGAAGTACCCAAAACGATTTCTAGTATCTTCAGTAGAACTCAAACTTCGAAAAGGAGCTTGGGGTTGAAGCCGACGCCCATTTTCTAGTACCGTCATTTTTTCTTTGGGCAGTCCCCATTCGACAAATCGATTTGCCAGAAAATGACTAGGAGAAATAAACTTGTCTACTAACTCAAGATGACTCTTGATAAAAAGCTCTCGCATTTTGAAATGTTGAGGAGTAAACTCTGGGAAGCACCTAGAGCAACGATCAGGAAGAGCATATTCGCACAGCCCACCATTGTGCTTAAACACCATTTGACCAAAGTTATTACACATTAAAATATATTCGTGAATGGTGTAGAAAATCTTCGCGTTAGGAAGCGTATTTTTTACAACATGAAGCGCCTCTAGACCAATTCTAAGCGTGTGTTGAAAGTGAACAATATCAGGCTTTAACTGAGCTAATAAGTCTCTGAGATAAACATATAGCAGATGTGACTGTTGCTGAGACTGGTAGAAGAAATCAAAGGAGCTTCCCCAAAATAAGATTTCGTTTGAGGCTTTGCCTACTGTCTGAAAGGGAGTGCCAGGCCTCATTTCCCTATTTTCTCCAGCAACGCCAGCTAGGAAAAACGCATTATATCGTCCTCCAGCATTGATAGCTTTAAACAGATCATATGCGAATATCTCTGCTCCTCCCGGGAAGAAAGAAGGATGGTTGTGAGATATGATCAATACCGTCTTTTGGGTCGTACTCGTGTCTTCACCAAAAACGTCCTCTTCTGAGAGTGCTTGACCAGCGCTATCTGTTTTACTAATACCAACCATGTTCATAACTCAACTCACTATCCTTGTTTCTAAAGCACTATTCAGAATATTTCTTCATAAGATCGGCGATTATAGGGTTCCATTTCTTATGATGCAGTCTAGCGTTGTAATGCCAGGAGAGCCCTTCTGAGTAAGCCGCATTTAGAGGAACAGACTGCCTTTCCAGATGGTAGAACTCAACTTTAGGGTAATACCAATTCTCATATCCTTTCTCAATACACTTTAGACAAAGATCTGAGTCTTCAAAGTCTCCAATGACGTACTCAGTTGACAAACCGTTTAGTTCTGCATAAAGGGACTTACGAATCATTAAACAGGCACCCGTTACAGCCGGTACAGCTCTTGCTTTTTGGGCAGGAGAGAATTTTCGGGGAAATCCTTTGAAGTAGTGAAAATTTTCCCAGAATGGATAAGACTTTTTGGCGAAGAACATGCCAGCATGCTGTAGAGAGTCATCTTCGTACAAAAGCTTTCCGCCTAAAGCACCCATCTTAGTCGAGGACTGATAGAAACTCAGCATTTCTTCTGCCCAACCTTGCGTTGTAGGAAAGACATCGGAATTCATTAATAATAGATAATCGCCCTTTGCATATCTTGCGCCTATGTTGTTGGCCGACGAGTAGCCGCTGTTTCGTTCCATGACAACGACTCTGACGGGAAGTTCATATAGGGTACAGTGCCGCTTGATAAAATCTAGAAATTCATGCTTTTGCCAGGGCGAATCAAGCACATAGATAATCTCACAACTATCCTTTAGACTGAGGTCTTTGGCAAAAGACGCAATTTGTATCTTTTGAAAGTCAAACCGCTTATAAATCGGAATGATAATAGAGATAGCAGGAGAGTCTAGCGGCTGACCAATGTCGATGACCTCATCGACAGAAACTTGACGCATACACAGCGATTGAAGCTTAGCCGCTGCTGGACCAATACAGTTAACCAGCATGCTCTCAGTGAGCTTTTGCGGGGGAACGGTCTTCACCACACGACTTCTTGACTTGAAGCTGTCAAAAAACTGAACTTTTGGAACAATCTCTATTGAGATATCTGATTTGAGCTTAATACTGAATCTCACCCCGTGAAAACTAGCGAATCCGTTTAACTGCTCTTGAATTTCAGGACCAGCCTGAGCGTAGGCACAAAAACCGAACTTCCCGGACCCAGACGAATAGTTTCCATACTTAGTTTGGCTTAAATGTTCTTCTAAATCAGGTCTTTCAAATTTATACATGTTCTCTGGATACAACGTGAACGAGAAGCCTAAATCAGTAATAACTTCAATACTGACGAGGCTTGCAAACGGATCGTGTATCCAGCCAACCAAGAAAAATCCTGTACTGCCAATAGGAATGACCTGATCAAAAAAGAGCTGAAATGGTAGTTCAGGATTCAGCGGATTTTGAGTGGGAGTAAAGACATACTGCTGTAATTTATTTACAAGTGCGATTGCGTGACCTTCTTGACGCTTATAACCAGTTTCTACAAGAAACTGGCAAATACTTTCCCTGATCAAATGCCGCTGATATTCAGGTTTTTGATTGAGGTGTTCGATGAACTCTAGGTTATAGTTGCTTGACTGAATAGGATTGCTAAGTGAAACTTTTCTTTGACCTTGCAAAAACTCTAAAGAAACTTGCTGAAAATGCTGTGTACGAGTACCCGAGGAAAAAACAACAATTCCAGCAAGCTGATCGGTCGAGATTTGAAAGGTTCTGCTTTTAGCCGTCTTGAAGAGCCCTTCTGAAGTTACAGCGACATCAAAACTTCCCAGCAACCAAGCATTTTTAACCAACGCTTCAAAATAGATAATGTTTGGCGTCAACCAAACACCGTGTTGGCAGAGTAGCTCAGAGTTATTTGAAGAATCTTCGTAGCATTCTTTAAACAAAGAATGATAGAAAGGTTCTAGAGTCTGATATTCAAATTGAAATTGATATCGACTCAGCTGACGAAAAAGCTGTAGTTTGTCTGTAAAGTCTAACGTCGAGAGAAGACTTTCATATGTGTCAATCGTAGTAGAATCATTAGATATGCCGTAAGCCACCCTAACCTTTAGATCTACAGTAGATAGACATACACCGACGTCTCTATCTGTATCAAATAGCTCTGTTGGTAAGAGCAGAAACAATACTTTTCTGCCATCTTCCTCTTTTCCCCAGCCATAGATTTTTTCTAGAAGATTTGAATCAATCCAGATCTTGAGCTGATCAATGGGGATAGAAAAAAGGTTCTCAACAGTGATTAAGCAAGTTGTCTCATCCAGCTTGACAACGCTGCTGATAGAGCTAATCTTCTCTTCGTATGATCCATTACTGTTGGTAAATGACTCCTCTAAGGTCAGTTTACCAACTTGAGAAGCAAGACTAAGATACTGATTATATTCAGCTAGGTGATTGCTAACCGTAGGATTATCTGAGTTAATAGTCCAAAACTCAGGTTTTATTTCTTTGAGTTTTTCATGACATCTTGTAACGTCTTCCCAGCCATCCAAACGACTCAACGCAACCGCTAAATTATGCCAGGCCCAGTCAAACTCATCCTTAAGCTCTAAAGACGCTTTATACGCCGCTGCCGCTGCTGACCACTCACCAATATCTAAGAAAGTATCTCCCAGAAAAACTTGAGTCTCCCAATCATCCTGCGTTACTTCCAATAACTGATGGCTTAGCGAGGTAACTTTTGAAACATCTCCCTCTGCCTTTAATTGACTAATTTTACTCTTGTACTCATCGACGTTCATGGTATCATTAGCCCATTTGTTCTTACAGCAAACTATCTGTCACAAACGCTCTCTTCTGTCAGTTAAGCTGAAAGCAAAAAAGGAGTCTGTCGCCTCTTTAAGAAATTAGGACCTCATCCTAGTTTCGAAGCAGGTCAATTGAAAAACCACCAGATATATATAACGGTATTTTTTTCTATGCCTTTACACACCGCTCGTAAAGTTGGAAGTCTCTATCATATCTAGAAGAAATTTTTTGCGCTATTGGTTTTGTGTAGAAGTGATGAAAGTCTGGCAAGGCATCCAGCATCCGAAGCTGCTGAGGGTAAACATTGTCGAAAAATTCTGCGTCACCGTACTTTCCATATTTTGTCCTATGGCTCGAAACGTTTTGCTTGATCTTTATTTGGAACTTATTCTCAATCACATTGATTACATTACCAAGGTCTTCAAAACGCCCAATGAAATCGAATGGGGTATTTCCAACAAAATTGCTTTGCGGTCGCCAGTGATCATTGAGAGATGAATCGGGAGTTCTTACTAGATAGTCTACAAACTGGCTAAATGTAATTGATTGTTCTAGATCTTCTTCAATGCCGAGGTGTGATTGAACATTTTTAATAACAGATTGAGCAAAGGGTTCAGGCGTCGCATGTTTTGCAATTTTATCTAGGTATGCACTTACTAGTCGTTTGAATGGATCTCTCAAAACGACAAACTTGAAATATGCCGGAGAGCATAAGCAGTTCAGTAACCGCGACGCGCTTACTTCTTGCATATTCTGATCAAAAAACACATGCACGTTCTCGCCAGAAGATTGAAACGGTAGCACCAGCTCACTTTGTTCAACCATCATTGTCTTAAACAGAGTGCAAGCATTTTTAGGTATGCTGCAATAAACAGCCTTGAGTCTTTCATTGATAAAGTAGTAACCTTTTGGATTGACTGCACTATCTGACTCAAGGAAGCCAAGCCTCAATAGCCGCTGAACGATAGACTCTTTCTGAAGCGTCGAATTAGGATTAGCATAGCGATAATCATCTAGTGCTTCAACCGACATATGTTGTTCAACGCTGTCCAGCTTTGATACAGCTTGCTTGAGGGGCTTAAGATTATCTAGGCTATCCGTTTTCTCAATGACCTGAGTGTAGTGTTCCACTGCAGATAAAAAGCCCTTCCGTGCTTGATTAACGAGTAAATTAGCCAATCCTAAATGAACCCAGGCAGGCTGATCCATTTCTAGGGCAAGAGCTTTTTGATAGCTGGCAATGGCACCGACGCCATTCCCCTTGAGTTCTAGCGCTATACCTAGGAATACATAGACAGTAGCGTTGTTTGGATTTACAGAAATGGCTTTGCGATAGTACGAGATCGCCCCATCGTATTCCTCTTTCTTAGCCAGCAGCTGCCCAATGCAAAGATAGATCCACGCTTGCGATCGCAACTCAAGCGCCTTTTTATAATACGCAATCGCCTCATCCCACTGTTCATCTGCCGCACACTGCTTAGCCCGGTCAACAGCACTACGAAACAGCGTCTCCTCTGTCTGAGCCGCATTATCTAAGCTTTCTGTTGAATTGGGTAGATGAGACTGAGACATACTAAATGAAACGGTATAACTGTTTTGTATAAACTGATCAAATTAACCTAAACCGGCAGCTCTAACCACGGGTGGCGCTGCATCATATCGTGGTGCAGCTGTTCAATATTGCCTCGCTGGTTACTCACGCTATTGAGCATCGACGTCTCATGGGTGCGGTAACGGGCCAAAATCTCAGGCACAGGCACGCCATACTTACCCGCATCAATAAACTTGCACCACAGCTCATAATCCTCCCAGCCGAGCTTACCTATCGCCCCTCCTTCGGTATACCCGCCAACCTCCACCACAGCCTGCTTCCGCACCAGCACCATCGCATCCACACAGTTTCTTTTCTTAAAGCGATCTGGGTTCCACACCACATTGCCAATCACACCCACCTGCGCCCCAAACTTCTCAATAATGGGATAGGCCACAGCCGCCTGGTCATCAGCCTCTAACGCCTCTAAACAACGCGCCACACAGCGCGGATACAGCAAATTATCTGCATCTAAGATAAACAGATACGGCGTTGTCGCTAAACTCACCGCCGTGTTACGCGCCCCCGACAATCGCTGATTGTTTTGATGCTGTACCAGATGTACCGTATTAAACCGCCCTGCCTGCTGACGGAGCCAGTCTTCAGCCACTGCTAGCGATCGATCGGTTGAACAATCTTCTACAACAATCAGATCCAGCAGCGGCTGCGTTTGCTGGCATACCGATGTTAGCGTTTCAACAATATACGCCTCATAGTTGTACAAACTGATGCAGACCGTAACCGGACTATTTTGTGTCCCAGTTTGGGTAAAAATACTGCGATAAGGGTGCCCTAAGGTCATGCGGCTAGCCTCCTATCTTGTGGCATCACCGCCAGCGCCAGCGCATTACCAACCATACGCGCCGCGTCAAACTGGGTTGTAATCGCCTCGTGCCCTGCCTGACGCACCCGTTCTGCCACTGCCTGCCCCGCAGAACTGTTGAGTAACCAGTCAACCTTGTCTGCCATGTCATCCAGAGAACATTCAATATAGTGCTCTCCAGCCGTCAGCCCCGGAATATCGTGACAGGGCTCGGTTACAACCAAGGTGTTCTGCCACAGACCATGGAACACCATCCGGTGCCATTCAAAATAGGGCAGCTCATCCCGATGGATATTTAACAAGATTTTGCTCCGGCGGCTGAGGCCAATCACCGCCTCGGTATCTAGTGCCTGATCTTGCCCTTTAAGCAGGGGCATCCCCATGGGTGGCATGTGCAAGAAGCAGCTGTAGCGGCTCAGCCAGTTGGCACTCTCAGCAAAGAACTGTTCTCGTCGAGCATTCAGCGTACCGATAAAGTGCAGATCTAACGGGCGCTCAGACAGCGGCGCAGCCACATCCGGCAGCTGACGTACCTGAGGAGACAAACTTGCTAAAGCTTGCAGGGTTGGCAGATCTGTGCTTGCTGTATGGGGCGCATAGTCTGACAGGTGGCCCAACGGTAGCCAGTAGGCCGGTAGCCCCAGTTGGCTCAAGATTGCGGCCGACTTCACGTTGATATCTAGCACCAGGCTAGCACTGCGCAGATAGTGAAACGCCTTTGAAAACCAGGTGGTTTGCGGCTGTTCAACATTGACCATGACCGCACCAGACAGAGCCTGCGATCGCAACACCCCATCCCCCAAATAAAAGAACTCGTGGGGGGCCACCACCCAATGATCATCGAGATTGTCCGGTGGCGTGTCCTGTTCATTTAGCCGAGTCACCGAATGCCCTGATGCCGTCAGCGCCGCCGCAACAAAATCAGCAATTTCCGTGATGAAATAGTTGCCCAGAGAACTACAGTAAACCCCCAACCGTTGAGAAGAAACCTTTTCAGCAGGACCGTTATAACAGCGCAAATAGGGCGCATCGGTTGGCGTTGGCTGGTTAAGGACAGGCGACAGCGGACCTGGTGCAAAGGCCGCTCTGCCCTCTTTGGCACCGTAGGCTAAATAGTGAGTTAACGGGTCGAGCTCGGCTGCAGCTACATCAGCATGCTGTTGACAATAGTAGCTAAGCTGAAAGAACGGGTGGGGGTCGTACCCAGCTTTATAACCCTCAGTCTGATAATGCAGCAGCGGCGGAAGTTCTGAGGCATTAGCATCGGGGTGCTGCTGTCGGTAAAACGCCTCATCGAACAACGGATTGGGCTGCCGCCCTGCCTGACGTCCTTGAGTTAGGTAGTGGTTGAGAAGCGCGGCGTCATCATAACTAGATAAAGCTGGATTACAGGCCCGGTAATAGTGGGCATCGAATAGGGGACTGTTACGCAGCGCCAAGGCGACCGGTGATGCTGAGGAAGACTGCGTTCGAGTCAATGCTCGGTCCAGCAGCGCCATTGCCTGTTGCGGATCCCGCTCGGCCAACAGCTTTGACAGCGTCATTGCCGTATTGTCATCATCTGGCTGAATCTGCAATGCCATTTGATAAACAGAAATAGCTTCGTCAAGCTTATCTTGGGCCAATAACAGTTCCGCTCGCTGCTTGTAGTAGCGTGTGTCTCTCGGATGCTGAACGGTAAGCTGATGGAGAACATGGGCCAGCCGAGCAGGAACCTGGGTATTATTAGGCTCTAGCCTGAGAACCTTCTGATAGGCCTGAGCTGCCATCGACCACTGCTCGGTCTGTTCTAGCGCTTCGCCCAAGCTAAAGTAGGACCAAATAAACTCAGGATTGAGCTGAATTGACCGACGGTAGGCCACGATCGCCCCCTGCCAATCGCCCATCTTACGGCAACAGTCTCCTAAATTGTGACATGACCAAGAGAACTTAGAATTCAGTTGAATTGCCTGACGATAGGCCGCAATCGCCCCTTTCCAATCACCCTGCTGCTGCAGTATCTCACCTTGTTTATGAGCCAAAATCGCTTTTCCAGCAGTTGAGCTAGCAATAACAGGCTTAGCGCCAGTCGCAATCGTAGTAGCAGCAACAGGCACGGTGCTAATCATTTTTTTTTTCTTAGCAGCGAACTGCGTCAGTAGCTGCTTTGCCGCCTCGGGCTGGCCTTGCTGCTTGAGGAGACGAGCAAAGTACTGGTAAGCCAAAGCAAAGTCGGGCTGTTGCCGAATTGCCTGACGGTAGCAGGTCATTGCCGCTTCCGTTTTTCCATATTGGGCCAACGCATGCCCGACCTTCACGTACTGTTCGGGGCTCGGCCAGTCCGGTTCTAAAGAGAAAGCCCGGTACCAAGCTTCAGCAGATTGCTGCAACTGCTGATTGCGGGCGAATGCGATCGCCAAATTGCGATACAACACTGCATCGGTGGGAGATTGCCGAGCAGCCTGGAGGAAGCACTGGATTGCCTGTGACCAGCGCTCTGCTTGGGCATGCTGTTCACCCAGCTCAACTAAAGACTCGACGCCAGGTAATGGGTTAGTGGTTTGAGTAGCGGCGTCTGTGGATGCGGGTGCAGCGGTTATCGGCGCAGGGGGCAACGCGGTAGTTGTCGAACCCGCTTTGGGCAGCGAACGTAACAGCGTTTTCTGAGACGAGGCTTGCATCAACCTCTGAATAAGTTGCTGATTCTGCTTGGATATTACCGTGACGCGGGGCCGATGCTGTCCGTTTTGCGAGCCTAGTACCCGACTTGGAGCCCTACTACCGTTTGAGGAAGATTGTCCTACCTGTGGCAGCGCTTTTGGTGTCGTAGACGGTAGCGGCACCTTGTTGCTATCCGCTGCGTCGCGACCTTTTACGGTACCCTTTGATGCGCCACCAAGCCGTAAGACCTGTCGATAGCAAGTCACGGCAGCTTCCCAGTCACCCTGATCCTCAAGTAGGTCCGCTAAACGCTGATAGGCAGGCAAAAAATCTGCGTCGCGCGCTATGGACTGCTGGTAAAACTGAATCGCAGCTTTAATCTGCTGGTCCGCTTCTAGAGATTGACCAACCTGGTAGTGATCTTGAGCTGAACCAGCAGATGGGCTTAGCGCCAATGCTTTTACACGGTGCTGAAGCGCCGCTGCGGTCTCACCCAATTTTGTGAAAGTCTTTGCCAAGTTGAGATGACTACTCACCAACTTCGGGTCTTGGGCTAACGCTTTCTTAAAATAGGCGATTGCCATATCCCAAGCTTTTTGCTTGGCGTGCAAGCTTCCCAAATTGTTATAAACTTCCGGGAAGTTAGGCTGCTGAGTCAGGGCTTTAGCGTAGTAGCCCATAGCATCGGTTAATTTGCCCTGGCGCATCAGAACATTACCCAGCAGCTTGTAAGCGACTGCTGCCGCTGGATCAACCTGCAAGGCTTCTTGACAAGCGACAACGGCTTTATCCCATTGCTGCTCATTGCAATAGGCCTCAGCTTGCTGAAGATAGATTTCAACAACGTCGGGGAGACTATCAGTCGCGGCAGTGGCAGACTGGGATTCTAATGGTGCTGAAGACACGGCATCACTACCAGAAGGTGAAGTTCTGGGCTGCGAAAGCTGATCTGAGGAATAAGGCGTTGTGCCATTAGCGTAATTCATACTAAAAATGGTTTAGCCCAGCAGCAGCTTTGAGGCCGCTATCGCTTTGAACTAGTAGAAAAGAAGAATAATCAGAGCGGTAAAATTGAACAAATAAGTCTTAATCCAAAAAGCCAAACCAGCATTGAGGGCAGCTATTGGCAGCACCTTTATCTGGTGTAAACGGGCTATCATTCGTACGTCAAATTCTCAGTCAGTCTTGAGGGAAAAGAAGTCAAATTCTCACTCGACTTTTACCTCCCCTATCCTATGAACGGGACTTCCAATGAAGCATCAGTTTTTTTACAAATAAAGGAAGAAAGTCAGGCTCAGCTCAGAAGAAGCAATCATCGATATAGGGCAGAGAGCTGACAAGAGGCCACCCCTCGGCCATAAGTTAGTAGTTACTAGAACTTGCCCACCTCATAAAAAATCTGTTGGTTCTCGACCTTATAAGAAAACCAGTTCAATTGAATCTGCCTTACCCTACTATCTATTCAAAAGGGCTGACTACATTATCAATAACGATATCTATGGAACTCTTTAGTGCATGAATTTTCAGAACTATCTAGAGGTAACCTATGCCGTTCTAAAGACGTATCAGTACTGATAGTACTATTTGACACCTGTTGACACACGTATATGTATAGCTTCTCATGAGTACCTAGCTAACATTGAATGCAGTTGACGTACTCACCAGTGATGCTTGACAATATCGCTGGCTTGCCACTCGCAATATAACTCTTCAGCCTTGCAGAATTCTATAAATATAGTGTCATAGATTGACAACTTCTGGCAAAAAATGGATGACTGCTGGGGAGGAATTGCTTCAAAAAACATCTAACGGGTAGTTGAGTTAAAATCCGATAAATTTGGAAGCTGTGTAATTTAAATGACAGAACTTACTTACATCAATGTTTCACAAATACTAACTAGCTGCTGAGCAATCTCGTGATGCATATCAGGGGAAGGATAGTAATGGTTGTGCGTTAGCTGAGAGGGCGTCAGATGAATTTTGCCTTTGGCATAGTGGCGATCTCGCGTAATAGCAATAGGTTCACCTGTAACGCGATGACGTAGCATTTGAGGTAGCCCAGGCGTATTACAGTATTCGAGGTAGGCGTCGCAGTGCGATCGCAGCTCGTCTACCATGGGTTGATTAACCAGATGAGGAAAGTTGGACAGTAGCTTATGCAACCCATCGTAAGACTCTTGGTAGTCAGGGCGGCGTTTAGAAACCCAAAGCAGCACCTTAGGAACCTGGATGCTATTGAGCAATTGTACAAACTCAGCCACATACCGCTCCCGAATCTCAGCCACCTGAGCTGCCACGACCTCAGGTGATTCAGTTTCTAGCAGTTTCTGGTAAACATAGTCCGCAGGCATTCGGGTGCCTTCGTAGTAATACTGCTCTTGGAAGCATTCGTGGACTTTAAACCGAGAGGTTGACTGCGACCGACCGGAGAAGATCAAGATGGTAGCCAGCTTGGCCCGATTCACTAAGCTGAGCAACGCGTCGTACCTAGGATTGGTATGAAACGAGGGACCAATCCCGCCAACACCCAAGTTCAGAGAAGCCATATTCAAAGCTTTTCCGAGTAGGGCTGGATAGGGTTGATCCACAAAGCGCCCAAAGGTAAATGCAGGCCCTAAAGAAGCAATGTACTGCTGAGAAGCCAAAGTCTTTGGTCGAGGCCCGCGCAATACGTACCGAGCACTCGTCGTGTGTAAATTCCAAAGCTGGTAATCAATAACCTGTGAATCCAGATTTTGGTAGGTATTGTTGGTCCCCACTAGCATAGGTTTGAGACCTGGCCCGCTCTGAGCGGCGGGTATTGCTATCTGTTCCGCCATAAAGATTTGAATTGAAAAGACGTGCTAGAAATTGAAAGCATAGGGTCAGATGAACTACCAATTGAATGACTGATTCAACAGGGTCTCCAACTTTTGGGTATGCGGAGCAAAGAAGGCTGATAGCTGCTGACGCACCGCTAGATTAACCGGCGAGTACGTTCCAGCATTGAACTTCGAATAGTCTTGCTCCGGGTGATGGCTAAGTCCCAGGGATTGATACAGCTGCTTCAAAGTCTCTTCGGGTTGATGAAACAGGTTTTCACTTTGAAGAATCAGAAACTGCTCACGCGGAAAGACTTCGAACCAGCGCTTGAGGTGATAGTAATACAGACTATTCCCTGTGTGGCGACAGCGATTAAGCACTTTCCAAGGAATATCATCCTCGGTAGCGGCCTGCTGAATCAGCCGGATCTCCTCTTCGATAGCCTGCTCAACCGATCGCTTTTCGGCACCGTTACGCACCATCATGTTGTATCGCGAAATGGTCCGGTCTACTGGCTGACGCAGAATAACGACGAGCTGAATGTCGGGAAACTGTTGAAAGATTCTTTCAGGTGCGACATCGCTGTAGAAGTAGTTGGCCGACGTTTCCCCCGTGACCCAGCCAGACTGCTGCGGCATGGGTGGAAAATGGGCCAGGTACCAGTCGAGACCCGCCTCATACTCAAGGTCAAAGAAGTCGATCTCTTTCTCCAGCGGTGGTAGGACCGCCGGATGTTGACGCAGATACTGGAATAGAGAGGTCGTGCCACACTTCTCTGCACCAATAATCAGAAAATCTGGAGCCCGTCGCCGAGCTGTGGTCCACAACGACGGATCGGGCTGACGCCGCTGGGCAATTTGGGCACTCGTATGGCGATAGCGCTCAATCGCAGCAGGCAAGTTATCCAACTTAGTCTGCGCGTAGGCCAAGGCAATCTGCGCAGGCACCAAATCAGGCTGCTGCGCCACAATCTCCTGGCAGGTCTCGACGACCGCCTGCAAGATGGGGTCTTCTTTAGGAATTTCGTAACGCATCAGGTTGTAGCGCAGACGCGTGTAGGCCTCATACAGACGCGCATCCTGCCGCAGCGCTTGGAGATAGGCCTGGACAGCTGCAGATTTATCGCCGGTTTTGCTCAGCGCTTGAGCTTGTTGAATGTAAATTCGGCCAAATTCTGTTCGGACCTCAGGGTGATTCGGCTCTGAAGCAAGGGCGGCCTGATAATGTGAGATCGCAACCGTCCACTGCTGCTGTTGAGCCGTGAGTTGCCCCAACCGTCGGTGCAGCGCCGTCCATTCTGGACGGTGCTGCAGAGCCTGCTGGTAAGCCGCGATCGCAGCATCCATTTGACCCTGCTGCTGAAACAAATCGCCTTTAGCCCGGTGGAGTGCCGCCGCCGTGTTGGCATCGGGTTCAGTCACAGTAGACGCTGGGGGCTGGCTCAGCTGCCGACAGAGCGCAATTGCAGCTTCACAGCTTTCAATGACCTGAGCCCACTGGCCCGCCGCGCAGCTAGCCTGTGCCTGTTGCAGAGCGGTTTGCAAGCGGCGGTTGACCGTCGAATCGAGCGTTTGAAATTCGCTAGCGTTCATCAGTTAGTCCTCCGCTGATACAGGGCATGGTAGCTTTGCTCAATCGGAACAATGTGCTGGCCAACAGAGGAAGTGAAAGCGGCAATACCCACCCGCGGAGCCTGCTCTGGATAAGAGGTCGGATGCCATAGCGCATTCTGAAAAATGAGGACACCGCCTGGATTGACATAGGGCCAAACCTTCTCCATCAACGCGCTGAGAGCGTCAGCCTGTTGGCCTTCACACTGAACACATACAACATCAAACGCAGCCCCGTCTAGCGATCGCGCATCCTCTATGGGGAGACCGGTCTTCAGCTCAAGTTGACTACGGGCGGCAACGCGGTCAAGATTTTCGAGAGTAGTTGATTCAAATGCATTAGACATCCACCAGCAGCGGTCGGTCGGTTGCCTCAGCAAATGATCTGCCAGCCAGCATAGGCTAGCGGCTTCGCAGTTGCCTAAAACCAGCGCATGCAGAGGCTGCGGCCGGTTTCTCAGCTCAGCCAAGGCCGTTTGCCAGGTGAGCAGCACATCGCTGAACCAGGTCTCACCAAAGGTATAGCCCCGGTCCGGGCACTGTTGCCAGCCCTGCAAGGCAAAAGCGCGCTGGTGGGAAGCCGCTGCCGCTGGATAGTTGCCTTGGCGAGACAGCGTATTGCCCGTAAGACTATGTACCCAGGCCGCTTCACCCACGGCTTGATGCGCTTGTTGACACACGTCAAGGGCCGCCTGCCAACGCTGTAACGCTGTCAGGGTGTTCATAAGGCCAACATAGGGCCAATACATCGTTGGTTCAAGCTGCAGGGCGCGATGAAACTGTTCGATGGCCGCTTCGGGCTGTTGCAGCAGGCGGTGGGCGCGACCCATTTGAGAGTAGACTTCAGCGCAGTCAGGGTCTTGTTCTGCCCAGGATTGGTACAGTTCAAGAGACGTCTCCCAACTTTCCACTCGACCATACAGATTGCCAAGTGCGACATAGGCCGCAGCATAAACCGGATCGCGCTGGATAGCCCGTCGATAACAATCGACGGCCGCAGTGTTTTCGCCCTGTAGCTCAAGCAGTCGACCCAGCTGAAAATGAATGGTTGCTGTCGCCTTGTCAGGGTACGACGTCAGAATGTCGTGTAGCGTTTTTGCTTCAGCTCGACGATCGCCGAGGTGGCCGTACGTTTTAGCTAGGCGATGGCGGACTTCAACGTTATCAGGTTGATAGACAAGGGTCTGCTCCCATGCCTGCACTGCCTGCAACCAAGCTTCACAGCAGCTGTAAATGCGACCTGACTCAGCATAGAAACGGGCATTCACGGGTGCTTTTGCCAAAGCCATCACCCGCCAGGGATAGGCCTCTTCAATCAGCCCCATGCCCGTGAGAATATTACCTACGGTGTAGCAGGACTGAGTCCATTCTTGGCTGTCTGGTTGAGCCAGTAGGCGTTCACAAGTGGTTAACGCATCGTCTAAGTATTGCAGCATAAGCCAGTCGGCGATATTGATATAACTAACGTGAGCAGAGGGCTCAGACAAATATGATGTATGGGAACAGCAGTGGTGTTTAAGAAACGGAGGATAGCCCAGCGGTTTGGAGAAGCGATCGCAATGCGGCCAGATCTACGCTGAAGTCTTCTGTCAAGCCGCTAGGGTACATCAGTTGGCGCAGCGCCGCGTCGGTACAGCCCTCACCTACCAAATAGTAGTGATGCAGATTCAGGTATTGGCTAATCATCCAATAATCGGTTCGGAGATAGTGGGGCGAAAATAGTTCAACGACTTTTGTTTCGGGACTGCAAAAGACTAGATTCGACAAACCCGAGCCGTGGGGCGTCACAATAGCATCTGCGTCAGCAAATAGTGCGGCTTGCTGACGGACCGTTAGTGACTCTAGTGTAACGGAGACAAAACCCAAGGTCGAAAGCAAGGCCATTACCTCAGATTCGTTAAGGACCTGACGATACCGAGCTTCGTGACGGCTGATGTAATAGCGCTTTGAGCCTGAACGCAAGTTCTTAGCTGACGCAGCCGTACCCATTGCCTTATTGTTAGCAGCAGCAGCAGATTGAAAGGGCAGAAACTGTCGCCGTAAGTAACTCACGGTCCGCATAGGGACCCAATCTAAATACCCGGCAAAGCTGGGGACCAACAGCTGTTCAGCCTGCAAATAGGGGACCTCGTCACTTGCAATCACCTTGTCTAGAGGAATCCCCAAGGCCGCTAGGGTCTCCTTTTGAAAAGGGCGGTTGATGTTGTTGACAACAAAATGATCGACATCAGCCAGGTCAAGCCCCTGTTCTCGTAGTACCCGCTGCAAAATCTCAATGCGCGGTAGTACGTCGAACATCCAATGGTAGTAAATATGTCCCGACAGCCCAGATAACACCGCAACGCGCCCTGCTAGCCGTTGTACCGGTGGCAAGTCTACCGGCTCGGTCAATAGCTGCTGCTGCCGCGATTGTGAGACTGGGCACCCAGGCAAATACCAGGGGTAGCGCCGCGACACATCCCCAATGACTTTGCCATCCGGAGCGTAGATACGAATATCATTGCAGACGTCCCAAGCATTCATCTGCGGTGCAATCCAGGCTCGGCCTTCGGGCAGCGTCACCATAAAGGTTGGATAGTCGTCAACTGCAGATGATCCAGCGTGCCCCGGATTGCAGTAAAACCCCTTTGGCCCTACCTGCTGAGGAGAAAACTGTGGCATGAGCTGTTTCATGCAGCGGGAACAGGTGACACCGCCACAAGTCTCGGGCAATTGCTTAGAGGGCAACACCTCATTGTTAGAAGTCTCTTTAGCAGGCCACTCTTCTGTCGAAACAACTAGGTCCTGACTCGATATCCCATTATGAGCCCGCCAAGTCTGAATCTGCCAATCCTGAGCCCGAGGGTGCCATTCAACCGACTTAGCAGTATCCGCATTGCGTGCCGCCAATACCCATCGGAGCTGCCGCTGGAGCCGGTTTAGACTAGCAGGCCTTTTGGCAGCCCGACGCAGACCCGCCCGATAGGTTACAGCCGCCGCCGCGAAACGCCGCTGCCCCGCTAAGCAGTCACCGAGATGTCGGTATAGGGCCGGATTCTCGGGGAGTAGCGCGATCGCGTATCGGTAAAACTGTTCTGCCGGTACAGGCGCATCGCAGGCCACCGACAGGTTGCCTAAGCAAGTGTAAACTTGTCCTAGCCGCTGTTTCAGCTGCGCCTGACCTGTACGCGCCTGCACCGAGGAAGACTGCAGTGCAGTCAAAAATTCTCTGCATCGATGCCGCAACTGATCCAGCAAATCGGGAGCTGACAGCTGCGCTTCAGAACGGTACGTGTCCTGGAAAGCCTGAATCAGGCCAGACTGACGAGAAACTGACATTCGCAGGTGATCGATCAGCCCATCCCAATCGCCTTCAGCAATCAGACTGTAAGCATAGTCTTGGCGAATGCTAGGCGCATCGGGTTGGCATCCTAGTGCCTGATAAAAGTAATGGCTTGCCGCCGCATGATCTTGATACTTGCGATGCAGACGCCCTAGGTTTTGATGGGCAAGTGCCAGGTTCGGATTCAGCGAGAGTGCCTGCTGATAGGCCGCGATCGCACCTGCGGTATTTGACTGCATCGCCAGCGACTGCCCTAGACCGCTGTGCAACCGAGCTTCCTGTTCCGGCTTTTGAGGCGGGTGCTTAAGCGCCTGACGAAACAGAGCAGCAGCAGCAGCATAAGCCTCAACCTGAACCAGCGCCTGACCGAGATGGGGATAAACCCGCGGAGGTGGACAATGACGAAAAATTGCATTACGGTAATGCCGAATCGCCTGTCGAGCCTCCCCTTTATGGTGCAGCAACCGCCCCATAGCCAGATAAAGCTCACCCGCATCAGGGCTGTACGATAGTGCTGTTTTGTAGACGTTCATTGCAGCCTGCAACGCCCGCTGCTGCTGCAGGAGCTGGCCAAGAGCCAAGGCTACCAAGAACCAATCTGGCCTAAGCTCTAATGCCGAGCGATAGTGAGAGATAGCCGGAACGATTTTCTGTTTTCGGCTATACAAAATACCCAACACTCGATGACTTTCGGCCTGTTCTAAGTCAAGCGTAAGTCCCTTTTCATAGGCCGCAACTGCCGTATCAATCTGCCCCTTCTGCACGAAAGCACGCCCTAGCAAAGCATATAGCTCCGGCTTAGGACCTTCAAGCAACAAGGAAGAGCGGCACAAGCGAATGACCCGATCCCAATTTTGAGACGGGAGATTGTTCGATACTGGACGCTCAGATAAAGAGACAGGCATCAGCTAGCCTAAAAGTTTGTTGTTAACCACCAATGCAACAAAGTGAATGAGAACTCTCTTCACAAGTATCGCAGGGCACAAAACACAGAAATCACAGCGTCATCAACTCTGACTAAGCCTGCAAGCGTAACTATACGCCCAAACGAAAAGGGGGCAACAGCTAGCAACCCGGCTCAATCTATTTGCAGATTTCTGTAGACGCTCCAGTCGGAGCAATAAGAATATAGCTAGAAACAATAGAGAAAGCTAAATAGCCAGCGTGCAGCAGGGCTGCGACGGCAGAAAAGTCGCCACAGCCCCAGCTACATTAACAGCCTATGCGAGGAAGAAATCGTCGTCGCTGAGCGTCAAACCGGGATCAAGCTTAATGAAAGCCGTATCGTTGACAAACACAATACCAGTGGCGGGATCGTACTCGACAGTTGCGTTATCACCGGCACCCTGAATGAAGATCGTATCCTCACCCACAGTGAAATCTGTGATTTCGTCAACCAACCCAACGTCTGCGAAATCGAAGGCGAACGTGTCTTCGCCCTCTCCACCTGTCAGAACATCAGCGCCTGCGCCGCCAAACAAATTGTCGTCGCCTTCGCCACCACTCAGGATGTCGTTACCCGCACCGCCAATGAGTACGTCGTTACCGTCGTTGCCAAAAATATCGTCGTTGCCGTTACCGCCATAGACAATATCATTACCACCGCCAGAATCTATCTCATCGTTACCGTCGAGTCCAAAGACAGAATCGTCCTCATCACTCGTGAAAATTTCGTTAGTCAGATTGTCCCCAATCACGATCGACATGGGATTGTTCTCCTTGATACAGCTTTTTCTGAAAATGTGTTGAACGACCTGGAACTTTTCATCGCCGGGCAACTCTTTAAAGGCATGGATGCCCAAAGAAGTTCGCCAGAAGCGTACCAGGACCATGCACCTACAAGTCAGCCGAAAGACCTAGCGCTTCATCCCCGTGGCACCCCACTAGTACAAACCGCCGCTCCCCTTTCCTGATAATCAGGGAAATGTCAAGGAACACATAGCCTTATCAACCTGCTCCACAGGATGCAGCCGCAACACCGTATGGCGGAGCTAACTGTTCTGTAGGAGCATCCTTGGACAACACCGCTAAGCAATGTACGTCTATCCCAACATAGGCATACTAACCTAGTGATATCATAAAAATAGTAAAGAACTGATAAAGCAATCCGATAGTTTCTTAACGTTGGACGAGCTGAACCTTCGGCCTAGGAAAATCTGCGGATATGCTGCACCAAAACGCCTGATTTCAGCACCTTGTCTTTACCTGATCCATCAGTAAATGGTCGGACATCTTTAAGAAGTAGAAATGGGTCGCCTGCGGAGAGGTCAGGGCTAGAGCCTGCAAAGGGCAAAATCTGACAGACTGTACCTCCCATACATCGATTCATCTTCCCTAAGCGTTACAGTCGCCCTAGCAAATATCAGTTTTTTTGTTTGATCTGGTGGCTTGAACTGTGACAAGCTTGACGAGAAAAACTACGATGAAGATCAGTGGCAATCAACAGTTTAGACAGACCTATCGAGAAGCGCTGTTGTTATTAGTACACCTTGTTGCCGCGGGTTATCTCTATTAACGATTTCTATCAGCGATTAGTTGTGTTACGTATTAGCGTTGTCATTCCGGCATACAACTGCGAATCCTTTATTTATCAAGCCATTGAAAGTGCCCTGGGTCCCGAAGTTAGCGAGGTTATTGTCGTTGATGATGGTTCCACGGACGGTACGGCTGACCAAGTTGCTCGGATCACCCACAGCAAACTTAGATATGTCAAGCAGGCTAATCAGGGCGTCTCTGTAGCCCGGAATTACGGCATTGAGCTAGCTCGAGGTGAACTGATCGCGTTTTTAGATGCTGACGATTGGTTTCTGCCAAACAAACTGACCCGTCAAGCGTCGCTATTTGCCGCTAATCCGCAGTTGGGGTTAGTCCAATCGGGCTGGCAAAGAGTTAGCGAATTAGGCCAGCACGTTGCCAACGTGACACCTTGGGAGTCAGCCCCCAAGCTAACTTTGGAAACCTGGCTTCAGTACAAGCCTGTTCTACCCAGTGCATTGATGGTGCGCAGAGACTGGCTGCGTCATGTCCATGGTTTTGATCCGGATCTTAAAGCGGCAGAAGACGTTGATCTAGTCTGTCGATTGGCTTTAGCGGGTTGTCCCGCCGTTTGGCTACAGGAAGTAGCCGTTAGCTACCGGCAAAGAGCCTACAGTGCCATGGGAGATAGCCGAACACAGGCCCAAGATCTCAAACGATTCTTGGATAAGTTTTTTGGAGAAAACCAGCTGCCTCCAGACGTTCAACTCCTTGAAAAAACCGTGCGATACAATACGCTCGTTTGGGCTGCGTGGTATCTGTATCACACAGGTTATGTCGCTGAAATGGCGCAATACCTAAAGCATGCTTGGGAGTACAGCCCTCATCGTCCACTCGATACGGTTCTGCACTGGACAGAGAGTTTTGATCACTTTTCTACGGATTGGCAAAGGCCACTGTCTCTAACTACGCTTCTGTCTTCCCAGGAGTGGCAACATTTAACTCAGTGGGTTCTAGCCCAGCCCTAGCGTCTACCCATACGATGTTATGCAATGGCGCTTATTGACAGATGCACCGTTCACATCTGTAGAGCAAGCTCAGCTTATTGAAGTTTCTATTGGCAGCTCCCATTAACCGGTTGCTTCAAAAATCCATGTTTAGGGGATCCGTAGACCTACTGAAAAATCATCAAAAAAAATCAGGACAATTCATAGGCTATTCACACACACTGGGGACTAGTTTAAAGTTAGTCCCAACTAACGGCTATCTATGGGGCAGGTTAACGCTTGAGCTGTGTAAGTTATTCAAGAGAACGCATCTCCGAAATTTAGGCAGCTTTGCGTAGCTCCTAGCTGCTGTTAGAACGATGGCAATCATGCTTGAGACATCAGACATCAATGAGTCTACGAGCATTCAAGGGTCGGGGCATGTATCTTCTCAAAGGCAAACGCAACACCGATTAGATGACGTCTTCCCAACAAAGACCAGGTGAGTTCCTTTGAGGAATACCTTTTCTGAAGTTCTTGACTAAAACAATGAAGCAACCTTTTGCAAAATTCACAGCCGTCCTGGTTACGGCTGCAGGCTTTAGCCTGATCCCTTTTGACTCCGCTGAAGCGGCACTCATTCGCTTTTCGTACCAGTTCGATAACGGCATCGGTAACGTAACCGGTACAGTTGAGGGGGACGTTGGAGCCGATGGCTTCAGCGTTACTAACCTCAGTAACCTGGATGCGACATTTACCGGGCTTAACCAGGATGCCGATCCTAGTAACGATGTCACCTTTGACGTCGTTCTTGATACCCCTAACCCTATTTTCAGCCTGACACGTATTGTCGATCCGATTACGTTGGATGCCGTTAGCCCCACCATCAACTCTATTGAAGAGTCTGTTGGTGACGGAGGCGACCCAGACGGTCCCAACGTTCTCTTCTCATTCAGCAATGTAGATTTCAACGCACCAGGGTTCACTCCCGGGCCTGAAGGAATTGTTACGTTCTTTGTCAACTCCTTCGCTCGTAACGATGAACAACGGGCTAATGTCGCTGGGTTTACCCCCGACGTAGGGGCGGGCTCCTTTGGTACATTCAGTGCCGAGCTTGTTCCTGACGACAGTGGGACAAGCGTTCCTGAACCAACCACCGTTCTTGGCACGCTAGTGGTAGCCGGTGCCCTTGCACCTCGCTTTATGAAGCGTCGCGCTGCCTAGTCATAGGCACAACACACGTTTTAATAACCGTGCTGTAGAAGCATCGCTAAGTCGCACCGCAACAGTTTTGGGCCTAAGTGGGCCAGTAACTGTTGCGGTGTATCAGTTTGAGCGGAAGTAAACGTAGCCTACTTGCGCTCAAACTGCCAGGCTCCGTCCCAATCTTTGCCGGGGGGCGCTTGCAGAAACTGCTGACAGCGATCACAGTACACCTCAGCCGCGAGATCGCAGGGATAGCAATGAAGTATTTTGGTAAACATCTCCGCTGCTAGCTCAAAGGATTGCTGCTGGTAGTACTGTCGCCCTTGGTGGTATAGCTCCACCCACTCCTGCTGAGGGCAAACGGACGTTTCTGACCGTAGACCCAATAGCTCATAGATATAGACGGGCTGCGTTTTACCTTTAACCCTGACGTAGTCCAGCTCACGCACCCAGACATCATCTTTGCAAAGCTGGTAGGTGTGTTCGCTGATTAAGATGCCGCAGCCGTAGTACTTGGTCAGACTCTCTAGCCGAGCCGTAAGGTTCACGCCATCACCAATAGCAGTAAACTCCATGCGCTTGCTGGAACCAATATTGCCAGTGACTACATGGTCGGAGTTGATCGCCATGCCAATGTCAATGGTAGGACGCCCCTGTTCCTGCTGCTGCTGATTAAACTGACCCAGGGCTCGCTGCATGTTGAGCGCAGTTTTTACCGCCCGGTAGGCATGGTCCGACTGGGCAACGGGGGAACCAAAGATAGCCATAATGGCATCCCCGATGAATTTATCCAGCGTGCCCTGCTGCTCAAAAATCACGTCCACCATGATTTCGAAATAGGCATTGAGCAGCTCAACCACCTTTTCAGGGGGCATTTGTTCGCTCAGACGGGTGTAGCCCCGGATATCGGCAAATAAGATTGAGACATACTGACGGGCACCGCCAACGGTGGTTTTGCCAGTGCCCAACAGCTCCTCAGCTAAGTCCTGACTGAGGTAGCGATACATGGTGGTCCGCAGCGTTTCGCTTTCTCGCAGTGCCAGCTCTGCTTGTTGGCGCTCGGTAATGTCCTGCACCGTACCGGTGATTCGCAGGGGCTCTACCTGGACTTGTTCACTAACAATTCGTTCTACACCGTCGGGCAGCTGTAGCCTGTAGTCCAATGCGTAGGACTGCTGTTGGTCTATGGCATGGGTCCAGGCATTGGCAACGCGATCTCGATCTAGCGGATGCACCCGCTGCAAAAATAAACTACGGCTGGGCTCAACGGCGGGCGTATAGCCTAACAGCTGATAAAGCTGGTTTGACCATTTCAGCCGCTGCCCCTCCTGATCCCAGTTACCGAGGCGGGCAATGGCCTGGGCATTGCGCAAGCTGGCCTCGCTGCGAACCAGCTTTGCCTCGCTCTGTTCTCGCTCGGTCACCACCACCGCCAGCACCAGTGCCGTCACACTGACAACGGCAATGTAGGCTTGCAACAGCAAAATGGCTTCGTTGAGGTTGCCGTCCACCTTGGTAATAAAGGGTCCACCTCGATAAACGGCCCCCACCACAGCAATAACGGATACCAAAAAGCAGGACAGCGCACTGCCCTGTAGCCCCAGCCGCAGCGCCGCCCAAACCACAAAGGGAAACGGCAAATATTCCAATGGGTACTGCGAAATTGCACTCCCCGGCTGTGACCCAAAGACAACCCCGCTCATGGCCACGACTAGCCCTAAGCACAAACACAGCTCCAAACTCCAAGGCTGTTGTACGCCAAACCGTCCGGTCCGCTTGCGCCCCAGCAACAGCATCGGCGTCAGCACCAAGATCCCCATGCCGTCTCCGAGCCAAATCAGCGCGACGTTTTGGAGCAGGCTGCTGAGGGGAACCAGGCCGGTAAAGTAACCCACTGCCGTGCTGTAGACGGCATTAACCCAGGGTGTCACTAGCACGCCCCAAGCTAAAAAAGCGAGTAGCTCCGATAGCTGCCACGACCGCACCTGTAGCTGGCGATCGCGCAGTAACTGACTCCCCACCCAAGCCTGCAAAGGACTGCCCAAGCTCACCAAAATCGCCGTTGGTAATGCCAACTGGGCCGACAGCGCCACCGCAATCGTACCCAGGGCAACCCCTGGCCACAGCCGTCGCTGCCAAATCAGCGCCGCCAAAGCAATGCCAGCAGGGGGCCATAGCGGTGAGGCGGCCGCTTCCAAATTCAGCGCTATCATCGACAGCCGAGCTGCTAGGAAGTAAACCAGAGCCAGCCCGCCAACTTGAAACAGGTAGGTGCGTTGTTGCGATCGCATAGGTCGCCCGTGATTCTGAAGCCGCCAACTCAAAATAGCCGCTCCGACAAAGTGCGTCCCTAAAGTGCCCAAACGGGCTGCCTCTCACCCCTTCTTAGCGAGATGGCACCTGTCAAAAAACAGCGGGTGAATCCCATTCAGCAACCTATCAGAATTTTTTTATACGTCTTTCAGTCGTGGGTCAGGGCGGGTTCAGCTGAGTTTTGCAGACTTCAAATCATGAAGCTCGTATCTAGGAGACTCTTATGACTCGCGTTCTCTTGACCACACTGCCCCTTGTCCTCGCCTTGACTGCCAGCGCAGCACAAGCGAATCCGGTTGCTTCACCAGCTCAACCGTTGAATGGACAAACCCAAGCGGTTAACAATCCCAAAGATACGGCTGGCACGGTTTGGGATGTACGCCCGTTTTAACCTACCGGCACCGAACCGAATGATTGCCCGCCCCCGTAACCCCTTATACTGCTGAGCAAGACCTAGCGATCGCGCTAGGCCCATTCTCACCATCAATCCTTGAGCCGCCTGGAGACCAACCATGGGTACAGCCACCTACATCAAAGACGAAGCCGAATTCGACACGCTTCTGAAAGAGCAGTCGCTGATGGTGGTCGACTGCACCGCGTCTTGGTGTGGTCCCTGCAAGCTAGTTGCCCCGCTGATGGATCAGCTGGCTGAAGCCTACGACGGTCGGGTCAGTGTCTTTAAGCTCGACCTCGATGCCAACAAGCCGGTTGCCAAACGGTTCGGCATCAAAAGCATTCCCGCCGTTATGTACTTCAAAGACGGTGAACTTCAACAAACCGTCATTGGTGCGAAGCCCTACAATACCTTCGCTGAAGCCACAGACAGTTTGCTGGCATAGCCTTACGATCTAAAGGCAGAAGCATGACGTCAAAAGGCAGAAGAATCCTTGATGAGCCAAAGGTTTCATTCTGCCCTTTGTTTTTTTATTTGCCCTTTGACGTCTGCCTTTCTGCATCAGGCTAACGTCAAAAACTCTACAGACGGCGTCAGCGGATCTTTCACCAAGCCAATGCCGCCGTAACCCCAGCGGGACAGCAGCGTTTTAAGCTGACCTCCGGCCACCGACTCCACAGAAAATTGGTCTGCCAGGGTGGCCGCGTGCTGATTGACGTAGGTTAGCGCCTCATGGTCAGCGGCAAACAGCATTAAAAACCCCTGTCCCTCTTCTTGTCGGGGCCGAGCAGCTAAGTATTGACCGTCTCGCTTGGACCGCAGCACGTAGTAAGTCTGGGAAAACATGGCTCTACTCCGCAGCTTGTTTGTCCATTAACCTATCGCGTTCATCGTGGGGTGGGAAAAATTAGAAGGAAGAAAACGGAAGTCAGTAGTTACTGCCCGACAATCTAATACCGCCCGTTGTACTCGCGAAACACGTACATATTAATTGCCGCGACAACGAAGCAAATGATAAACATCAGCACGCGGATGCCGTAGATGGGCTCGTCGATTAGTCGTCCGTTGGCGAAGATGGGCGTGAAGGATGGCTCCATCTTTGCTAGCAAGAACCCTGCGGTGAACGCGGCGATGGTGGAGCTAGCCTGACTGAAGTTTTTCAGCTCGTGGCTGGTATTGGGCGAAACCAGGAAGCCTACTAGCCAGCCTGCGGCCCAGCCCGTCACGCTGATCAGAACAGTTTGGGCAAACCCCGGATCGCCCAGCTCGCCGTGGACCCGAGCAGCAAGCCACAGCACCCCTGCAAAGACAACAAAACCAACCAGTAGGCCACTGTAAGAACGCAGGGGGTACATAGAGAAGAAATCGAGAGTGGGAACCGCCAAAACCGAGAGCCGCTCAGCCTGCCGTTAGTTGATTTTGGACAGCTTAATGCGCGGGTCCACAAACGACAGGGTCAGATCAGCCAGCAAGTTACCAATGATCAACATCGTCGCCCCCATCATCAAACTCGCCATAATCAGGTACAGGTCCTGAGACTGAACCGCTTGTAGGGTGAGCTTGCCCAAACCGGGCCAGCTAAAGAACGTTTCGATGATGAAGGAGCCGCTTAGCAAACTGGCAAACTCAAACCCCAAGATAGTAATGAGTGGATTGATCGCATTGCGCAACGCGTGGGTGTAAATCACCCGATCCTCGGGCAGTCCCTTGGCTCGAGCTGTTTGAATGTAGTCTTGGCGTAGCACGTCCAATAGCTGCCCGCGCATTAGTCGCTGAAGCCCTGCAAAGCTGGTAACGCTCAACGCCAGCGACGGCAAAATTAAGTGCCAACCCACGTCTAGCATTTTGCCCAACCAATTCAGGTCGTCATGGAAAACGCTGGTGCGTCCGCCCACTGGAAACAGCGGCGCGGTCAGCTGGGCAAAGAACAGTAGCAACAGACCGGTAATGATAGTCGGGAAGCCCTGCCCGGTATAGCTCAGCACGCGCAAAACGCGGTCAACGGGCTGATTCTGACGGACAGCACTAACAATACCTAAAGGCACCGCGATCGCCCAGGTAATCACAATCGAGGCAAAGGACAGCAGAATGGTATTGGGCACCCGCTCGGCCAAGATTTCAGCGGCGGGGCGTTGGTAGGCAAAGCTGATGCCAAAGTTAAAGTGGCGCACCACCTGCCACAGCCAACGAAAGTATTGCTCCCACACGGGCCGGTCCAGACCAAACTGACTTTCGAGCTGCTGCAGGGTCTCCGGCGAAATCTGCGGATTCTGCCGCTGGGCGGCCAGAAAATCCCCCGGAGCCAAATCGATAATAAAGAAGCTTAGGGCCGAGGCCAGCAGCAGCGTCAGCAACGCCTGCAACAGCCGCTTGACAATATACAGCGTCGTCTCACTGGTCGCCAACAGCCTTAGCCGGTCAACGGCGTTCATGGCCCGCGAAGACTCGGGCGGCTCTGAGGGCTGCAAGGGATTTTCAGGCGCGGTAGTCATAGGTCAAACGTTACGGTTTGGGGCGTTGACAGGTGAAGTTCTAGCAGTTGCTGCTGCGGGTTTAGTACTGAAGCAGCACACTGATGGGTACAGCCTCTGGCAGCCGCTGCCTGCCGCCCAAATCGTTTAACTCAATCACAAAACTAAAGCCAGCCAGGGTTGCGCCCGTCTGCTGGATCAGCGCCGCCGTTGCTGCGGCAGTTCCGCCCGTAGCCAGCAGGTCGTCTACAACCAGTACCGTACTGCCCTTGGGTAATGCATCCTGATGCACCTCTAACGAATCTGTGCCGTACTCCAAGTCGTATTCAACCTGATGAACCGCAGCCGGTAGCTTACCGGCCTTACGCACCGGCACAAATCCACAGCCCAGCTTGTAGGCCAGCGGCATGCCAAAAATAAAGCCCCGAGACTCGATACCCGCCACATAGTCTGGCTTAGCTGCGGGCAGCGTCTCCGCCATTTGGTCGATGGCGTGCTGCAGTCCATCCGGCTCGCTGAGCAGCGTAGTAATGTCCCGAAACAGAATGCCGGGTTTGGGAAAGTCTGGAATGTCTCGAATTAGCGATTTGAGGTCCATATTGTCGCTACTGGTTTCGATAGCCGGTGGGGTCCGCCCTATTCTAGCCCCAGACTGCCCGATCGCTAGCCCGATATCTAGCCCGATATATTTTCAAACCAGCCCTGCCGCCAGAAGTACAGCGTCAATCCGCCCGCCATTGCCAGCATTACCAGCCAGCATAGTGGGTAGCCCCAATAAGCATTGAGTTCTGGCATATTCCAGGGCGATGTGGCGGGGTTAAAGTTCATACCGTACACCCCGGCGATGAAGGTGAGGGGAATAAAGATAGAGGAGATCACCGTCAGCGTCTTCATCACCTCATTCATGCGGTTGCTCACCGAGGACAGGTAAACATCCATCAAAGTGGAGGTCAGCTCTCGGTAAGTCTCAACAATATCTAATACCTGAACGGCGTGGTCATAGCAGTCGTGCAGGTATACCCGCACCTCATCACTGATCAATTCGCTGTCTTCGCGCATCAGGCCGTTGATGGCGTTGCGCTGGGGCCAAATTGAGCGGCGTAGGGTCATCAGGTCGCGGCGCACCTGGTAAATTTTCTGCACGGTCTGCCGCGTTGGTCGAAAGATCACCTCGTCTTCCAGGTCTTCAATATATTCGCCGTAGGCTTCAAGAATGGGAAAAAAGCCATCCACAATGGCATCGAGCAAGCTGTAGGCCAGGTAGTCGGACTTTTTTTCTCTGATCAGGCCCCGGTTGTAGCGGATGCGATCGCGCACCGGGTCAAAGCAGTCCACATGGGGCTCCTCCTGCACCGTCAGCAGATACCCCTGCCCCAGCACAAAGCTCACCTGTTCGCTCTCGAACCCCAACTCGTCCTGTTTCAGCACGACCATGCGAGCAATGATCACAATTTGATGATCGTAGGGCTCAACCTTGGGCCGCTGGGGCACGTTGACCACATCTTCTAAGACCAGCGGGTGCAGATGAAACACATCACCCATCTGCCGCAGTACCGCCTCGCTGCCCAGCCCCTGCACATCCAACCAGGCCACAGAGTCAGATTCTAAGTAGGGCAAACAATCGGCAGGGAACTGGGGTGTTTTGTAGGTTGCTCTGCCCGGCTGGTAGTCAATCAGCACCAAATTGGGTGGGATGGCATCCGGCTCAATCACCAGCGTGCCGGGTAGGCTACCAACCTCGTCATAGTGATAATCCCAGTGGCGGCGCTCCTCTTCCTCAACCTGCTCCGGCAGCTGAGTGGGCGGACGTAGACCTGTTTTGCTCATGGTGTGGGTAAACGAAAGATAACTCACCTGCTACACTGCCGCTAAACCCGCACACTTTCAACAACTATCGACATACCCCAGTGAAAGATGCTCCTCGGCCCGGTTCGCCCCCGGTCTACACTAACCGTCCCCCCGCCTACACCACCGAGCCCAAACGCCGCTGCACCGTTACCGTCACCGAGGCGGGCTGGTTTGGGGCTAAGGCCGCAGCCGAAGCGGTGGGCTGCGTCAGCCTGTCGGACATGATCGAGCGCCTGGGTCGAGGCGAACTTGCTGTTTTGCCCAGCGATGAATTTCCCGGTGAGGCGTTTGGCGATACCGTTACACCACCCGCACCCAGCCGTTACGCTGCGCCTCACCCACCGAGCCAACCGATTGGCACAGGCATTCCTCCATACACTCAGTCCGTAGGTCCGCGACTTAGCCAGTCATTGGGCCATGTTCTGGCGCTGCTGCGACAACTGCCGCGACTTTTCTTGACTGCTGCCTGCGCGGTTCTGATCCTGATTCCGGTTCTATATATTGTGAACCTATCGACAGAGGCTACGGGTAGCTTTACACCGGGGCTTGCAGGCGTTCCCGAAACGGGGGAACAGGTGGCAGGGTACAACGTTACCGATCACTTTCGCATTCGCCCGGTGCATCCGGTCACCGGGGCTAAAAACGTTCCTCACAACGGTGTAGACGTCGCCACACCAGAGGGCACGCCCGTCTATGCGGTGGGGGCCGTTGGCGATACCGTTACTGTCAAATGCTGGTGGGATGTGGACGGCGGCGGCTGGGTGGCTAACCAAACCACAGCATCGCTGCCCAACTACGTCTTTCAGTCGCTGCACCTGCAAGAGAACGAATGCCGCAGTGGCGAGTTCAAAGCGGGCGAGGTGATTGCGCTGACGGGCAATACCGGCATTGGTACCGGAGCCCACTACGACTTTCGCGTCAAGATCGACGGCCGGTATGTGCCGCCTGATCGCACCTTCTTAGAATCGGCACTAACCGGGGAGCTGCTGGCAGGTAGCTGATAGGCATAACGAGCAAAATTAATTGCTCTGCTGTTCATTGATAGTGGTTTTCTGCTGTATGGCAATCCGCGAAAAGGTTGAACCGGATTGCCAGTCGCAGAGCGCTATGCGCCAAGAGGAACAGCCCCAAAAGGAGACTCAAGCAAAGTGACTAAGGCTGTTATAACCACTAATGTGTTCAAACCATTTACTGAAGCTAATTAAAGGGTGGATGAATTTATTGGAATACCTGGGAATATCCGAATAAATACTTAAATATGTGAAATCATGAAAATGTATTTCATTTACTAATTTAGGTCTAGAGAGGGTTGTTCTATCTCTAGAATACTGTTCCATGAAGGTGACTAGCTCCCTTATGCTGGCCCAGCAGGGTGACCAGCATGCGATCGCAACTCTCATCAACAAGCACGTTTACCAACTGGGTCTTTCTGCTAGCGCCGAACGGTCTCGTCGGGGGCTCATCCTTACAGTCGAGCATCCGCAGCAGCTGCCTGATGAGCAGTGGACAACCGATTTTGTTCACCGTCTACTGTCACGGGTACGGCCAGCGGGAATCCAACACGTCCGACTCAAGGGACGCGTGACCGGACAGCGCTTGGCTTGGCAACAGCAATTAACGCTAGACACCCCTCGACCTGCCCAGCAGTATCCTAAGCAGCGACGCGATATCTCCACGACGCTAACCATGGTCAGCATTTTGGCGCTATCCGTAGCGGGTCTTTTGCAGAGCTACCGCAGCCAAAACCAGCCTTGGGAATACCAGCTTGAGCGAGTTGACGCACCGCTATTACAAGCCACACTGACCGACTACGGCACTCAAGGATGGGAGCTGACCGCCGCGCCCAAAGCCATTCCCGTAGACGATGACGAGACATCGGTCGTCTACGAAATTGTCTTCAAGCGACAGGTCTCTCCAAAAGGCAACGCCGTCCTGACCGTTCCCCCGCTGAATTTTGGCACCGTCACAGACGATATTCAATTCCAAACGCTGAACGAGCAAGGCCAAACGGTTATTAAGTCTGCCGCTCGAACACCGGCAGAACCGGCTGTCGGCTCCCAGTTCGAAGACACTCAGCCGCCTCTGATGCCACCGCCGCTGCCCGTGCCCGCTGTCCCCTAGGTAGCAAACATCTCGACCAGTACTTTAAGTACCGTGGCTTGAACCAGCGGATGAATGTTGCCAAGCTTTTTGAGCAGCCGCTTTTTGTCAACAGTGCGGAGCTGGTCTAGCACGATTTGCCCAGCTTTACCGTCAAACTCGCAGGCTACGCGGGTAGGGTATAGTTTGCTGCCAGTCGTCATCGGGGCCACCATCACGGTTGCAATGTAGCGATTCATCTCATCGGGTGAGACAACCAGGCAAGGGCGCGTTTTATGAATTTCTTTGCCGACGGTGGGGTCCAAATTGACCAGGTAGACTTCGAAGCGGGCTACCACGTCCACTCATCCTCATCCCAGTCAGTGGTTGTGTCTGCATCAAGTAGGGCATCGTCACCGTTGGCGGCCATTGCCTGAAACTGATTCGCCCAACCGGCTCGGGGCAGCTGTACGTTGCGAATCACCAGTTGCTCGCCCTCGACCAGCAACTCCACTTCACCGAACAGCCCCAGCTGCTCTAACACCGGCTTAGGAATGCGTACGCCTTGAGAGTTGCCAATTTTAACAATGCGGGTGCGTGCCACCAGTGCGGTAGAACCGGGGTGAATGGATTGACCCGCGACAGCAGGCAGACTTGGCCTCACCATAGGCTTCGTAATTACTTCGTAATCACTATTAGTTTAGCACCCCTCATATAGCTAGCGCCACATAGCTTAGGACACCGAGTACGGCAGTCCCGCTTGGCGTAGAGCTATATGGCGTCGCAGCCTTGTCCTAACGGATCTGGCGGCTGCTATAGAACCTCGAGCGTGCCGTTTAAGCCTGCAAAAAATTTGAGTGACAGGGATTTTCGTTAGGCTGGGCATGTTGTACACAGCATTTAATACTCGGTTTCTCCACGCGATCGCTATGAACCGTCTCCTTTCCTGTGGTGTGTTGGTTAGCCTGCTCTGTGGCAGTATTGCCCTACCCGCCACTGCCACCCCCGGTCTTATTATCACGGCCAAGCAAACTGCCGAAGACAACTACACCCGCTACATGCGCCTGGGCTACGCCTACACCAACCAGTTTGACTACAATACCGCCCTAATTAACTTTCGGCGGGCGTTAGCTGCACGGCCTGGAGACCCCTATGCGGCAACGGCTGTGGCGAATACCGAGTTTTACCTGGAGCGCGATCGCGCCGCCCGTCGTCAGCGTGAAATTGACCGCCTAGAGGCGCGCCTCGCCACTGCGGGTGAGCAAAACGACTGGGTCTGCGCCGCCGCCACCATTGACGAGCTGATCAAATACACCGAGCCCGACTCCTTCGAACGCCGTCGCCTGCAAGGCTACAGAGGAGAATTAACCGGTCTAATGGACGCACGGGCCAACCTGGACAGCTGGTCCACGGTCTGTAGCCCGGAAGGACCGCTCTACTAAAACTGCGCTTGTTCTCCGCAAACTAAATTGTTACATTATTTAACATAGACAGATTCGGTTACGGCCTGAAGTTGCGTGAACTTCTAGGGTTGGGTAACCGCTCGGATTAGGACAGCTCCGTTTTGGTCCCAAGGGGGCTAGCGCTGCTCCTAACCTATGGCAGTCGCCAGTGACCCTAGGGCAAGGCTGCGACACCACACGGCTTTATGCCAAACAGGCTCGCCATACTCGGTGTCCTGACCTATGTGGCGCTAGCTATGAATGGCAAAGACTATGTAATCAGCGTTGGAGTGTTATGGATGCGTCTCAGCTAGCAGAGCAATATGGGCGAGGTCAGCGGCAGTTTCTTAGGGCTGATCTGAAGGAACAGCACTTTCTGGCCCTGACGCTATCCGACGCGCAGTTTGACTACGCCGACTTCACCAGTAGCAATTTAGCTGCAGCACAGCTAAATCGTGCCAGCTTCAAAGGTGCCATGCTGTGGCGAGCCTGTTTGGACAAAGCCAACCTACAGCAGTCCCGCTTCGAACGGGCCTTACTCATTCGGGCATCGCTGGTCGAGGCCAACTTACAATCCGCAAGCCTAAGCGGCTGCGACCTGCGCCTGGCAAACCTACAGCAGGCTAACTGTCTAAGCACCAACTTAGCGGGCGCAAATTTGGCCTATGCCGACCTTTCTGGCGCGAGTCTACGGGGCGCTAACCTGGCTGGCGCAGACCTGACTGGGGCAAAACTTATCGATGTCGATTGGACCGGCGCACTAACCACAGCCGTCCTTTGGCCCAAAGGGTTTGCCCTACCGCAACCTTCACCGAAAGAACTCCTGCCACTGTAGTGCGTGACTCTCTCGCTACGGTTCTAGCAAAAGCTGCGATCGCCACAACCGCGCCCGACAGACCTGGGCGCTGTATTGCATGATCAGGCGTCGCTGTCGTTCGCTTGGGATTCGGCCCATGGCGTCGTATTTAGCAATGGCCGAGGCCAGACTACGGGCATCGCTGTAGTCAACCCCCTGAGACATCAGCTTCTGACAGTACAGAATCCCTCGAGTTCGAATGGATGCGGAGGCGTGATGAGCCGCAGGGGCATCAGGAGAAAGGGGAGGAGAGTACATGGGAACCGGAAACGAAGGAACCTTAAATCGGGGCAAGTGGCGATGCTGATTCTGTAGAAAGGCACTCGATTCATTCAGGCTGTCAAAGTTTAAGTCATGTATTTGTTGAGCTCATTACTGTCTGGGTCGACGCCCTCAAGCACTGGCTCAAAGGTCAGTAATCTGCATCAGTTTTATCCGTTTAACATTCATTTAACAGACAAATCACCAGACAACATGAGTTAGCCAATAGGAGCAAACAACACCCGACAATGACGTCTATAATCTAGAACAACGAGGGTTATAGCCTAAGCATCATTGATGCGTAAAAACGACGCAGACTAGCGATGTCAGCTTATGGTAGACGCAAGCAAGCCTTGTACACTCCTCCAAAAGTATCAAGGAATCTTGCTCCTTAAAATAGAATTTTTTGCTAGTTCAATTCCCCAAATCAGGCCAGTAAAAGACATCCGGTACTGCTGCTAGATGCAATTAGCCTAGGATAAGCAAATAAAAAATTCAGATTTCAAAGAGGAGATGCTCAAAATATCTTTTGTTCTTTTTAGAAAAGCATTTTTTTCTGCATTTTCTTAAATTTTAGTGACGCTATAGATTATTTTTCCTGATTCTTTTATTGACCTGAGCCTCAACCTGTTCCCAAAATGCAAGTGGCGCTCTCCAGCCTTTGCCATGGCCCCAATCTCAGACCACAACCCTGCTGCGATCGCGGCTGACGCACCAGCAGCATCCGATTCGACCGCGTCCATCACCTGGCAGGGGTATCGCTGTGCCTACCAGCAGTATCTCGCCCCACAGGCCCAGCAGCAGGATCTGCCCGCAGTGGTTTTTATTCATCCCATTGGCGTTGGGTTGTCCAGTGGATTTTGGCAACCGCTCTTGCAAATGTGTCAGGCCCGTCAAGCCGTTCCGTCACTCTATTTTCCTGACCTGTTGGGCTGCGGCCAAAGCGATATGCCACACCGGGCTTACTACCCCATCGACTGGGCAGAACAGGTGAGTACGCTAATCGTTGAGACGGTGCAGCAACCCGTCGTTTTAGTGGTGCAGGGTGCGCTTCTGCCTGTGGCAGTGGAGCTGGTAACCCGCACACCCGCAGCAGCACAGGTCAAAGGACTCATGCTGTCAGGGCCACCCGCTTGGTCACTGATGACGCAGGCAACCTCGCCCCGGCAACAGCGACTGAGCTGGAACCTGCTGGATTCGCCCTTTGGCTGGGCCTTCTATCGCTACGCTCGACGACGGGCATTTTTGGCCTCTTTTTCTCGCCGTCAGCTCTTTGCCAGTGACGCCGAGATTTCAGACGCCTGGCTGACGATGCTAACGGACGGGGCCGCAGACATGGCCAGTCGGCATGCGGTGTTCTCCTTTCTGGCTGGGCTATGGCGACAGGGCTATGGCGACGCCATGTCACGCATCCAGATACCCACCTTGATTGCGATGGGGGAAGCGGCCTCGACGATTGACCGAGTGGCCGCAGGGGCACGGGACCAAAGCCGCCTTCAGGACTATCTCACCCACTGGCCCAACGCGAAGGGGATGACGCTGCCAGGGCGCAATGTATTGCCCTACGAGTCCACCGCAGCGTTTACCGCGGCGCTCTTGGACTTTGTGGCACAGGTCATGGCCTAGCTAAAACTGCACGCCGCTCGAGCCAGAGGATGCTTCACTCTCGTCTGTACCCGTTGCCTCGTCGTTACCGGATTCGCCGGTCTCGGTTTCGCCGCCAGAATCGCCACTATCGTCCGTATCGGTGGCCGGGTCTGCCGCCCCCTCGTCCGGCGTCTCTTCGGTTGTCTCTTCTGGTGGGGCAGGGATGGTCACCTGATCCACAATTGTTGTGAGCTGGTAAGCCAGTGGCTGAGCCGATTTAGACACCACCACCACCTCGTAGTAGCCCGACTGAGGTAAGCGACCGCTCCATCGGGTTTCAGTAGCGTCAGACAGAAGAAAGGGCAGCGACTCGGTGGGCGAGGGCACGTATAGCGACAGCAGGGTACTGTCTGCCGGAGCCTGAAGCGTCAGGCGAAGGATTTGGTCAGCGCTGAGGTTTAGCAGTAGCACCTGGCCCTGCCCCGGCGACAGCTCTCCCGAGACCTGCTGACTAAAGGCATTGGGTTCGAACTGGATGGTGCGCAATCGTTCCCCAGAGGCCAGTGCCCGCACCCGATCATCCGCTAGGGCGTACCAAATCTGCCCCACGGGCTGAGCCAGGGCTGACTCGCCGGTTTGACTGGGAAAAAGCTGCGTGAACTTAGCATCAGCCAGGTCGTACAGAGCTCGGCTGCTGACGTTGAGCCCGTTCACCTGCGTCTGCCAGCCATCGCGATCGCTGGGCCCATAGCTGCCCAGCCCACGCCGCGCCTGAGTACTCAGCTGGGCTTCGAGCGTATCAAGCAAATCGCTAGCCAGATTGTCCCACCGTACCCGTAGCGGCGCATCTTCGGGCTGGTCGGTGAGGGCGCGATCGCGCAGGTCGGGGTAGCGCTGATAGAAAATTTGGTTGACCAGCTGGTTCAGATAGGACTCGGGTACACCCAGGTTTTGACGACGGTCTTGCAGGGCCTGCTTGCGCGCCACCTCTTCGGCAGAGTAAGGCCCCGCCGTGGGAACCGGGTCTGTGGTGGCCGAGGGTTCAGTCGTGCCGCGATCGCCCAAGTTTGGCAGTCGCAATAAACCGGGTCGCCCGACGAGCAGCAACCCGACCAGTCCGGCCAATCCCAGGAGCACCAGCAGCCCGACCAGCGCCTGCCAGACCCCCGGAATAGGATTCTCGGCATAGGGGGTGACAGCCACCGCTGTCGATGACGGCATCACCGGAGATACCTCCGTAGGATCGGGCGGGACGGGCACCGCAGCAATGGTGGCTGCGGTGGTTTCGGTGCCCATTTCAGTGCCTATGGCTTTAGCTTCGGCCACAGCCGCTGCCCCGGCCTCGGGCTCACCCTCCATCCGTTCGGCAGCCAAGTCAGTCATCGCGGCCGGGTCGTCATCGTCGGGGTAAATCGGACCAGGGGGGGGTGCGATCGCACCGTTGGTCAGCCCACTTTCAAAGGTTTCAGCTGGGTCAGCCTTGGGCATCAACTGCCCGGCCTGCAGCGCTGTCATCACCGCAGCTGCCGATGGGAAGCGCTCGGCTGGGTTCGGTGCCAGCAGCCGCAGGAGCACTGGCTGTAACCCAGAACTCAGCGTCACGGCGTTGGACCAATCCCAGCGCTGCTCGTGAGCGTTGTAAAATGTATCGGGTTCTTGGCCCGTTACCAGAGTCAGGGCGGTTGCCCCCAAGCCATACAGGTCACTGGTCGGGTCGGCTGCGCCCGTTTGGGCCTGCTCTGGGGGTGCATATCCCACTTTGCCAATGCGGGTCCGATCTTGAGGTTCGGGGTTGGGGCTGCCAGCCTGTAGCTGCTGGCGGACATTGGCTTCAATCTGCTTGACGCTGCCAAAATCAATCAGCACGGGCAAACCGTCTGTATTCCGCAGAATCAGATTTTCAGGTGAGATATCGCGGTGGATAACCCCCACGCTATGGATGTAGTCCAGCACCGGCAGCAGCTGGTGCAGCAGTTGCGTCACCTCTAGCTCAGTAAAGCGGCCGCCATGCCCCAGCCGGTTCGTCAGTAGTGTGCGGTAGGTCGGGCCTTCAACATAGTCCTGTACCAGAAACAGCCGGGGGCGATCGCCGTCGACCCTAAGCAGTTCTCGAAACCTGGGAATTTGTGGATGCTGTAGCCGATACAGCACACCCGCCTCCCGCTCAAACAGCTCGTTGGCCTTGACCAGTAATGCCGGGTCGCTGACCTGAGGCACAAATTCCTTCAGCACACACAGCTCATCAAACCGGTGTAAATCCTCAGCTAGGTAAGTCTGACCAAAGCCACCCTGGCCTAACGCTTTGAGCAAGCGGTAGCGAGAACCCAGTGGGGGCATGCCCAGATCAGCGCCGTTCATGGTGTGCCTCAGATGCAAGATGCGGTTAGGTGTGCGGTCAAGTCAGTGCGTCTATACTTGCCAATTTGCAGACAAAATTTTCGCCCCTTAATAAAATAGGCCGTTCTAAGAGAGGCCGTTAGCAAAATACGGCAACACCGCCTGCTTGGGAGGCCAGCTGTTGCGAATGAAGTGGAGCAGTACCGGCAGAGCCAGTGCCAAAAAGACCAACCCCATCCACCACGTGTCTTGAAAGCTCTGAAGCGTAAACTCTGCCGCTTCGCCCTGCTGTGGCAACAGCTCCGACAGCACTGCTAACAGGTTGTTGAGCATGTGCGCCAGAATCGGCATCCAAAGGCTGCGCGTGCGCACGTAGAGCAGTGCCATCACCAGTCCAAACATGGTCAGCCCCAACGGGTTTTGCTGGTGTAGCAGTCCAAACAGCAGCGAAGAGCCCACCATGCCACCGCGCAACCCCCACTTCACGGCCCAACGCTGCAGCAAAAATCCTCTAAAGATAAATTCTTCGACCACCGGGGCAAACACAACGGCTAAAAAAAACGTCAGCCACTGGTAGGTCTGGGGCAGCGCCGTATCAGTTTGGAGCAGAGACTCGGACAACAGCCTTGAGACAACGTCCGGGGCCAGCAGCGACACCGGATAGAACACAATAAAAAAGCTGCCCATGGAAAACAGCAGACCGCTGATGACCAGTAGGGCAAAGTACCACCAGCTCACACCGTTAGGCGGCTGACCGAACAGTTGACCAAACCGTAATCCAGCCCAGCGCCCGCCCCAGACCAGCACCAGTGCCAAAAAACCAAACGTCAGCAGGGTCAAAATTGGCGTAGCGATGGGGTCTTCAACAGACCAGGGCAGCAGCGGCGTCATCACCAGCAGCCCATAAACCATACCGACCAATAAGCTGACGAGGAAAAACGCCCCAAAAACGAAATAACGCGACTTGAGCTGTAAAAAGGGATTGGTCATGCAGCGACAGAGCAGACAACATACTTCTATTCTCTCCAATTCTTCAGCTTTTGGAACGCTGGCAGTCCCAGAAAGCTGACTCAATCCCGGCCGATATGGCGCATCAGGCGGCAACGTTCAAGCCCAAAATGCGTAGGCCCCAAAAACGCAGGGCCCAAAATGCGTAGGGCAGTTAGCGAGCAGGAATCACACCGAGTAACCTCATCCCTAGGCCCAGAGCGTTCCGTAACTCGCAGCCCACATGCAGCCCACATAAAGACCGGACCTGCAAGTCACAACCAAAGTCCCACTTCAAAAGCCTACTTTTACCGGCGAGTTGTTTGACGGGGTACATCATCAGGTAAATCAAACTTGATATGCTTGGGAACATGTCAACGTTTGCCGCCTGAATTTATGACCGCTCCCAATGCGGGTAGGCCACCCCAGCCTGAACAACCTCGTCACCGATGGAGAAAAGTCGCATTAGTCTGTGGCGCAGGAGGCGTTGTCATCCTCGGCGGCGCGAGTCTATGGGCATGGCGTTACATTCAGAATGACTTGGCCCCATTGTTGTCCAGAACATTGACCGAGTCTCTAGACCGCCCCGTTGAGATTGGGGATGTCGAACGGGTGACGTTGACCAGTATTCGAGTCGGGCCATCCAGTCTGGGGGCCACGCCAGACGATCCCACAGCGGTTTCGGCCGAAACCGTGGAGGTTCGATTTAACTTGCTTGCAGCCCTAATCAGCCGACGGCTTTCGCTAGATTTGCGCGTGAAGGAAGCCGAAGGGTATCTGGAGCAGGATGAGGACAAGGGCTGGCTGGTGCTTGAAACACCCGAGCGCGAAGCCGCCCAGCGCGAACTTTTTAAGGTTGAGGTTGACCAGGTCGCAGTCCGCGACAGTCAGCTCACCCTGGTGCCCTATGCGGCCACGCCCGACCTACGCTTTCCAATTGTGCTGGAAGACTTTAAGGGCGATCTGGATATCGACTCGGTCGATCTGGGGGATGACACCGCGCAAAGTTTCAACTTTGCGCTGAGTGGTTCTCCCGTAGAGGGTGGCACCATCGTCTTTCGCGGCGAGGTCCAACCGGTTGCCAATGAAGAAGACCCCGATCGGCAGATTGATCGCATTACTAACTTAGAAGTTCAGGCTGATCGGGCTTGGCTACCCGACATTTCTACTTTCACCCTGTCGACGCTAGGCCTCCAAGCAGCACCGCTCTTGGCCGAGTCAGGTCAAGTCAGCGGCAACCTAGAGCTAGCGTTTCGCCCTGACGAGCCGACAGATTTCTCCGGCGTTACGCGGATCACGGACGGCGTTGTGCAGGTGGCAAATCTGCCAGAACCGTTGACCGATGTCGACACCGTCATTCGCTATCAGAACGGTGAGATCATTTTTGATGAGGCCAGCGCTGCCCTGGGTGAGCTGGTCGCAACCGCCGACGGCACCATCTACCTGGGCGATCGCTATGACCTAAGCGCTCAAGTCGAAGGGGCTAGCGTTGAAGACCTGGCCGAGACCTTTGAATTTGAGCTACCGATTGCGCTCACCGGCACGTTCGACACCGAACTGGCCCTCACAGGGGCCTTAAACGCACCCCAGTTAACGGGCGAACTCACCGCAACTGAAGAAGTAACCGTTGACCGGGTCGCCTTTGACACCGTCCGCACGAACTACCAGCTCAGCGCTGAGAACCGGTCCCTTGTCCTGACAGAAATGCTGGCAACGCCCGTGGTGGGTGGTCTGCTCACGGGGCAAGGCGAGATCGACTTTGGCGGAGAGGCAATCGCGCTTAACTTTGACATTGACGCTGAGGATGTGCCGGGGGATGCCGTTGCTGCCCTCTACACTGACAACCTGCCAATCACGCTAGGCACGCTGAATGCCCAGGTCCAGGTCGCGGGCAACCCCGGTAACCTGATTACCACCGCCCAATGGCAGGCCCCAACCGCGCAGTATCCCGGCCAGGGTCGCCTCAGCTATGCCGATGGGGTACTGGCCTTTGAAGATACCTCGGTTGCGATCGCGGGGGGCACCGTCAGCGGCAGCGGCAGCGTTGCCAACGGCCAGTGGCAGGCCGACCTAGTCGCAGCAGGGGTACCGCTCAACCAGTTTCAAGACCAACTCTCAGGCCAGCTCAGCGGCGACTTTCAGCTCTCTGGCCCCACGCAAAGTGCCAGCCTCAGTACCGTTCGTGGACAGGGCACCTACCGGGTCCAGGGCTTAGCGGGCGGCAACGTTGCTGGTATTGCCACCCTCACCGGGGGGCGCTGGCGCACCGACGTCAACGTGGCAGGCGTAGCACTAAATCAGTTTGCGAGCACGCTCTCGGGTCAGCTCAGCGGCAGCTTCCAGCTGGCCGGAAATGCTCAGAACTTTAGCCCCAGCTCCCTTACCGGCAGCGGTGACTTTCAGGTGCAGCAGCTGGCGGGGGGCAACGTGACCGGCACGGGCTCGGTAACTGGCGGACAGTGGCAGGCTAACGTCAACGCTGCCAGTGTACAGATTAGCCAATTCTCGCCTCGACTGCGGGGCGGACTGAGCGGGCAGGTACAGCTGAACGGGCAGGCCGACAACTTCAGTCCCAGAGCCATTCGCGCCCGGGGTGACGTAGCCCTGAGTCAGGGACTAGCCGGTCTTTCGGGGCAGCTGGCCGGGTTTGACCAGCCGTTGGCCAGTACCTTTGCCTGGAACGGATCTCAGCTTCGCATTGACAGTGCCAGCAGCAGTCAACTCCAGGCTAATGGGGTGGTGACGCCCGCCTTTGTCGGGAGTCGTCTCACTGGCATTCAAAGCTTCGACCTGGATCTAGCCGCAGACCGCTACCCGCTAGCGGCCCTACCGGTACAGCTACCGTCGGTCATCAACGTCAACGGGCTGGCTACCTTCGACGGTCGCCTGACGGGGTCGCCTAGCGCTCCTGATTTCAACGGCACGCTGGCCCTAGACCAATTTGCGGTCAATCGGCTCGGCTTTGACCCGACACTGACTGGCACGGTGAGCTACAACACAGGTGGGTTGACGTTGGATGTGGCAGGTGGGCGCGATCGCATCGCCGTCAACTACGCCAACCGCCGTGATTTCGACTTCCAGGTCAACTGGCAAGATGCTACCGCTGCGGGTTCGGCCCAGGGCGATATGCTAACGGCCAACCTGCAGCGCTTCCCCGTCGAGGTGTTGGACGGCATCCCTCGCAGCCCCCTTGGCCCTATTCGTGGCACCGTGTCGCTTCCCGACTTGCAGGTCAACCTGGCTACCCGGTCAGGCATGGGCAACCTCACCGTCGACGATCTCAGCATCGGATATGTCGATATTGAGCAGTTTGCCGGACAGGTGCGCTACGCCAACGACCAGGTGACGCTGGCTGGCGGCCAGGTATTTTTTGCCGATAGTTTCTACCAACTCAATGCCCAGGTCCAGCTCCAGCCAGAGCTGACCTACACAGCCCGTCTCGATACCGACCAGGGCAACGTCGAAGACTTGCTAGCGGCACTGTCTATCTTTGACCTCAGCGACTTTGGCCGGGGACTCACGCCACCCGAGTGGGTCGAGAACCCGCTTCCCCCCGAGGCCATTCCCGTTGAACTGGCAACTGAGCCCGCAGGGGATAGCACCGCACCGCTAGAGGCCCAACTGCGGCGTTTGGCCGAACTACAAGCCATTGCGACCCGAGAAGAAGCGGAAGCGGAGCAGGCGATTTTACCGCCCCTGTCCGAACTCAGCGGTCCCTTTGCCGGAAGCCTTACCGTGGACGGCGGTGGGGCGGCGGGCCTCCAAATCGGCTTTGACGTGTTGGGTAACGATTGGCAGTGGGGCAACGACCTCTACGCCGATGAGGTGGTGGCGCAGGGCAGCTACGAAGACGGCATTTTGACCCTACAGCCGCTGCGACTGGCAGCAGTCAACCCCATTCCCGATGCGGTTAATCCAGCTGCAGAACCGTCCACGCTGGCTGACGAGCCCCCCCGGGCTAACCGAATTGCTGCCATTAACGTGGCCGGCCAGTACAACCTAACCGGCAGCACCGATGCCCGCTCTAACCTACAGTTAGAAGCCCAAAACCTGCCGGTGGATGCGGTGCGCGACCTATTCAACCTACCGCTGGGGCTAGCCGGACGGCTCAACGGCAACGCCCGCTTTGGTGGTGAGCTGGCCAACCCGCAGTTCCGGGGTTCGCTGACCCTAGTGGACGGGGCCATTAACGGCGAATCAATTGAGTCCGCCGATGCCGGGTTCTTCTACCAGGACGCTCGACTGGCGCTGGTAAGTTCTCTCACCCAGCCCGACAACCCCGAGCCGCTGACGCTAGAAGCGCAAATCCCTTATGCGTTCGACTTCATGGAAGTTGAACCCGCTAGCGACGAAATCGCCATCGACATTGACGTGCAGGACGAAGGGCTGGCGCTGCTAAACGTGATCAATCGTCAGGTGAGCTGGGAGTCAGGGGAGGGAGCCGTCGCCCTAAGGGTCCGAGGCACCTTGTTTAACCCGGACATCCAGGGCTTTGTCGACCTGACCAACACTGTTTTTCAGGTCCGCGCCTTTCCTGAGCCGATCACCATCACTCGCGGCAGTGCTTTTTTCCGGGGCGATCGCATTGTGGTGCAGTCCCTAGATGGCAAATTTAGCGATGGTGACATTCGCGCCGCAGGCACCGTACCGCTGGGCTTTCCCATTATTAGCGCCACCGAGTTAGCCAGCCTGGGCGACACGCCCCTGGTCCCCGACCCGTCCGAAGCAGCCGAAGGAACCGAAGCAGAAGACACGGCGACAGAACCGCCCATCGACGCCTTGGATCCCGACGGACCGCTCACGCTAGAACTCAACAATATCGGTCTTAACCTACAGCTGTACGACGGCGATGTCGAAGGCCGAGTCGTCGTCGGGGGTAGCCTCAACCCCTTGTTTGGGGGGCCTCAAATTGGCGGGCGGCTGCGTCTCTCTCGTGGTCGCATTAGTCTGCCAGATAATTCGTCTAATGACGCAACCCCCGCCCTGTCAGAAGCCGACCAAATTAGCGAAGTCAGCGATAGCGAGGGGGGGTTCTTCCAACCTCGCCTGCAAAACCTCACCGTGGCACTGGATCGGTCGACCCAAATCACCCAGGGCAATCTGCTCAACTTCTTTGCAGAGGGCGATCTACAGCTCACGGGTCCTATCGCTAACGTTAGTAACCTCCGGCCTGAAGGGGTAATCAATGTCCGGAGTGGTCGCGTCAACTTGTTCACGACCTCTTTCCGGCTGGCGGGTAACGACAATACCGCGACATTCCTGCCAGAACGAGGGGTGCAGGACCCAATTTTGAACATCAACTTGAGAACCTCCGTAGCTGAGGCGCGTCAAAGTAGTGGGCCTACGCTGTCCACAGCCTTTGCCAATGCAGAGGTTGCTGACTTTGGCACAGACCCATTTTCATCACTGGGCACCCTGCAAACGGTTCGCATCCGTGCGACGGTCAACGGCCCCACAAGTCAGATTTTCCAAAACCTGACCCTATCTAGCTCCCCGCCCCGTAGCGAGAACGAGATCATTGGCTTAATCGGCGGCAGCTTTATCAGTGCCCTAGAGTCAGGCGGCAGCGGCGATCTCGGTGGCGTGATTAACTTCTTTGGTGGGGCATTGCTCAACAGCGTGCAGGATTTTGTCAGCAGCACCCTCAATCTCAGCGAGTTTCGTCTCTTCCCGGTGACGTCGGCGTCGCGGTTCTCGAGTAGCGATAACTCCGGTAGTGGTCTAGATATTGCTACAGAGGTTGGCTTTGACGTGACCGACCAATTCACCGTATCGCTGATCAAGATTCTGACCGATGACACGCGGGTAGAGTACAACCTGCGCTACCAAATCAACGACGAGTTTAGGATTCGAGCCATCACCGACCTCGACGATGACAACCGCTTCTTCCTGGAATTTGAAACCCGGTTTTAATGCCCTTTGAGGGAAACCAGCAACAAATTTAAATTCGAAACCTATACTAGACACGGTGCCCCCCAATCCCCACGACTCCCCAAACCCCACCGATACCGTCTACGAATGAAACAATCTGGACAAAAAGCCTGACGACGGTTCAATTTGGGTGTAAACCTATTCCTAACTTGGCACTATCCTGTCGCTGGTTTCTGCCAGTTGCTATCTGCCAGTTTGTTAAATGACTCGCTAAACGATTATTGACCTATGCCTGTGCGCCCATCCACTCTGCTTGCCTCGCTCTTTGTTGTGCTAGGGGTCGGCGCTGTTACCCAACCAGCCCAGGCCCAGGCATTGCTGCCCTACGTGTTGCCCATTGATGAGGACCGCCTCGAGAATGATGGCCTCAGCCTGGCTCAAGATGCCGCGCAGCTGGCCCAGTTTCAGCAGTTTGAAGAGGCTCTAGCACGGGCGGAGCTGGCCGCACAGCTGGCACCGAACGATCCTCAAGTGTTAGCGCTGCTGGGTAGTCTCCAGCTCCAGCTCGGTCAAACCGACGCAGCCATTCCCACCTTGGAGCGGGCCAAGCTACTAGACCGGGAGAACGCTCTAGTCTGGTTTGCCTTGGGGTCCGCCTACTTTAGCGAAGGCAAATATTTACAGTCGGTTGAGTCTTTAGAAACCGGGCTAGACATTGAGCCCGAAAACGCCGGGGCACGGTTCGACTTGGGCAATGCCTACTATCGGCTCACCCGCTATCAGCAGGCGATCGCGCAATACGAAAGCGCCGTTGAATACGAGGCCACGCTATGGCCCGCGGTCAACAACATCGGTCTGGTGCTGTACGAGCAGGGCGATGTGGACGGCGCGATCGCAAAGTGGCGTGAGTCCCTCACCCTCTCCGAAGAAGAACAGTCTGAACCGCAACTCGCGATCGCGGTTGCCCTCTACACCCAAGGCAGCGAACGTACCCAGGCCGTCGATCAAGCTACGGCAGCGCTAGAGCGAGACAGCCGCTACGCCGACATCGACTTTCTCGAAGAGAACCTATGGGGGGATCGCCTGCTAGATGCCACCCGCGCCTTCTTTGAGACCCCGGCTCTGCAAGAGCTGCTGGCTCAGCTGTAAACCACGTCTAAGTTGAAACCTGTAGCTTTCCCCGCCAGCAAAACTCCAGTTCTGGACGTGGACAAGGCTTAGATGCAGCGCTAAATCGCAACACAAGACAAAAGCGTCTGCTAAAATACAGACGCTTTAGTACAAAAAAACTTATTCAATACTGATGACGGCTGGCAGAGCGGGTAGCTTACTTTCCTAGGTTGACTCTATTCTTCACCGATCATCGCTTTGACATCGTTGACAAACTTTTGATGATCCACTACTGGCTTTGAGATGTAACCATCTGCACCGCTCTGCTGCAAAAAGCTTTCGCGATCGCCATCCATAGCATGGGCCGTTACTAAAATCACCGGCAGGTTTGCCGTTGCCGGGTCAGCCTTGAGCATTTGAGTAATACGGATACCATCGACCGGCTTACCCTGGTAAACGCTGTGGGACAGCGAAACGTCCATCAAAATAATATCGGCTTCGCCATTTTGGGCGATGGTCATCACCTCATCAACATTTTCCGTATGTTTGACGAGGAGGCCGCCTCGTTTGGTCAAAATTTTGGAGAAGACACGGGCATTAATCATGTCATCTTCAACGATTAAAACGGTCTTCATCAGCGTATTTTTCCGTTATGTATCAACAATAAGGTGGCTAGTATACTACCTATTTTAGGACTGTGCGAACGGTTGACCTGCAGTCGTTTTAGCGATTCTTTGGCATCATTCTAGGGGGTATTATCCGCCTTAGCCGTTGTCGCCTTACTGCCGTAATCCTGTTGTAATCAGAACAGGGCAGCGCCATAGTAAAGTATTGCAGATTCCTAACCTTGTGTGTAAGGTACACCATTGCCCCCAGTCAATCGGTATCCGTCAACGCCCCTGCTCCAGCCCGCCATTACCCTGGCTCCTTTGACCTACAGCCCGACCTGCCGCTAGAGACGTAACCCATGTCCGAACAGCTCAACATGCTTCCAGACGAACATATCGTCGTGACCTCACTCCATAGCGAAGTGCAACGGTCCTACCTGGAATACGCCATGAGCGTTATCGTGGGGCGAGCGTTGCCGGACGTGCGCGACGGTCTCAAACCGGTGCATCGGCGTATTCTCTATGCCATGCACGAACTGGGGCTGACCCCGGACCAGCCCTTTAGAAAATGCGCCCGCGTGGTGGGCGACGTGCTGGGTAAGTACCACCCCCACGGCGACCAGGCGGTCTACGACGCCCTGGTAAGGATGGTGCAGGACTTTTCGAGCCGGTACCCCCTACTCAACGGTCACGGCAACTTTGGCTCGGTAGACAACGACCCACCGGCGGCCATGCGTTACACCGAAACGCGGCTCGCCCCCATTAGCCACAACGCCCTACTCGACAACATTGACCAGGCCACCGTCGGCTTCACCGACAACTTTGACAGCTCCCAACAAGAACCGGTTGTGCTGCCCGCGCAGCTGCCCAACCTGCTGCTCAACGGCAGCTCCGGCATCGCCGTGGGCATGGCGACCAACATTCCTCCCCACAACCTGGGTGAAGTGGTCGATGGCCTCATCGCTCTGATCGACCGCCCTGAGCTGAGCGACGACAAACTCTTTCAGCTGATCCCCGGTCCCGACTTCCCCACGGGGGGAGAAGTCACCAGCAACAAGGGCATCCATGACGCCTACCGGAAAGGCCGTGGCAGCATCCCTGTGCGGGGCATCGCCAGCTTCGAAGAAATCCGCCCTGGTAAAGGACGACAGCGCCGTAACGCCATTGTGGTGACGGAGCTGCCCTATCAGGTCAACAAGGCAGGCTGGATTGAAAAAGTCGCCGATCTGGTAAACCAAGGCCGCATTGACGGCATTGCCGACATTCGAGATGAGAGCGATCGCGATGGTATGCGCGTTGTCATCGAACTGCGGCGAGACGCTCAGGCACCCAAAATTCTCAGCGACCTCTACCGGATGACGCCGCTGCAAAGCAACTTTGGTGCGATCATGCTGGCGCTGGATAACAGCCAGCCCCGGCAGCTCTCGCTGAGGGAAATGCTCAATGCCTTCCTCAGCTTCCGCGAAGAAACGCTGACCCGCCAGTACCGCCACGAACTCGAAGAAACCGAGACACGGCTCCACATTGTCGAAGGTATGCTCACCGCCCTCGACAGCATCGACGAGGTAATTGAGATTTTGCGGGCCGCCCCTGACGGCGGTACTGCCCGTCAAGAATTGCAAGGGCAGTTTGACTTGAGCGAACGTCAGGCCAACGCCATTCTCTCGATGCCGCTGCGGCGGCTGGTGGGGCTCGAACAGCAGAAGCTGCTGGAAGAATTCGAGGAACTGAGCGACCGGCAAACCGCTCTACAAGAACTGTTGGGCGATCGCAAAGTCCTGCTCAAAGCCCTAAAGAAAGAGCTGCGCGCCCTGAAAAAGGCCTACGGCGACGAGCGCCGCACCCGCCTGCAAACCGAAGAAGAGCGGGCGGAAGAAAAACAGATTTTGGCGGAGCTAGAAGCCGAGGCCAAAGAAGAAGAAACCGTCGTCGAGTTCACGCAAAAGGGCTACGCCTACCGGCTCTCGCCCCGCGCCTACCAGCGCCGTCAGGCCAAGGCCGACCCACCGCCCAAGGGCAAACCCAAACTACAAGAGGCCGACGACCCGGTACTGCAAACGGAGCAGGTCCATACCCATCAAGAGCTACTGGTGTTGACTCGAGATGGCAAAGCCTACACCCTGCCCCTAGCCGACATTCCCATTGCCCAGCGCCAGTCTAAGGGGTCGCCGCTGGTGAACCTGCTGCCCGAAGCGGTGGGCAACGACCCCGATGCCGTGGTTGCTCGACTGGTGCTGACGCCGGAGCGGTTAGAACAGCAGCTGATTTTGGTCAGCCGCCAGGGTCGGATCAAGCGACTGACGGTGGCCGAGTTCCAGAACCTAACCGGACGCGGGCTCACAGCCATGAAGCTGAAGGGCGATGATGAGCTTGCGATCGCAACCCTAGCCGAACCCGACCTAGACATTGTTCTGGCCACCTCCGGCGGTCGCCTATTGCGGTTTGGCATTGACGACGACCAGCTGCCGCTAGCTAGTCGCAACTCCCAGGGCACCCAAGGTATCCGCGTCCTCAAACAAGAGCGCATCGTTGGTGCAGCGGTGGTCACCCCCGGAGAAGACCTGCTAATGGTGTCTGAGCGAGGCTATGCCAAGCGCATGCCGGTGGCGACGCTGAAACGGGCCAACCGCGGCGGCATTGGCTCCCAGTGCTTCCAGTTCAGCCAAAACAGCGACAGCCTAATTGCAGCCCTGCCCACTGCGGATATCGACAGCGCCATTGTCATCACCAGTCAGGATCGCAGCGCCCAGTTTGAGCTGAGACACGTTCCTAAGCAGGGGCGATCGCAGCCGTGCGATCGCGTCCTCACTACAGGCCGAGGCGAAACGCTGACGGGGGTAGAACCGTTAGTTACCGATGAAAGCTAGCGGCTGCCGAAACTTGTCGTCTACTGAGGCTATTGGGCTGGGGAAAGACGCCTATGCTTTGCATTTGGCTTTTGGCCTAGCCTGCTTGAACCGGTACCTTCAGCCATCTTGTCGAGTTTTTGACAGTTGCAGTTGTAGACTAAGGCGTCACTACTGTCCGTCATAGGCAACGCCCACCATGAGGATCCTAATCGTCGAGGATGACGCCCGCATTGCTACGCCGCTGGCCAAAGACTTGCGCCATCAGCACTACACCGTAGATGTGGCTACCGACGGGATGGAAGGATGGGAGTTTACCCAGGCGGCTGACTATGACGTGATTTTGCTGGATTGGATGCTGCCGCGACTGGACGGGGTTGAGCTGTGTCGGCGGCTGCGGGGTGCCGACTGCCCGTCCATGATTTTGATGCTGACGGCCAAAGATACCACCAGTGATAAGGTCATCGGCCTGGATGCAGGGGCCGATGATTATTTGGTCAAGCCCTTTAAGCTCGAAGAATTATCCGCCCGACTCAGGGCCTTAAGCCGCCGCAGTCGAGAGCTGACACCGACCATTTTTGAGTATGGCAGCTTGTCTTTGGACCCCAGCACCCGAGCGGTGACCTGTGCAGGCAAAGCCCTGACCTTGACCCCGAAGGAGTACCTGCTGCTGGAATATTTCTTACGGCACCCGGGGCAGGTGGCCTCCCGCGACCAGCTGCTACAACAGCTGTGGGACTTTGACCAAAGTGCCGGAGAAGGTACCGTTAAAACTCACATCGGCAACCTGCGTCACAAGCTTAAGGCCGCGGGTAATGGTCAGAATTTAATTGAAACGGTGTATGGGGTGGGCTATCGGTTGACGCCCCTAGAGACGGCGTGAGCAATATGGCAAACAAGGCCCCACCCTCCCAGTTTGGCCCGATTCAGCGACGGCTGCTGTGGGCCAACGTGCTGGTGTTTGGGCTAGTGCTGGGCGGGTTTGCGATCGCGCTACGCACCACGTTCACTGTCACCCTCCGGCAGCAGCAGCAGGCCCAGCTTCAGGCCCTTAGCCGCAGCGCCGCTGCCGTAGTGGAATGGGATGATGACCAACTCGAAATCGAGAGCGATGACCTAGCTGAGACTGCTATTCTTGCCAATACCCAGGGCGTGCAGTGGTTTACCGCCGATGGGCAACTGATCGATCAGCTGGGCACAATCCATCCCACCGAAAAAATCTCTACAGCAGTTTCCGCCCATGCCGGTCACCTCAACGAAGTCACACAAACGGTTGGGGCAATTCCTATTCAATCGCTCACCCAGACCGTAGCCCCAGAAAGGAAGACCGCCAACACCACAGACATTATCTACATCCGCGTCAGCCAATCACTGGTGCCTTACCACACAACCCTCCAACAGCTAGATCGCGGGCTGGGCATCGGCAGCTTCGTGGCTCTAGGTATGAGTGCCTTTGGCGTGCTATGGCTCAATCGTCAGGCCATGCGCCCCATCGAAACCAGTTTTGACCGCCTACGCCAGTTTACCGCCGACGCCTCCCATGAGCTGCGCAACCCGATCATGGCGATTACTAGTAATGCAGAGGTTGCCCTACGATACCCCGACGGGATGCGGATCGATGACAAAGAAACGTTAGAAACCATCATGAATGCCGCAGAGCAGATGGCGCACCTGACCCAAGATCTGTTGCTCTTGACCCGTCTCGATCAACAGCTTCCCATCGAACGAGTTCCCGTTGATCTGAGTAAGCTGTTAGCTGATTTGGTGAGACTCTATCAGCCCCAAGCTCAACAAAACACCATTAAGATCCAAACCCAAATTGCGCCCCAACTCTCCTTGACAGGTCATGCACCCCACCTCATTCAGGCCTTTACCAATCTGCTACAAAACGCCCTACGATACACCCCGCCGAACGGCACAGTCACCGTCAGCAGCCAACAAACAATAGAGGGGGTTAGGGTCACCATTCAAGACACCGGGATAGGCATTGCCCCCGAGAACATTTCTAAAATCTTTGATCGGTTTTGGCGGGTAGACCAGGCACGAAACGCAGCTTCCGGTGGCTCTGGTCTAGGGTTATCCATTGCCCAGGCGATTATTCGAAGCCACAACGGCACCATCACCGTCCGCAGCCAACCAGGCGAGGGTAGCAGCTTTACGGTGCATCTTCCCATCAACTCGTCTCAGTAGGGAATGCGGGTGAACGGCTGGCAACCCACAGGCTGGGATGGGTTGCCAGCCTTTGTGCTCGAGGGACAGCCCTACTCGAAAGTTCAAACAAAGTAACCAACTAGGGCTGTCCCTGTTCAAATTGCGCAATTCTCTTGCCGAGTTCTTGACATTGCCTTCCTAACTTAAGGATATGCAGTTCACTGCGATTGAACAATACCGCGCCTCATATGTCACGACCTCGACCCTACCAAACCCTGATTTTTCGTAGCCTCCACGCAGGTCAGGGTATTCTGGCCCTCCTCGGTGTGTTAACCGGCTATTGGCTGCTAAACACCTGGGACCCACAGGTGGGGGGATTACCATTTCCCGCGGCGCCCGCGGCTGTTGTTGACCTACACGACGAAATCGGAGGGCTGTTTACCAGCGCCCTGTGGGTGTTTGTTGTTTACAGCCTATGGGCTGGGCGGCGACGGCTGGTTCAGGGTAAATCTCTGACCCAGTTGACCAACATCGGCAAACCGATTTGGTGGTATACCCTCCACCGCATCGTCAATACGGGCCTCCTGATTTTAGGTGGGTTAGTGGTCATCTCAGGGGAAGAACTCGATGACGAGGCTATGGTGCAAGGCATTTTTTCTGATTGGGCCTATAGCCTACATGTCTTTGCCTGGCTGGGTATTGTGGCCCTTACAGTGCTGCATGTTTTGCTCTCATTCAAAGTAGGTGGCATTCCCTTGCTGCTGTCTGTTGTTAGCGTCAAGGTCCGTCCCAAAGATTGGCCCAGCTACTGGCCCCAAAGACTGTGGAACTGGCTCTTTAGCCTAAACACACGATTGAACAGACACTAATTTTGAATAACTTTTTGGATCATCCACAACTGCCTACACAACTTCCTTTCAACTCATTTTTTGGAGATAACTCCCATGCAACTTCTCAACACTAAAACTTACCTCACGCTGATGCTGCTCCTGATTTTGAGTGCCGGTTCTCAGCAGGTTATCGCTGTCGGTGCAGCCATGGCAGAACAGGACACGGCCACCCAAGCCAGTGAAAATAGTAAGGACAATGGGGATGCGCTAGATAAAGATGGCACTCATGCACCCCATGAAAAAGACGAGGATGATAACGACTATAGCGACGATACCGAAGACGAGGATGACGACGACGAGGATGACGACAACGAGGATGACGACGATGAGGATGACGACGACGAGGATAACGACGACAAGGATGACGACGATCTAGCCACACAAGCCGATCCAAGCCTCACAGCTGCTGAAGCCGAAGCCATTGCCTTAGCGGCAGTGCCCGGTGATGTCACCGAGACCGAACTAGAGCTGGAAGATAATCGCCTGGTTTATGAAGTGGAAATTGGGAATCAGGAGGTGCTGATTGATGCCAATAGTGGCGAGCTGATTGCCATCGAAATCGACGACTAACTCGACCCCAAACCGTTTTTGTTACATTCGTCGAGTTGCTAGGGACAGTTCCTGGCACTGAAGTCCTTGACGCTGGAGCCCCTCGACGCAGTCGAATGCTTTAACCAACCCTTCAACTGCTATATAGCGTTTCTCACTTGACTTAAGGTTGTTCTATTCAGGCCCAAGCTGGATAGGACAACAAGTCAAGTGAAGCTTCCTTTAGAAAAACCGATAGCCCCGCCAAAACCATGGACAGCAACTACTTGCTCACGGGCTGTTGCGGATAGTCTGACTGAAACTGCGGGTCAGGATGCTTCAGTTCGGTGGGCGGAGGAGCAATGTCGGTGACCTTGCCCAGCAGGCCCACCAGCCATTTCTGGAAACTGGCAATGTACGTAAAGAAGACCGGCACCACCACCAACGTCAGCAAAGTAGCCGTCGAAAAGCCGCCAATGACAGCAATCGCCATCGGGCTTCTCGTCTCACCCCCCGCGCCCCACTCCAGGGCAATAGGCATCATCCCTGCCACCGTCGAAATCGAGGTCATCAAAATTGGACGCATGCGTGTTAGGCCCGCCTCAATTACCGACTGCTTCAGCGACTTGCCGCGCTCCATCGCAATCAGGGCATAGTCCACCAATAGAATGGAGTTCTTAGTCACCAAGCCCATCAGCAACACAATGCCAATCAGCGCAAACAGCCCCAGCGGCTTCTGGGCAATCATCAGCCCCATCAGCGCCCCACCAATGCAAAGCGGCAGGGCCACCATTACCGCAAAGGGGTAGATGAAGTTGTTGTACAGCAGCACCAGCACGGCATAGATCATTAGCACGGCGGTTGCCAACGCCAACAGGAAGCGGCTGAAGATGTCGCGCATGATTTCAGCATCGCCCGTAGGTTCCTGAGTTACCCCATCTGGCAGGTTTTGCAAAATGGGCAGGGCGTACACCGCCTCTAGTCCCTGACCGAGGGTAATGCCGTCGAGGTTGGCCCCAACCGTCACCTGACGGGAGCGGTTGTAGCGATCAATTTGCGCGGGACCGCTGCCAAAGTCAATTTCTGCCACGGCAGACAGCGGCACCAAGCCGCCCTGCTGGGTAGGGACTTTGAGATTTTCTAGGGTGCTAATGTCGTCGCGGAAGTCGGCGGCGAGACGGACGCGAATGGGAATTTGGCGATCGCCCACGTCGAAGTCTGCCAGGTTCGACTCAGAATCGCCCAATGTTGCCAGGGAGGCCGTGCTGGCAATACTGCTAACGCTAACGCCCAGGTCAGCGGCCTGCTGCGGTAGTGGACGGATCAGGATTTCGGGCTTAACCAGGTTGGCACTGGAGGTCACCTCTACCAAACCGGGAATCTGCCGCATAGACTGGGTCAGCGCGTTGGCCGTTTCCGTCAGCGTAGTCGGGTTGTCACCCTTGAGCAAAATATTGAGCGCTTTACTGTTGCCCGCCGCCCCCTGGCTCTCGAAGGCAATCCGGGCACCAGGAATCTGCTGAAGCTGCTGCCGCATCTGGGTCTCAAACTCCAAGCGGGTCACATCACGCTCATTCTTAGGCTTGAGCTGAATAACAGCGCTGCCTTCAGTTTCTTCCAGCGAGATATAGACCCGGTCAACGGCGGGGTTCTCTAGCAGCAGATTTGTAATTCTCTCTCCCACCAGTTCCGATTTGGCCAGGGTAGACCCCGGCGGCAGTTCGATGGTGAGGTTGGTAATGTCGGTGTTGCCCGACGCAAACAGACTCGTGGGGATAAACTGCGCCAGCGACAGGCTCAAAATAAAGAAACCAATCGCTAAACCAATGGTGAGCGCCCGGTGGCGCAGAGCCCCCGTCAGCAGACGGTAGTAAGGACGCAGAAGTTTGGGTATGTCAGGACGATAGCCGTTGGCGCTGTGACCATTCCCATTGGTGCTGTAGCCGCCAGCCCCGTTCCCATTACTGCCGTTCCCATTACTGCCGTTCCCGCTAGAGACGTTTTCCACTGTCTCCAAAGCCGCACTTTGAGTACTCGCCGCCACAGGCTTCAGCAAATAAGCCGCCATCATCGGCGTCATCAGGCGGGCTACCAAGGTCGAAAACATAGTGGAGACGGCCACCGTAACCCCAAACGGCTGGAAGAACTGTCCCGGAACGCCACCCATAAAGGCAACAGGAATAAAGACGGCAACAATCGTCGCAGTCGTCGTTACCACCGCTAAACCCACCTCAGCGGTGGAGTCTAGGGCCGCTTTGAAGGGATGCTTGCCCATGCCGATGTGACGCTCGGCATTTTCAATTTCGACAATGGCGTCGTCCACCAAGTTGCCAACCGCCAGCGTCAGGGCCAGCAGCGACATGCTGTTGAGCGTATAGCCCAGATATTGCAAAACAATAAAGGTGGGAATGATCGACAGCGGTAAAGCGGTGGCAGTAATCAGCGAGGTGCGCCAGTTGCGCAAGAACAAACTGACCACGACTACCGCCAAAATGGAACCGATAATCAGCGCATCAATGGAGGCTTGGTAGGAGTCCCGAATGTCTGTGGCGCGGGTGAAGATGAGTTGGAAGTTGACGTCGTCTAGTTCGTTTTCTAGAGATGCGATCGCATCTCTCACCCCTTCTTCGACGCTCACCAATAAACTGCCGCTGCTGCGCAGTACCGAAAAGGACACCACCGCCTCGTTGTTCACATAGGCCGACTGGCTCAGCTCTTTAAAGTCATCCCGCACCGACCCCAGAGTACTCAGCGGCACGCTGCCACCATTGGGTAGGACGATGCCCAGGTCTTGCAGCGCCTCTACTGTGGCAGCACTGCCCAGGGTACGAATGCCCTGCTCCTGCCCCGAGATTTCGCCCTGTCCCCCCGGTAGGTTGACGTTGAAGCTACGAATTTGGTTATTGACCTGTGTGGCCGTAACGCCCAGCGCGTTCAGCTGATTCGGATCGAGATCAACCCGAATTTCTCGATCAAAGCCGCCAGAGCGCCGCACTTGAGAAACACCAGAGACCGACAGCAGTTCCGGCGCAATCGTACGGTCCACCAAATCACTGAGCGCCTCTACCGACAGCGTGTCGGAACTGACGGCATAGGTAAGAATGGCCCCGCCTTCAAACCGGAGGCGGCGCACTTGGGGTTCCTGCGCATCTTGGGGTAAGTCTTGGCGGACGCGGGTAACGGCATCCCGTACGTCGTTAGTGGCCTGCTCGGTGTCCGTTCCCAGCTCAAAGCTGATTACTGTGGTGGAACTGCCGTCGGTAACGGTGGAATTAATCCCGTCGATGTTACCCAGTCCGGCAACGGCGTCCTCAATCTTTTTGGTGACCTGAGTTTCTAGCTCTTCGGGGCCTGCTCCGAGCTGGCTGACATCGACTAAAACAGTGGGGATGTCGATGTTGGGATTGGCATCAACCCCCAGCTGGGTAAACGAAATTAGCCCTGCAAAGGTGAGGACCAAAAACAGCACCAGCGTTGGGACAGGGCGACGAATCGACCAGGCCGAAATATTGAAATTCATAGCCCCTCGACCACGTTGACAGCATCACCGCTTTGCAAATAGCTGGCCCCTTCCACCACCACCGTGTCACCCGCCGCCAAGCCGGAGCGGACCTCCACCCGGGCAGACTGATTGCCGTCAGCTGCAATCCGGTTGCCCACCTCAACGATGACGGCCTGGGCCACGTTCTCGGTCTCAACCTTGTACACCACAAAGCTGTCATCCGACTGGGGCACCAGCGCATCCGCAGGAATCACCACAGCATCCACTGCATCGGTGACAATGTTGGCCTCTAAAAACATGCCCGTGCGCAGTCGATCACTCCCTGACAGGCTGATGTTAACCGTCGCTAGTCGGCTCTCCGGGTCCACCAGCGGGTCAATGTCGCGAACGCTCCCCTGGAGCGACAGCTCACTATCGGCAGCGGAGGTAATTTCTACCGGAGCTCCCACCGCAACCTGCCGGAGCTGGGCCTGGGGCAGCTCCACTTCTAGCTCTAGCAGGTCGTCTTGAATCAGCGTGAACAGCGCCGTTCCTGTGGAGGCCGTATCCCCCACAGTGGCCGTGCGCTCGGCAATGGTGCCGTTAGCCGGTGCCCGTACCACCGTCTGATTGAGCTGGGCTTGCAGCCGATCGATGTCGGCCTGACGACTGGCCACCGTGGCCTGGGCGCTTTGGATGTCAGCCAACGCCACTGCTCTGTCCTCTCGTGCCGTCAGCGCTTGGGTACGGCGAGTAGTGAGCTGCTCCTGGCTAATCGCCCCCCGATCAAACAAGTTCTGATAGTTCTGAAAGGACTCTTCCGCCTCAGCCAGTCTGGCCTCGGCCTGCCCCAGCAGCGCCTGCCGCTGAACCACCTGCGCTTCTGACTGCGCTAGATCGGCCCGCGCTTCTTGAATCTGCGCCTGAAGCACCGTGTCATCTAGTACAGCCAATACTTGCCCTTGACTGACGAGATCGCCCTCACGCACCCGCAAGTCCAACACCTGTAGCCCGCTGGCCTGGGGCTTCACTTGTAGCAGGTCAAAGGGCTGAACAGTACCAGTTGCGGTAATCGTCCGGTTGACTGTGGCCTGCTGTGCCCGCTGGGTGGTCACGCTAGCGGCGGGTGCTACAGCAGTTTCGACGGGGGCTTCAGACTCTGCCGGACGCTGAGGTACTAGCCGACCGCCAATGAGCGCAATCAGTAGCCCAAGCAAAAGTCCGACCGCAAGACCGCGACGCCCAGACAGCAGCCCCTTCTGGGGCGGTGCAAGCCCATAGGCCAATGGCGCACCCGGCGAATCATTGGTTGAAGACTCATCTGAAAACTCGCTTGAAAGGTCGCTGTCCGAATAGCTTTGTGTCAAAACACCTACACAAGCACAGCCTATGCGCTGCGACGCCTCGGTAAAAAGAACAGAATCGAAGACTGTACCGTTCGCAACCATCCATGCTTCAGATCAATCCATCGGATCGAACCAAGTTACGAAATGTAAAACCCCGAAGCTATTATGCCGCAATTTTGCATGACCCGGATCACGGCCAAGCAGCTCTATCAATCGGCACAATCTAGACAATCGTCCCTTTCAGACGGTTTCAGGGATACCCTTTGACAGCATTTCCAGCCCCAAAAGCACACGCTTAAACCGGCAAGCGTTATCTCATCCATTTGCGGGCACCCTGTAGTCATTGCACCGCATCGTGACCAAAGTGGCCCTTAGCCATCAGCACTGGCGATAACCGGTGTGCTAGCGTTAGCTAACCTTCTAAATACCGTGGTTCAAACCCTTCCCAGAACGTCCCTAAACATGTTTAACGTCACTGAAATACTAATCGCGGACTTCGTTGCGAAACTGCGAATGGGCTATCAGCGAACCTACGGCGGGCTGCACCCAGAGTACGAGGACATCATTGCCTGGGCAGGCAGTATGGCGCTAGAAAATATTGCTAATAGCGACGCGCTTTACCACAACGTTGAGCACACTATTCTGGTCACGCTGGTGGGGCAAGAAATGCTGCGGGGCAAACACATTCGTGAAGGCAAAGTCACCTGCGAAGACTGGCTGCACTTTATTGTGTCCCTGGTGTGCCACGACATTGGCTATGTCAAGGGCGTCTGCCGCGAAGATTGCGAAAGCGAGAACCTATATGCCACCGGCAAGGGGGACAAGGTCAAACTCCCTCCCGGCGCAACCGATGCCTCACTGACGCCCTACCACGTTGACCGGGGTGAGCTGTTTGTGGAAGAGCGCTTTGGCCAAAACGCGCTAATTGACGCAGAGCGCATCAAGCAAAACATGGAACTGACCCGCTTCCCGGTTCCCAAGCAAGAAGATCACCAAGACACCAAAGGGTTTCCTGGCCTAATTCGCGCAGCGGACCTGATCGGCCAGCTCAGCGACCCGCGCTATCTGAAGAAAATTAGCGCCCTGTTCTACGAATTTGAAGAAACCGGGCAGAACAAAACCCTGGGTTACGAGAACCCTGGCGACCTACGCAGCAACTACCCTAAGTTCTACTGGAACGGCGTGCATCCCTACGTGAAGGACGGGCTACGCTACCTGTCGCTCACCCAAGAAGGCAAGCAGATTATTGCCAATCTGTACTCCAACGTCTTCACCGTCGAATACGAGCAGGTGCTAGCCCCGGTATAAGTCAGCAGACGAGGGCAGGACTATGAGCTGTAGCTTTGGTCACGTCGCTTAAGCTGCACCGAGTAGGGCTATCTCTTGGTTGTCAGGCTCTTGGTTGTCAGGCACTCCGTGACGCGCAACCAGCCCACCTTTTGTGCGGGTTGCTATAGAATAGGCCGAAGCCTTATTTAACCTCCCCTGCACATGGAAGCTTCCTGGTGGCAAAAGCTTAGGCAAAATTCGCTAGCCCGCTTCGGCGCGACGATTTTGCTGGTGTTTTATCTCGTTGTTATTTTTGCCGAGTTTAACGCCCCTTACGATCCCTACGGTCGTCAGCCCAACGGGTCGCTGCTGCCGCCAACAACCATTTACTGGCGCAACCAGGAGACCGGCCAATTCATCGGCCCTCACGTGTACCCCATCACCCAAGGCCCCGTAGATATTGAAACTGGAGACCGCGTAGTCGAGGCAGATTTTGGTGAACCTTCGCCCATTCGCTTCTTTGTAAAAGGCGAAGAATATCGGTTTCTGAAGCTGACGCTGCCTACCGTTAGCGAAGTATTTATTCCAGAAGAGAATGCGGTAGAAACGGGAGACATTCAAGTAGGCCCCTGGGCGGTAACCTTTGGTGAGTTCACCCCCTTTCCTGGCATTCCCGGCAGCCGCCACCTATTTGGCACGACGGGTCCGGGCAAGTGGAATATTTTGGGAACCGATGAGTCAGCCCGCGATGTGCTGAGCCGACTGATCCATGGGGGGCGCATTAGCCTCAGCATTGGCCTGATCGGCATTATGATTTCCTTCCCGTTGGGGCTGCTGGTCGGCGGCATCTCGGGCTACTTCGGCGGCTGGATTGACTCAGTACTGATGCGAATTGTCGAAGTGATCATGACGATTCCGTCGATCTATCTGCTGGTGACGCTATCGGGAGCGCTCTCTGCCCGCTTCACCAGCTCCCAGCGGTTCTTTATGATTGTGATCATCCTGTCTTTTGTGGGCTGGGCAGGCCTAGCACGGGTAATTCGCGGCAACGTACTGTCACTGCGAGAACGCACCTTTGTGCAGGCATCCCAGGCCATGGGCGGGCGATCGCTGCACATTATTTTGCGCCACATCCTCCCGCAGACGGCAACCTACGTGATTATCTCGGCCACGCTAGCCATACCGGGCTACATTCTGGCCGAAGCGGTACTGAGCCTGATCGGACTGGGCATTCAGCAGCCGGACCCCTCCTGGGGCAATATGCTCACCGCGGCAACCAACGCTTCTAAGCTGATTTTGCAACCCTGGCTGATCTGGCCCCCGGCCTTCTTGATTGTGGCGACGGTACTGGCATTTAACCTGCTGGGCGACGGTCTGCGAGATGCGCTAGACCCCCGCAGCCTGAAGGAGTAATCTCGTGCGGGTCTGGCTGCACTGGCTAGTGCTAGGCTGTTTGCTTTTGGCCCTTTGGGGCTGTAGTGGCATAGCAGAGACGCCGCCACAGACCGTGGTGGAACGGGCACTTGCCGTCCGTATCGCCCACATTCAGCAGCAGCTGATCAGTCACTTGCGGTTCAACGTTCCCCAAACGCCCAATGCCAAGCTGCGTCAGGTCACCATTACCGAACGCCGCCCCGTAACGCTCCCCGTTCAGACGCCGACTGCCGATTCAGACAGTATCTATGATTCAGACAGTATCTATCAAGTCACAGGTACCTACGACGCCCTGATTCAGCTCCCCAGCCGACAGGCTGAGGAATCAGGGGATTTTGAGGTGTATGTCCGGGCGGAGATTGACGACACGGTTGAGCCCGTCATCACCCACTGGTACCTGCTAGAGCCAGATGATACTGGCTGGCAGCAAACGGCCTTAAATCTGCCATAGAACTAGAGGTATGCGTCGTCATAGATCTCTAGCTCGTTACCGTTTGGACCTATCTTGTTGAAAACTACTATCAATAAGCTAAAATAAAATTACTTACATAAGGCACGAAGGCTCGTTGCCTGTGTTCTCCTCTCAAGTGAGATGGCCTCTGACAAACTGTCAGGGGCCTTTTTTTGCTATAGCTAGAAATACCGCCATTTAAGACAGGACACCGCGTACGGCGATCCTGCCTGGCATCGAACGAAATGGCCCAAAAAAGATCAGAGCAGCCTTGTCCTACCCAAGCTGGCGACCGCTATGGCTATTGCTAAAAATTTCTAGTTTTGTGGCTGCAGGACAGCCTATGGGGACTCATCCTGCAAGACGCGCAGCCGAATGAGCTTTGCCAGGGTGCTTTCGGTGGCCCCCAGTTGAACCTCGATCAGCTCACTAGCTAGGGGGTCGAGTCCGGCTAAAAGCGATCGCAGGTGGGGCGTACTTTCACCGCTGTCCACGTAAACCCGTTCAGACAGCTTGTTCAGCCTACGCCAGGCCGTGTAGAGCTTAGCCGCCGCCTGCTCGACCTGAGTGGCCTGGTTGACCAAATCTGCCGTGGCGCTGAGGCAACCGACCCGCAACGCTTCGTCCAGGGCTTGTTCTAGGTCAATGCGGTCCGGGTCAATCGTCTGTACCTGGGCCGCAGCGGCAATGTATTTCGACAGGTAGCGGGCTTCGGACGTTGCCAGCTTAACCGTGTCCACGTCTGGATTGCGGGCCACTTCAGTTTTCAGCGTGGCCTGGTGGCTGGGGGGCAGCTTCTCTAGCTCTTTGACCAACGGCGGCAGATAGCGGGTAGGAATCGTGTTGTTTGCGGCCTTTTCTCGCACGGTCTCAGGAATCAGGTCCGAGGTCATGGCCGTCCACTCGTCCGAAAGCTGCTTGACCTCTTTGCGGGTAATCTGCTCGCCCCGGCGGGCCGCTTCGCTGACCATCTGCTGCACCTCTGGGGAGGCGTTGGCCGTTTCAATAAACGCCCGCTTGCTGAACTGGTTGACGTCCTGGGTTTCCAGCAAGCCATCTTCTAGCAGTGCATCGGCGCTGGTGGCCAGCTCCATCAGCGCGTAGGCCTGACTTTTGCTAATGTCGCGGTCCTTCAGCCAGTTAAGAAACCCAGCACCGCGATTTTCGCCGCCCTTTTTCTCGCGATCGCGCACCGCTCTCAAAATCCGCCCGCGCCAGATGTCGTTTTGTAGGTCGATCTGGTCGCAGCGCTGCCACGCCTGGTCAATCTGCTGCTGAAAGTCGGCATCGGAAATGCGGTCGTCTTCCGGGTCCGGCAAATTGAACTGTAGCCAGTCTTCGAAATTCCCTACATCTGCCGCAACATCTACGCCAAATTTCATCGCTGCACGCTACCACTGGACTTAGCCTAGTGATTATGTCACAAAGTTTAGGTTTCAGAACGTGGGTCCTGTAGGCAGGGCCTGACTTGGTGCAATCGCATCTAAGACACCACCCCAATTAGCCAGCGCACCACCATCACGGACAGACTAGCGACAGCCAATATCAGCACCACCAGGGCCACAATCAGCACTACTGCAAAGATTTTGTCCACTCGCCCACTTTGTCGGGGCGACTCAATATGCTGCTCTAGCAGCGCCACATTGCGGGCGTTGGATTTCCAGGCCACATCGACCAAATCTCCGACAATGGGCACCGTCCCCGACGCCACGTCCAGCAAGATATTCAGCCCCATACGCCCTAGCGTGGCTGCAGGCACGCCCAACCGCGCCGCCTCAAACACCACGTAGACCGAAATGACCCCGGTTAGCAGGTCGCCACCCCCCGGTAGCACCCCCAGAATGGGGTCCAGGCCAATCCGACCAATGCCTGGAATGGGAATCGCGTTATCTAGCACATGGCTGAGGCGTCGCAGCCGGGCCAGGGTAACAACCCGAGACGACGTGTCTACTAAAGGCTTAGTGCTGGGCATGGGGAATAGCGCCTCGTGAAGCTGTAGAAATCTAAGGTTTCGTTGCGATTTTGTAAGTAATTGCAACCAAAATCGGAGCAACCATTAATTCACCCGTATAAAAGGCTGTCCTACCGAATCTTAGCGGATAGGTTAGGGCATAATGGCACCGCACCTCGTCTATTGATCTTTAACTTGAGTACCGTAATGATGCGATCGCACCGGCTCCTAAACAAGGTTTTTCTAGTTCCCACTACGATGCTGGTTCTAGGGCTCACGGCCTCAGCGGCCTCAGCTCAGCTCTACAACCCAGGCAGTCTATCCAGCAGTCGCGAAATCACTGACACGCTATCTGCTGGCGATATTCCCACCGGCTTTGGTGGCTTTGCCCGCGACTACAAGGTGAGTTTGCAGGCCGGTGACCAGATCACCATCGACGTCTCCTCCGAAGAGTTCGATACGTTGGTTAGCCTGATGGACGGCAACGGCATTACCGTCAGCGAAAATGATGACGGCCCCGACGGCACCACCAACTCACTGCTATTTGCCCGCATCACCGAATCGGGTGAGTACACCGTTCGCGTGCGGTCCTACGCCGGTCAGGGGACAGGAAGCTTTCAGCTCAAGTTGGCTCGCCTCCGCGAAATCGTCGAATAGCATAGCCGTCTTGCCTGTCAGCCTGCTGCACCAGGTTATACACAGAAAAGGCAGCCCGGACAGCTACCCTACGAATCTCGCTCAAAGGTCAGCCGATAGCGATACAGGGCTACCGGCTGATTAAACGCCTTGAAATAATCCGGATCGCGGGGCGACAGGTAGATAGCCGTGATTTGATCGGCAGTAATCGCAGGATGTTCATCCGCTTCTCGGTGATAGGCGGTGGTATTTTCAACCTCGTTTAAGTAAGCGGTAGCATCGCCCACGCCGCGAAAGAACTGCTGAAAAACTTCCGTGGTCACGAAGGTTCCGTCATTCGGGGTCTCTATGCTGCGCCCAGTAACGGTGGAGGCTAGCTGACGGTTGTCGCGCAGAAACGTCACTTGCCGGTTGGGGTTGTCTGGGTCAACCTTGACAGCTTCAACCCAGCCCTCCCCTAGGTAAGCCCGTGCCAGACTCAGCCCGTTAAAGGCTCGATCCGACACAATCTGCTCCTTGGTCTTGATAGCCCGCCCCAAAAACTGTCCGTCTGCAACCGGAGCGCTCACAAACCGAATCGGTGCAGTAATCGGTTCCTCAAGAAATTTGCGATTGCCCTCAAAACCGGGCGTGACCACCTGTGGAGCCAGGGGAGCCACCATATCGGTTAGCGTTGAGGTCATTTGCCAGGTACCGGCCATCCAATCCGGATAGGCCAAATCGCCCTTAGATGGACCTACTGGGGGTTTTCCAGACCAGTCTGGAAATTGCTGCACCCGGTCCACCAATGGACCTGCTAGCGCCCCACCACTGCACAGCAACCAAATTAAAGAGAGCAGCGTCAGCCACACAAGATTACGCCGCAGTCGTCGAGAGAGGGGGGGCATGGCGGTAACCGCGAAGATCAACAATCAATACAAAGATTCTGGCAATGCAAAGATTCTGGGTTTACTAGAATCGGGGCTGTAGAACAAACTAAGGCACTACCCTAGCCTTCTCACTGTATCCCAGCTGAAGATCGGTTGAGCCCTCAGCTACCGATCAGGCATTGCAGCCAGTAATGCCCCAGATTAGGTACAGCAGATTAGGTACAGCAGATTAGGTACAGCAGATTAGGTACAGCTTAGATACAGCAAATCGTCGCGCTCAAATCGTCAGGCCGAATAGTCGCGCTCCAATTCACCTATGAACAGCTCAGATTCTCTCAAAGACGCGCTGGTTGACGAAATCGAATCGTTCTACAAAGAGGTTAATCAGCTAGCCCGAACAGATGCGCTCCCCGACGATCAGCTACAGCTGCTGCGGGGTCTGGTTTCGGTGTCTCAGTTTGTCGCCAAGCAGACCGCAGAACAGCACACCAGCGACGGTGCCATCATCGCAGAGGTCACTGCGTTGAAAGACGAAGTGGAGCGACTGAAGTCTGTCAACGCCGCCTACGACAAGCAGATTCAATGGCTTAAAGATCGGGTAGCCCTGTCGCGCAACACCACCGGGCAGCTACGGCTCAAGGCTACGCTCAAGCAGACCCTAGATGCGGCAGTAGGCATTACCCGCGCCGACAGTGGCAGCATCTTTTTGCTAGACGCCGAACAGGTGGTCACCGAAGCCATCTTGACACGGGAGGGCACCACCGAAGGCGAACGCCATTCGCTCGTCGGGCAGGTTCTCGAAAAGGGTCTAGCAGGCTCGGTAATTCAAAAACAGGCAACCGCACTGGTACATGACACCCGCATCGATGAACGTTGGATCAGCCTGCCAGATCAGCCCTACAAAGTCGCTTCTGCCCTGTGCGTTCCCCTACTGCGGGGCGATCGCGTTTTTGGCGTGCTCACGCTCACCCATCCCAACACTCGATACTTCAACCAGCAAGACAGCGACCTAATTACCGCCATTGCCTACCAAATTGCGCTTCTGCTCGAAAATTCTGACCTGACCGACGCGAACCAGGACTACCGCGAACGACTCCAGCACAGCCAAGACTTCTTCCGTCAGCTGCTCAAGACGCCGCTGGTAGGCGCATTTTTACTTCAGAACAATCGGTTTTTGCACGTTAACCAAAAGCTGGCAACGCTGTTTGGCTACTCCCGAGAAGACATGCTGCGGCTACCGTCCATAGCCAGTTTGCTGGCCTACGAAGATCGAGATCGCGTCTACGCTGTTATTCATGAGTGCCTGTCGGGCAAATCGCCCCTGTTGAATCTTAGTTTCCGCATCAGCACCGAGCAGGGCCAGGTCATTAACGTCTCAGCCCAGGCCATCACAACGGAGTACCATGGGCAGCTCGCCCTGGTCGGCATCATGGCAGAGGACGACAGTCTAATCGTGCCTTAGTTTTGCCCGCATTTCGTAAGCTCACAGTCTTCACAGACTCTCAATCCACCGGCATTCACTCCTTACGGCAGAGTGACTCGTCCTTGCCCTGCTGATCTGGGTCACGGCTTACGTCAGGTGCAAAAGGCTCCTGCGAATCTTGCGCAACCACACTTACGGAGGGACGGCGGCGCTTAGGGAAAAATCGCACCGACCATTCTGTGACAAACGACTGTAATTTTTTCAAAGCACCCCTCATAAACGTCCTGACACAATTTGCAGCCTTTCCCTAACGGATCTGGCGACGGTTACATTGTGCCGAAAAACGAAAAACAACACATGAGCCGAACGTCATGAGTCGCCGTGACGATCTTCATATTGCATTCGTCGAGTTGCTAGGGATAGTTACTAGCGCTGAAGTCCTTGACGCTGGAGCCCCTCGACGCAGTCAAATGCTTTAACCCACCCTTCGACTGCTATAGGTTGCTATGTAGCCAGCGCCATTTACGTAAGGACACC